>JANMCE010000084.1:0-12430 GCA_031360915.1 Actinomycetes bacterium | reverse complement strand
GGATCTCGCCGCAGCAGTTCTGCACCGTCTGTTCCCGTGGGTCACCATCATCACCGACCCGTGGGAGCAGTTGAGGTGGGCAAACGGGCGGGCCGACTTTGCTGATCAGCAGCGATTGAGCGGCTGGGCGTGGCACTGTGCACCCCTCGGCGAATGGGACGGAACCATGTCGACAAAGGCAAAGCGTTCCTGAGCGCGACCCGACCCGATTACCCGCGCCCCTAGTACCCTCATTGGCCGACATGGGTTCATTGGTTGCGCTGCCGAAAATGCTGAGGGAGGACCCGGCGTTTTTGCAGGTGCTCGGCCGAAGCCATGCAACGCTTGCAGTGCCCGAGGCTGGCCGAGCGATCGCTATCGCGACACTGGCAACCATGAGCGACCGGCGACCGATCATCGTCGCTATGCCGACGTCGACGGTTGCTGCGATCCTCGTGGACGATCTCACCCAGTACATGGCCGATGGCGACGTTGAGCTGTTCCCGGGGTGGGAGACGTTGCCGTTTGAGCGGGTCTCCCCCAGCGTGGAAACGATGGGGCAACGCCAGCGGGTACTGCACCGACTCAAGCACCCGGACACGACGCCAAAGATCATCGTTGCCTCGGTACGCTCGCTACTGCAACGGCTTGGGCCGCATGTGGAGGACGTCGAGCCAATCACGGTCACACCCGGCGCACGACTCGACCCGGCGGCACTCGCGAGGCAACTCGTCATGCTGGGCTATCGACGCGAAGAACTCGTCGAGCACCGCGGCGAAGTTGCGCTCAGAGGATCCATCGTCGATGTGTTCCCCTCCACTGGCGAGGTGCCGGTGCGTATCGACTGCTGGGGGGACGAAGTCGATCGGCTCAGTGAGTTTTCCGTCGCAGATCAGCGGTCCACCGACGACCTCGAACGAGTCGAACTCTTCCCGGCGCGTGAGCTGCTGCCGACCGACGACGTGAAGGCGCAAGCCGAGGCGTTGGTGGCAACCGAGCCGTGGGGTCGCGAGCAGTGGGAACGACTCGCCGAGGGTACCTTCTTCGACGGAATGGAGAGCTGGTTGCCGTGGTTGAGCGGCGACGAACATCTTCTGACCGACCGCCTTCCCGACAACGCCCAGATCCTGCTTGTTGAACCAAGCCGTATGCGCGATCGCGCCAACGATCTGATTGCCGAAGAAGTTGATCTGGCGAAGTCGCTCGCCACCACTTGGGGGGCTAACACCGAGACGTTCCCGCGTCTGCATGTCGACCCCGACCGCATGCTCAAGGGCACGGCGAGCAACGCGTGGTCGCTCGTGAACGTGCCCGAGAACCCGGACACGCCAGCGGTCACCACCAGCTTGTGGGCACCCGTGGCTGCAGGTGGCGGCGAGGTGCTGGTGAACCGGGTGAAGAACCTGCTGCAGGACAAGGTGCGGGTCATCGTGTGCGCCGATGGCTACGGCTCAGCCGAGCGCATCGCGAACATGCTCGGCGAGCATGGTGTCGACCTTCCCATCCTGGCGAAGGGCGACCTGAGTAGGTCCGGCATCACCAGCGCCACCATTCACGGTGGCGCCATTTTTCCGGCCGCTAAACTTGCGGTGCTGGCCGAGGCCGATCTCACCGGACGACGTCGCGCCCACAAGGCACCACGTCCACGCAAACGTCAGGCCGCCGGCTTTTTCGAAGACTTGAAGGCCGGCGATTACGTGGTGCACTTCCACCACGGTGTCGGCAAGTACGGCGGCATGGTGAAGCGCTCCATCGGCGGTACCGAACGGGACTATCTGCTGCTGGAATACAAGGGCGGCGACAAACTCTACGTACCGTCCGATCAGATCGACACCGTGCGCCATTACGTCGGCGGTGAGTCACCCGCGCTGCACCGTTTGGGCGGCAGTGACTTCGCCGGGGCCAAGGCCCGCGTGAAGTCGGCGGTTGTCGAAATCGCGCAGGAACTGGTGGTGCTCTACCAGACCCGCACCAACTCGGTCGGCCACGCGTTTGCCGAGGACACGCCGTGGCAACACGAGATGGAAGAGTCGTTCGCATACATCGAAACGCCCGATCAGATGAAGGCCATCAACGATGTGAAAGCCGACATGGAACTGGCTGCACCGATGGATCGACTCGTGTGCGGCGACGTCGGTTTCGGCAAAACCGAAGTGGCCGTGCGAGCCGCGTTCAAAGCGATTCAAGACGGCAAGCAGGTGGCTGTGCTGGTGCCCACCACGTTGCTCGCCACGCAGCACTTCAACACCTTCGCCGACCGCTTCGCCGGCTACCCCGTGCGCGTCGAAGTTCTCTCCCGGTTCCTCACGACCGGTCAGGCCAAGAAGGTGCTCACGGCGTTGGCCGAGGGCGAGGTTGACCTCGTTGTGGCTACCCATCGCATCCTCGCTCAGGACGTGAAGTTCCGCGACCTCGGCCTGTTGGTCGTGGACGAAGAACAGCGCTTCGGGGTGCAGCACAAAGAGGCGATGAAGAAGCTCAAGACCAACGTCGACGTACTCACCATGTCGGCCACGCCCATCCCCCGCACGCTCGAGATGAGCCTCACCGGCATCCGAGATCTGTCACTCATCCAGACTCCCCCGGCCGACCGTCAACCGATCCTCACCTTCGTCGGCCCGTTCGACAACAGGGCCGTGGGCGAGGCCATCCGTCGCGAACTGCTGCGTGAGGGCCAGGTCTTCTACGTGCACAATCGCGTTGCGGACATCGAGCTCAAGGCCGCCGAAATCCAAGAACTCGTACCCGAAGCCCGCATCGCCATCGCCCACGGGCAAATGGACGAAGGTTCGCTCGAACAAATCGTGTTCGACTTCTGGCAGGGCGAGTACGACGTGCTGTTGTGCACCACCATCATCGAGAGCGGCATCGATATGCCAACGGTGAACACACTCGTTGTCGACCGCGCCGATCGTCTCGGTCTCGGCCAGCTCCACCAGCTACGAGGACGAGTCGGGCGAAGCGGACAGCGCGCCTACGCGTACCTGTTCCATCCGCCCGATCAGACCCTCACCGAGCAGGCTTACGAGCGACTGAAGACCATCGGTGAAGCCACCGAGTTGGGCAGCGGTTTCAAGATCGCTATGCGCGACCTGGAGATCCGCGGCGCTGGCAACTTGCTCGGCACTGGGCAGAGCGGGCACGTGGCCGCGGTCGGTTACGATCTGTACTGCCAGATGGTGAAAGAAGCCGTTGCCGAGATGAAGGGTGAGGCCATCAAGCCGCCCGCCGAAATCAAACTCGACGTGCCTACCGACGCCTTCCTGCCCAAGGACTACGTGGAAAAAGAAGAGAGTCGACTCGAGGCATACCGTCGCCTCGCCAACGTCACGACGCATGCCGAAGTCAGCGACATCCGCGCCGAGTGGGAGGACCGCTACGGCCCCGTCCCGAAGGAAGCCGAGGCACTGCTCACCATCGGCTCGCTCCGGGCCGAGTGCCACCGGTTGGGCATCAAAGACCTGGCCGTTACCTCACGGGACGTTCGGATCATGCCGCTCGAGCTGAAGGGCAGCGAGGAACTACGACTCAAGCGGCTGGCCAAGGATCACATCTTCAAAGACGCCACCCAGCAGCTCGTTCTGCCACTGAAGCGCGGCGTCGAACCAGCGGCCTTTCTGGTGAAGTTCCTGCAGGAACTGATCCCGCCAGTTTGAATCTGATCGTGAGTCTGATCGTCTGATCCTCGGCTGCTCGTTCCGGCCTTTGGCAAGAACCTCGCTTTTTCGCGCCGCGCGATCTCAAGATCGACCGAGAACGATTCCCTTCGTCGTTGCTCCTCGCCTACGTTCGACCCGTGCCTCGCCAAGACCGCGCCGCCGACGACGGCTTTCAAGCGTTGGAGCTGGCTGTCCTGTTCCCCATCGTCATCCTGTTCGCCCTCATGGCCGTCGGCGCCGGACGAATCTTCTCAGCCAGCAATCAAGTGCGCTTTGCTGCTCAGAGCGGTTCACGAGCCGGCTCGCTGGTCGGACCGGCGGCCGCGGCCGGGCAGTCCAGCGCGCAAGCGCACCGATCTCTGAGCGTTGGTACCGACTCCTGCGGCGGCGCCCAGGTCTCCACGGCTATCAGGGAGTTGAACGGCATGACCTTCGTGAGCACAACGGTCACCTGTACCATCCGCGTGAGCGACCTCGGTCTGAAGTTCAGCCAAACCGTGTCGGCGACGGCGGAGGAAGTAGTCGATCAGGAGAATCTGCCCCGCTAAGGACAACCGCAATGCGCGAGAGGTGGATTGGCGCGGCGGCCACTAACCTGGTCTCCCGTGAACCGACCCCTTCTTGCCATCGCTGGCGCAGTCGCTTTGGCGATGGCCGTCTCCTCGTGCTCCACCACCAATCCCGACGCGGCCACGGTCAACGGGGTGCACATCAATCGCACTGCGTTTGAAGCCGACATGAACACCCTCGCGAAGAACGACGCGTACGCGAAGGCCAACGGGGCCGCAGCCGCCCAGGGCGCTCCTGCCATCGCCGGAGACACCAAGGGTTCGATCAGCAGCGCGTTCGCTGGATCGCAGCTCTCGAATCTGGTGTTGCTCGAGTTCGTTCATGCCGAACTGGGCCGCCGCAACATCACTGCCGACGCAGATCAGACGACCCAGGGAGAACAAGTCGCACAAGGCATTTTGGCCGTCGGCGACCCGGCGATCTGGACCTCGCTGCCGGCCGACCTGAAGACGAAGTACAGCCAGAAGGGCGCCGAGTACTTGGCCCTCCAAAAGGAGCTCAGCCCCAAGACCGACGAAGAACTGCTTGCGATTTTCGCATCCGTACAAGATCAGCTGCCGCTTTGCGTGAGCCACATCCTGGTCGCTACCGAGAACGATGCCACCGCCGTGCTGGATGATCTGAAAGCCGGCAAAACGTTCGCCGATGTCGCCAAGGCCCGCTCCACCGACCCGGGCAGTAAAGACAGCGGCGGCAGCCTGATCGACCCGCAGACCGGCCAGTGCCCGACGGCCAGCACACTTGACCCCGACTTCGTGGCTGGCGCAAAGGCAGCCAAGGAGGGTGAGCCAACCGCACCGGTGAAGACGCAATTCGGCTTCCACATCATCAAGCTCGACAAGCCGCTGCCCACCATTGAGAGCCTTCACGACAACCTGGTCACCTACGGCGGACAGCAATCGTTGAAGCAGTTCATCGACAAGTCCCGCAAGGAAGCCGCGGTCACCGTCGATCCGCACTATGGCATGTGGGACGCCGCCAGCGGCGGCATTGTGCCCACCACGGCAGCCGGCACCACGAAAGAAGGCGCCGTCACTACGGCACCGAAGGCAGGAGCGTTGGTGCCCGGCGCCGATCCCGCCACCGCTCCCGTTTCCACACCCTGATGGAGTCCCGGCCCAGCGTGGTCGTGGCTGGCATCGGGCCGGCGGGCCCCGACCAAGTTACCGCCGAGGTACTGGCCGCGATCGAGCGCATTCCTCATCGTTTCCTGCGCACCCGTCGCCATCCGGCTGCGACAGTCGTGGGCGAGGCACGGAGCTTCGATGACGCCTACGAACAGGCCGACACCTTCGACCAGGTGTATCTGTCTATCGTTGAAGATGTCGTTGCAGCTGCAACGAAACATGGTGAGGTGCTCTACGCCGTCCCCGGCTCTCCCCTCGTGCTGGAGAGAACTGTTCGCTACTTACTCGCCGACGAACGGGTCGATGTCACCGTGCTGGCTGGCATGAGCTTTCTCGACATCGCGTACGCCCGCCTGAAACTCGACCCAATCGAAGCGCGTCTCACGCTCATCGACGGACACCTGTTCACGACCGCGTCGGCCGGGTGCGACGGACCAATGCTGGTCGCCCATTGCCACAACCAGCGGGTGCTCTCCGACATCAAACTGGCCGTTGACGACGGTCCCGACGTCACGGTGCTTCAGCGCCTCGGTCTACCCGACGAGCGAGTCGTTACCGTGCCATGGGCCGAACTCGATCGCGAGATTGAGGCCGATCATCTGACCTCCATCTTCATCCCAGCCCTGTCCGCGCCGGTTGGTTCGTCGTTGCTGGAATTTCACGAGACGGTCCGGCGCCTGCGAGAAGAGTGCCCGTGGGACCGGGAGCAGACCCACAACTCGTTGTTGCAGTATCTGCATGCCGAGACGAACGAGGTAGCCGAAGCCATCGCGCTGCTGGGTGACGACGGCGAGGGTGACAAGGATTTCCTGGGCGAATTGGGCGATGTATTGTTGCAGGTGGTGCTGCACTCGGCCATTGCCGAGCAGGAGGGCCGCTTCACTCTGGCCGACGTGGCAGCCACGGTGAACGCAAAGATGATCCGCCGCCATCCGCATGTCTTCGGCGATGTCGTCGCCACGACGCCCGACGAGGTTGCCACCCTGTGGGCGTCCATCAAAGCAAGTGAACGGGCCGCCAAGACGGGCGACCATTCTTCTCTTTCTTCGTAACCTCTCCACCACTCTTCGCGTCGGCAGTCTTGAGGTCTGCTCACAGGTTGTTCAAGATCCCGTCTTACCGTGGCGCCGTTAGCCGGCGCGCTGCCATCGTCATTGCATGCAGTCGCGCGATTACCTCCCTCACCGCGCGAATCACCTGTGGGCCGCTGTGCTCCTTTTCGTGCTCAGCGCCTGCGGTTTGGAGACCAAGCACGAGCCGAACCTTCGGGTCGTCGGGCCGCCCGCGCTGGTACGCCCAGCGAGTGCCGGCACAACAGCGACCTCGTCGACCATCAAGATCGAGATCGGCGATGCCATGATCATCTCCACTCGCCCGACCGACACGCAGTTGGCTCCCGATCCAGACGCCGAAACCGTCGGATCGGAAATTGTCAGCATTCCTCCGGTGGTCACCACGGAGGAGACGGTGCCCGAGACAACCACCACCGTCGCTCCCACCACCACCACCGAAATCGCCACTACGACAACCACGACGGTGGCGAAGAGAACGACGATCCCCGCGTCCACGACCATCACTCCCACGACGGTGGTCACCACCACGACGGTGCCAGTCACCACGACTGCGGCGACCACAACGACCACTGTGCCGGCCACCAACTCCACCCAGGCAACCACGACCACGACGCTCGATCCGATCAACCCCGCAGCGGCTGCTGTTCGAGCCGATGGCGAGCGACGAGCCACGGTTGCGTTTGCCACCGCGCAGACCCATATCAACCGTTGCCTCACCGATCCAACGACATGCGATCAAGCTCTCCTGAGGTCGTCGTTCTCCGGACCGGCGCTGACCGAGGTGACTACCATGGTCACGGGCCTCACGCGCAGCAGTCTCTACGTCAGCATCGCTGCCGGTGACGGCTACGTCCTCGAATCCGCTGCCATCAATAGCGACGCCACGCGTGCCAGCCTGAGCGGATGCTTCACCACCATTCGCAACACCATGGATGCCGCCGGTCAGCTGCTGACGACGAGCTTCGAGAGCGGCCGCGAGGCGTACGAGATGACCCAGGTGAACGGGCACTGGACGGTCGCCACCCATCGTGGCCTCGGAGCTTGCTGACCGGTTGCCTCGGATTGGGTGGCACCGCCAACTACGGTGGAAGCCATCATGAGCGAAATTACTACGGTCTTAGGACGAGAACTTCTGGATTCACGCGGCAACCCCACCGTTGAGGTGGAAGTGGTCCTGGCATCGGGAGCGCGCGGTCAGGCCCTTGTGCCGTCTGGTGCCTCCACCGGTGAGCACGAAGCAATGGAACGCCGCGACGGCGGCAGCCGTTACATGGGCAAGGGCGTGCAGGGAGCGGTCGGCGCAGTGAACGGCGCACTGGCGAAGGCCATCACCGGTATGAGTGTGTTCGAGCAGCGCCAGATCGACAACGAGATGATCTTGCTGGACGGAACCGACAACAAAGGCCAGTTCGGCGCCAACGCCATCCTCGGCGTGTCGCTCGCCGTGGCCAAGGCTGCCGCCAACGAGCTGCACATGCCGCTCTACCGCTACATCGGCGGACCGAACGCGCATGTGCTGCCGGTGCCGATGATGAACGTGCTGAACGGCGGTGTGCACGCCGACAACTCCATCGACATGCAGGAGTTCATGGTCATGCCCGTCGGTGCACCCAGCTTCTCCGAAGCCTTGCGATGGGGCACTGAGGTGTACCACACGCTGAAAAAGCTGCTGCATGATCGCAAGCTGTCAACCGCCGTCGGCGACGAGGGTGGTTTCGCCCCGAACCTGGCGAGTAACGAGGACGCTATCAAGGCGCTGATGGAAGCCATCGAGAAGGCTGGCTACACACCCGGCGAACAGATCGCCATTGCGCTCGACCCAGCCGTCAGCGAGCTGTACAAGGGCGGTCAGTATCACCTCGAAGGCGAAGGCAAGGTGCTCTCGAGTGACGACCTCGTGGCCTACTGGTCACGCCTCGTCGACACCTACCCGATCGTGTCGATCGAAGATGGCATGGCGGAAGACGATTGGGACGGCTGGGCCAAGCTCACCGCCGCCGTCGGCGACCGCGTCCAACTCGTGGGCGACGACCTGTTCGTCACCAACGTGGACCGCCTCCAGATGGGTATTGACAAGGGCACAGCCAACAGTGTGCTTATCAAGGTCAACCAGATCGGCTCGCTCACAGAGACGCTCAACACCATTGACCTCGCGACCCGCCACGCTTACACCAGCGTCATGAGCCACCGCTCGGGCGAGACCGAGGACACCACCATTGCCGACCTCGCGGTGGCCACCAACTGCGGCCAAATCAAGACCGGTGCGCCGGCTCGATCCGACCGGGTGGCCAAGTACAACCAGCTGCTTCGTATCGAGGCCAACCTGGGGGAAGCGGCTCGCTTCCTCGGACGCCGGGCCATCGCCCGCGCCGCCAAATAACCCATGGCCAAGACGCCGTCCATCGGAACGCGACGACCAACGGGACCCACCCGTTCGGCCGATGCGACGGCGCGTCATGATCGCCATCTGAAAGTGGCTGCCGCGGACGAAGTGCTCGAGGTCGAAGGCGTCGGTCTACCGCTGCGCCCTCAGCGCAAACGCGGTGCCCGCATCCTGCTCTGGGTCGGTATCCCCATCGTCGTGCTGGCGGGATTTGCGGCGCTGTTCATCGTGCCGACCAAGTCCTATCTGAACCAGCGCACGCAGTACAACGAGAACCTTCGCAAGCTCGAGGCGGTCCAGGCCGCCAATGCCCGACTTGATAGCCAAATAGAGGCACTGCAGACCGATGCCGAAGTGGAGCGCATCGCCCGTGCCCGCTACAACCTGGTGCGCAACGGAGACCAGATCATTGCCGTGCTGCCTGCGCCGGCGCCGAACCCGCTGCCCAACGAATGGCCGTACACACTGCTGCAGGACATCGTCACTATCCGGTTACAGCACCCCGAGACCATGCCCGGAGCCGCGCCAAGTACGGCGGTCGCGCCCACGAGTGCTGCCGCTCTGACGGCCTCGGATCCTGCCTTGAGCGCGCCGGACACCACTACTGCTCCCTGACCTCGGCATGTTTGCCCAACGGCGGATAGTCTGCGAAACAGATTTCAACCCCAGGGGGAAACATGGCAGGCAGTATTCTCGGTACTCGCGTTCTACGTAGCGAAGACCCGAAGTTTTTGACCAGCGGCGGCGTGTATATGTCCGACTTCCAGGACCCGATGCTCAAGGGTGCGGTGTTCGCCACCTACGTGCGGTCCGACGTTGCCCACGGCCACATCACGGCGATTCACACTGATGAAGCCAAGGCCATGCCCGGCGTGGTCGCGGTGCTCACCGGCACCGATCTCGGTCTTGTGCCGTCACCCACCTCGCCGTTCACCCCGGGTACAACGCGTACGGCGTTGGCCATCGGCAAGGTGCGCCACGTCGGCGAGCCGATCGCCGTCGTCTTGTCCGAGACCGCCAGTCAGGGTGAAGATGCTGCGGCCGCGGTGCACGCCGATTACGACCAGCTGCCCGTCGTCGTAGACGTGCTCGACGCCCTCAAAGGTGAGACACTGCTGTTCGAGGAGACCGGCTCCAACGTGGTGTTCGACACGGCCACCATGGGCATGCCGCAGGACATCGAAGGACTTTTCGACGGCTGCGACGTGGTGGTTAGCTTCCGCACCATCAACCAGCGCGTTGCGCCCTGCCCACTCGAAGTTCGCGGTTCGGCCGCAGCATGGGTTGACGATCGCCTTATCTTCTGGACCAGCACCCAGCAGGTGCAGGGTGTCCGTGATGCCCTTGCTGGCGTGTACGAGGGTTCCAATCCCCGTGTGATCACGCCCGACGTCGGCGGCGGTTTCGGTGCCAAGATCGGCCCCTACGTTGAAGATCTCCTCCTGCCCGCGCTGGCGAAGGTGGCTGGTCGTCCGGTGCGCTGGCACGAGCACCGCTCCGAGTCGATGACCAACCTCGGCCACGGCCGGGCCCAGGTGCAGGACATCACCATCGGTGGCAGCCGTGACGGCGACGTGCAGGCTTACCGGCTGACCATCGCCGCGGATGTTGGCGCCTACCCCAACATCGGCACCATCCTGCCGGCCTTCATGACCCGCACCATGGCCTCAGCCGTGTACGACATCCCCAAGATGGAATGCTCGGCCAAGAGTGTGGTCACCAACACCACCGCCATCGTCGCCTACCGCGGCGCCGGGCGCCCCGAGGCCACTGCGGCCATGGAACGGGCGATGGACCGATTCGCGCTCGAAATCGGCATGGACCCGGTGGAGGTTCGCCGCAAGAACCTGGTCGCCAAGTTTGATGAGGCCCACACCACGCCGATGGGCACCGCGTATGACTGCGGCGACTACGAAGGCGCGCTCGACAAGGCCCTGGCCGCCGCCGATTACAAGGGCTTGCGGGCCAAGCAGGCGGCGTTGCGTGCGTCGGGAGCGAAGATCCAAATGGGCATCGGTGTCAGCGCCTACGTGGAGATCACCGGCGGTGTCGATCCGAAGGAAGAATCGGCCCGCGTCATCGTGAACGGTGACGGTTCGTGCACCGTGCTCACGGGCACATCGCCCCACGGTCAGGGCCACGCCACATCTTGGGCCATGCTCGTGCACGAGCAGACCGGCATCCCGATGGACAAGGTCACCGTCATCCACGGCGACACCGACCTCATTCCGGTCGGTGGCGGCACCATGGGTTCGCGATCGCTGCAACAGGGAGGCAACGCCGTGTTCCAGGTGTCGGCCAAGGTGGCCGAAAAGGCCCGCCAACTGGCGGCCAAGTTGCTTGAGGCCGATGAGGCCGACGTGGTGCTCGACAAAGACTCCGGCACGTTCCACGTGACCGGCACACCCGCAATCTCCAAGACCTGGGGCGAGCTGTCGGTGGCGGCTGCGGCCGAAGGTGACCCCCTCAACATCGAAGAGGTCATCAAGGTCGAGTCGGCCACGTTCCCGTTCGGCGCCCACGTCGCAGTGGTAGACGTCGACACCGAGACGGGCAAGGTGCGACTCAATCGCATCGTGGCCTGTGACGATGCCGGACGGGTGCTGAACCCCAACCTGCTCGATGGCCAGATCCACGGTGGCATCGGCCAGGGCGCAGCGCAGGCCCTGTTTGAAGAGGTGTGCTACGACGCAGCCGGCAATCCGGTCACCTCGAACCTGGCCGAGTACGCCTTTCCTGCGGCCTCGGAATTCCCGAGCTTCGAAGTGGTGCATATGGAGACGGCTACCTGGGTCAACCCGCTCGGTGCCAAGGGTATCGGCGAGAGCGGTTCTATTGGATCCACGCCCGCCATCCAGTCGGCCGTCGTCGATGCGCTCAGCCACCTCGGCGTGAAGCACGTCGAGATGCCCGCCACCCCCGAGCGCGTCTGGAACGCCATCAACGCCGCATAGTCCACAGCTTCTCGCGTTCGCAATGCCCGACCCCTTTCGTGAGGTCGGGCATTGCGCATTTTCGACCAACCGGAATTCAACTCTCCCGTGACGCGCGGCACATCGATTTGAGGCATGATGTCTGAGCCGGTTGGGGAAACACCGGTTCCGACTAATCATGGAGGTGGTCCCTTGAGGATCAACGTCACAGTCAACGGGTCGGCCCACTCGGCTGACGTAGAACCACGCACGCTTTTGGTGCACTACTTGCGTGAGCAATGCGGGCTGACGGGCACGAACATTGGATGCGACACCAGTTCGTGCGGCGCCTGCACCATCCACATGGACGGCGAAAGCGTGAAGAGCTGCACCGTGCTGGCCGTGCAGGCCGACGGCTCCGACCTGGTCACGATCGAAGGGATGGCGGCCGCCGACGGCACGCTTCACCCGATGCAGGAATCCTTCCGCCAGTGTCACGGCCTGCAGTGCGGCTACTGCACCCCGGGCATGGTCATGGCCGCGGTCGGCATTCTCAATGAGAACCCGCACCCGACCGAGACCGAGGTGCGTCAAGGACTTGAGGGCAACCTCTGTCGTTGTACCGGCTATCACAACATCGTGAAGGCCGTTCTGCACTGTGCCGAAGGAGCCAAGGTATGACGATGACCGAGAACAAGACCGGCACCGTCATTGGTAGCCGCCTCCT
>JANMCE010000079.1:0-5075 GCA_031360915.1 Actinomycetes bacterium | reverse complement strand
TGAGCAAGCACCGAAATCTTCGATCCAGCGTTGGCCAGCGCAAGGTGCAGCAGCGTGTCGTCACGCATGGCGGCGCGCAGCACGCGGGTGTTGTCACCAAGTTCGCCGATCTCGGCCGCGGCTTTGTACACGAACGACAGCGCATCACCCGCGACACGAACCGAGCCGGAGGTGAACAACGGGTCGGACTGGCGAGTGGAAAGGAGTTGCACGACGGTCGAGTCGTTGAGATCAAGACCGTGCCCCGTGACGAACAGGTGGATACCCGCCGAGTCACGGCCACGCACTTCGAGCCGGTCGAGAGATGACAGCGCCATCTGCACGAGCGTGAGCGTGTTCAGCGCCGAGACGTTGGCGTCACGGCCAGCAAGCGCGATGACCGCCGCTCCGGTACGCAAACGGTCACGACGCAACGACCACAGCACGTCGCGAAGTTGGATGAGTGCGGCGTTGGTTTCCTCGACGTGATCACCATCGACGTCGCGTTCAAGGAATTCCTCGATCTCCACGACCCACGCATCGAGCTGATCGAGCCGCGCCGTGACTGCTGCTGTGAGTTCGGGGTTGGTTGCCATGGCTTGAACGCCGGGCCGCCCGTACAGCAGCACGTTGCCTTGTTCTGCGGCAGCAACGGCCGCAAGTACGTCACCTACGGCAACGCCTCCGATAAAGGTGCAGGCCTCATCGAGCGGGGCCAGAACCTCGGCGCTCGTTGGGGCTGCACGCCCGACAGGACCACCGAGAACTGCAACGATGCCACACATAGCGGTAAAGGATACCGGGTGCGCTATCTCTTGGTCTGTCGGTCAAAAGCCTCAATGCGATCGACGAGCCCCTGTGCTATTTCCTGGGCCTGACCTGCATCTTCTGCCTCAACCATGACACGCAGCAGCGGCTCGGTTCCGCTGGCTCGCACCAGAATGCGACCCCTGTCACCTAGGTCGGCAACGGCGGCTTCAATATGGGGTTGCATCTTGGTCAATAGCTCGGGGTCACGCCTGGCCAGGCGTACGTTCAGCAGCACCTGCGGCAGGCGCGTCATGGCATCGGCCGCCAGGTCGGCCAGCGGACGGCGCTTGCGACGAACGACGTCGGCAAGCATGAGGCCGGTCAGCATGCCGTCGCCGGTGGAGGCAAAGTCGCGGAAGATCACATGGCCGCTCTGCTCACCGCCGAGTGAGAAGCCGCCCTCGTCGAGAGCCTGCAGCACGTATCGGTCACCAACACCGGTTTCCACCACGTTGATACCGGCGGCAGTCATGGCCCGTCGAAATCCGAGGTTGGTCATGACCGTCACGACCACGGTGTTCTTCTTGAGCACCCTTCGCTGCTTCATGTCGAGCGCCAGGATGGCCATGACGTGATCGCCGTCGACGATGTTGCCCGTTTGGTCAACCGCCATTAGGCGGTCGGCGTCGCCATCAAACGCCAGGCCGAGATCGGCTCCTCTTTTCACGACGACTCGTTGGAGTTCCTCGGGATGCGTTGCACCACAGTTGGCGTTGATGTTGATGCCATCGGGGCGGTCGTTGATGGTGTGGGTCGTGGCAGCCAGCTTGCCGAACACACCGTCCGCGAGGGCGTAGGAGGCGCCATTGCCGGTGTCGAGGACGATCGAAAGGCCAAGCAACGACGCCGGCTCAAGTGAGGCCATCAGATGCTGGCGGTAGAACGCGGCCAGCCGCTGGGCGTCGCCGATGTGCCCGACAGCGGCGCCAGAACGAGTCGGGTTGCCGAGGCCGCCGAGCTCTACCTCGATGCGGGCCTCGACCTCATCGGGTAGTTTGGTGCCACCGGCTGCAAACAGCTTGATGCCATTGTCGGCAAACGGGTTGTGTGACGCCGAGATAACCGCGCCAGCCCAGCCGTTGCGCGCCGCAATATGAGCGACGCCCGGAGTGGGCAAGACGCCGAGCAGGTGCACGTTCACACCTTCGCTGGCGAGGCCGGCGGCAAAGGCCGCTTCGAGCATAGGGCCGGACTGGCGGGTGTCTCGTCCGATGACGATGTCCGAGACGCGCAACACCCTCGCCGCCGCCCGCCCAAGGCGGATGGCAAACGAGGGTGTCAGTTCGGTATTGGCAACGCCACGTACCCCATCGGTACCAAATCGCGGAGCCAAGATTGATTTAGCGCTTCGAGTACTGCGGAGCCTTGCGGGCTTTCTTGAGGCCGTACTTCTTTGATTCCTTGGCACGGCTGTCACGAGTGAGCAGGCCAGCCTTCTTGAGTGCGCCGCGCAGTTCGGGGTCAAGCGCAATGAGCGCACGGGCAATGCCCATGCGCATGGCACCGGCCTGTCCGGTGATGCCGCCGCCGTGCATGGTGGCGTCGATGTCGTAGGTCTCTTCGTGGTTTGTCAACGTGAGCGCTGCGGTGACGACCATGCGCTGCGTAGCCATCGGGAAGTAATTCTCGATAGCGCGTTTGTTGATGGTGACGACGCCGGTGCCGGGGCGCAGACGCACACGGGCGACGGCTTCCTTACGACGACCGGTGGACTGCACGAGGGGCTTGGTTGCCATGGTTTAGCGGGCCTTTGCGTGATCGAGGTGCAGAGCGACGGGCGCTTGCGCGTGATGCGGGTGCTCTGACCCGACGTATACCTTGAGCTTCTTGATCTGCTGACGGCCGAGCGGGCCGTGGGGAAGCATGCCGCGCACCGAGTTACGGAGCGCCTCTTCGGGCTTGCGGGCCTTGAAGTGGGCATACGTCTCACGCTTCAAACCACCCGGATAACCGGAGTAGCTGAAGACTTCCTTCTTGTCGGCCTTGTCAGACGTCATGACGATCTTGTCGGCATTGACGATGATGACGTGGTCGCCACTGTCGATGTGCGGCGCGAACGTGGGCTTGTGCTTGCCACGAAGGATGCGAGCAACCTCGGTGCACACACGGCCAAGAACCAGTCCTTCAGCATCAACAACATGCCAAGCCTTGGTGATTTCACTCGCTTTTGGAGAATACGTACGCATAACGACTCAGTCCTCTTTGGGGCAACGACCGGATAAGCCGCTACAGCAACCGAGAAAGATTAGGCGCGATGGCCCGCCAGCGGCAAACGGGGAGCCACACAACCGTTCTAGCATTCAGCCATGGCTAACGGCGCACCCACAATCACCGAGCTCACCAGCACCCACTTCGGCCTTTTCGTCAGCTTTACGGGGATTCCCCAACCAGACTTGTTCACATGGTTCTGGTTACGCGACCACAGTGAGGACGCCGCCAGCCTGAACCAGTCCACGCTCCAACGACAGGTCGATACCTTCACATTGCCCCATCGACCCAGCCCGGGCGATGCCTCGTTCGATAATGCAGGCAACGTCGTGGTCCGTTGGAACGACGGGTCGAGCGACGGCCTGTTTTCCCCGGCACGACTCGCCCGAGCCGCTGGGCGCGACGTAGCGCCGACGAACCAGCACCTTTGGACGTCGGGCGACTTCAGCCCCGGTACCGCTCTCCCCTATGACGCCGTGCTGACCAACGACAATGCGTTACGCGACCTGCTGACGCGGGTGCGCGATGTCGGTTTCGGACTGGTAGCAGCCGTGACGCGCACGCCGGAAGGGGCCGCCGACCTCGCGGCTCGGATCGGACCGGTGCGCAGCAGCATCTTTGGTACGATGTGGCCCCTCTCGTCGTCGGTCAAGGCGCATGACGACACGGCGTACACGAACAGCTACCTCGAGCCACACACCGACAGCACCTACTGCATTGATGCCCCTGGGCTGCAGCTGTTCGTGTGTCTGGAACGTGATGGCTCTGGGGGCGACAGCGTGTTGGTCGACGGTTTCGCCATAGCCGCAGCACTCCGACACCAAGATCCGAAAGCGTTTGAGACACTCACAACCGTCAGCGTGCCCGGTCACTACGTTGAGCCCGGGGTACATCTCACTGCATCACGTCCACCGATTCGGCTCGACGCCGCCGGCAACGTGGTGCAGGTGAGTTTCAACAACTACGACCGCGCTCCGTTCCGGTTACCCGAGCCGCAGATGACCGAGTTCTACCGTGCTTACGGTGAACTGCATCGACGCATCGTCGACCGCTCCGGTTGGTTCACCGTACGACTCGAACCGGGCGACGCTTTGGTGTTCGATAACTGGCGTTGCCTGCATGGCCGCCTGGAGTACACCGGTACCCGCGTGTTTGAAGGCTGCTACCACAATCGCGAGGACTTCGAGAGCAAACTCCGGGTGTTGTGCGAACTTGGGGCCGTAGCTGTCGCTCGGTAGCAGTAACTGCCCCGAGTTCGAGCTGACCGAACGTTTAGAGACCGGGTTTAAAGAGATTCATGCGGGCACCCATCTTCTTGCGCCAATCGGCGTACGCCTCGAAACCTTCCTGTGCCTTCGACAACTTCTCTGTGTGCGTCACGATCTCGTCATCGGACATCGACCAATCGAGCGGTTCGAGGAAGGGCTGAGGGAAATACCAGTCCGTGTCGACGAAGAACTCAAGGTTGTTGCCGTCGGGATCGTGGCAATAGACGCTCCAAGCTATGCCGTGATTGACCGGGAAGATCGACTGAATGTTCTCGCTCTCAAGCGTGGCCAGCAGCGAGCGCAAACCCGCCAGCGAGCCAACCCGGTACGACATCTGATTGATGACCGGACCGAACTGCGGGTGAAACGGATTCGGGGGAAGGTTGTCGGGTCGGCCCGACACCAGGATGACCTGGTGATGGTCGTTGGGGTCACGGGACATGAATACGAGTGACATACCCGCTGCGTCACCCCGATCGGTCACCGTGAAGCCGAGGACGCGGGTATAGAAGTCCTCCATCTTTTCCATGTCGCTGCAGGCGATGCCCAAGTGGCTGAACATCAGGTTTGGAACGTCGGGCTTGTTCTCGGTCGTTGTCATGATGATTACACCAAGAAGCTGATGCCGTCGGTGAAGCCCAGCAGCGCTCGCCCGTAGATCAGTTCGCTGGTTTCAGGCATGATGACGGCGTGGCGGCTCGATACTTCGGAGTCACGCCACCAACGTTGCATGGGACTGGCATCGGCGAATGAGCTGGCGCCGTGGGCCGAGCACAAGATCCGGATTGCTTCACGGGCCGACGCGATGGC
>JANMCE010000027.1:0-14661 GCA_031360915.1 Actinomycetes bacterium | reverse complement strand
TGTTCCATGAGGCTTGTGGCCACGGCCTCGAAGCCGACCTCGTCGGCAAGGGTGCGTCGGTGTATGCCAACCGCGTCGGTCAACTCGTCGCCTCGCCGCTGGTCACGCTCGTTGACGACGGCACCATGACCGGTGAATGGGGCGCCATCTCCATCGATGACGAGGGCCATGCGGCCCAGCGCAACGTGCTCATTCAGGACGGCATCCTCACCGATTACATGTGGGATTACCTCCGTGGTCGCAAGCAGGGTCACGCCCAGTCGGGTAACGGTCGCCGTGAGAACTACCAGTGCCTTCCTATGGTGCGCATGACCAACACGTTCGTGCTGAACGGGGCCGTTGACCCGGCCGACATCATCCGCGACACTCCGAGCGGCATCTATGTTGCCCACCTCGGCGGTGGTTCGGTCGACACTGCAACGGGCGATTTCGTGTTCGGTATGACCGAGGCCTATCTGATCGAAAACGGTGAGATCACCGAGCCGATCCGTGAGGGCAATCTCATCGGTAACGGGCCGCAGGTGCTGAGTGACATCGATCTGCTCGGCAACGACTTCGCGATGGGTTCCCCCGGCACCTGCGGGAAAGATGGCCAGGGAGTTCCGGTCGGCGATGGCCAACCAACCCTACGAGTCAAGGCCATGACGGTCGGCGGGACGGCCGGCTGAGTATGAGCACCGAACAAGAGTTGTTGCAACTGGCCCGCGGTGTCGCCGATCAGGCCAAACCCGGCGAGCAGATCGATGCCTACGTAGGTCGCTCACGCGATACCGAAATCCGCATCTATGAGGGTGATATCGAACAACTGCAGTCGGCCCAGTCATCGGGCTGCGGCATTCGGGTTATCAAGGACGGCCGCACCGGTTTCGCGTACGTCGGCAACCTCGATCCGAAATCGATCGCCGAAGCACTGGCCGAAGCGCGTGACAACGTGCAGTTCGGCACACCCGATGAATGGGCCGGAGTGGCCTCGCCCGATGGCGTCGCCGTCGTCAAGCAGGACTTGTGGAACGAAGCGCTCGCCGCGCTGCCCACCGACGAAAAGGTCCGGCTTGCGATGGAACTCGAAAAGCTCACGCTTGCTGGCGACCCTCGCGTTCGCGTCGAAGCATCGGAGTACGCCGATTCCTTCTCCGAGGAAGCGGTCGCGACTTCTACCGGCATCGCACTGTACGGGCGCGACTCGGGGTGCTACCTCAGCGTCGGCACCCTGGCTGACGACGGTGATGAGACCCAGTCCGGCTACGGCTATTCCGTGGCTCGCGATCCCTCCAAGCTTGATCCGGCCAAGGCCGCCAAAGACGGCGTTGATCGGGCTACCCGGCTGCTCGGGGCCACCAAGCCGGTCAGCCGTCGCACCACCATCATTCTGGACCCGATAGTGACCGCCAGCTTCCTTTCGATCATCGGCTCAACGCTCAACGGTGAATCGGTGCTGAAGGGCCGCTCCCTGTTCGCCAACCGGCTGGGCGAAACCGTTGCCCCGTCGTTCTTCACCCTGGTGGATGACCCCACCAATCCGCTGGCCTATACAGCCAGCGAAGTCGACGGCGAGGGCTTGGCCACACGCCGCAATCTGCTGATCGACAACGGCACACTGCGTACGTTCGTGCAGTCGAGTTATAGCGGCCGTCGCAACGGCACGGCCTCCACCGGCAACGCAACCCGTGGTGGCTACAAAGGCACGCCCGGCTGCGGCTGCATCGCGCTATCCGTCACGCCCGGCACCAAGAGTCAGGCCGAACTCGTCGCCGGCATATCCGACGGTGTGCTTATCCAAAACGTGCAGGGCTTGCACTCGGGCGTGAACTCGGTCTCGGGTGACTTCTCCACCGGAGCATCCGGGCTCAATATCGTGAATGGTGAACTCGGCGCACCGATCCGCGAGTTCACCATTGCTTCCACCCTGCAACGCATGCTGCTCGATATGGTCGAAATCGGCGCCGACCTCGAATGGCTCCCCAGTCGCGCCGCCGGCCTCAGCCTCGTTATCGAAGGCGTCAGTGTCTCGGGCAGCTAATGTCGCATCTATAGGACATATGTCTCCATAATGTCCTATATGTCTCATTTATGAGACGTCGTGCTAGGGTTGGGTTCATGAATGTGAGTGCTCCGATTCTGGATGTCGTACCCGGGCCAAGGGGTCGTGTTCTGAGTGCGTTGGTGCGCTTGTCAGGCCGCTCTACCGGTCGGGGCCTTGCAGACCAGGCTGGCGTACCTTCGGCCACTACTGCGCGGATCTTGGCTGACCTCGTTGAGGCGGGCATTGTCGAGGTAACACCAGCGGGAAAGGCGATGTTGTATCGCTTGAACCGTAACCACCTGACGGCACGCGGTCTGGTCGAGCTTGCCGGTTTGCGGTTCGGGTTAGTGTCGGGCATACGTGACGAGATCGGCGGCTGGGCCGAGGCGCCGCTGGCCGCCTGGTTGTTCGGATCTACTGCACGGGGTGACGGCGACCGCGACTCTGATGTCGACTTGTTCTTCATTACTGCCCCCAACACCGATGCTGGGCGGTGGCAAGAACAACTCGGCGGGTTAGCGGCCCGCGTTGAGGCTATGACCGGAAACCCGGTGCAGATCCTGGAGCACACGTTCGAGTCATTCCGAACGCTCGAAGCATCGGGTTCCGGGTTGACAAAAGCGTTACGGGTCGACGGAATCGAACTCGTTCCGGGGTGCTGGGCGGCGATAGCGAAGGCCGCTGCATGACCCGGCCTGCCGGTCGCACCAAGTCGTGTCAGGCCGGAGATGCGCGAGCACGTCTGGACGACGCCCGCCGATTCCTGGCAGCCGCTGACCGCGAGGTCGAGCCCGGCAACGGTGATGTTGTCGCATCGCTGGCGATCCTGTCAGCGATCGCAGCGGCGGACGTGCTGTGCTGCCTAGCGCTGGGTGAGCGTTCCAATGACGGCAACCATGCGGCAGCGATCAAGCTTCTCAGTGGTGTCGACCCGAAGCTAGCGACGAGTCTCCGCCGGGCCCTCGACCGTAAGCAGCAAGCAGGCTACGAAACCGGAGACCTGTCCGATAACGACGCAGCAACCTGCCTTGAACAAGCACGCAAACTTCATGCGGCGGCCCAAGAAGCGATCCTGCGGGCCTGAGAAAATAGGCCGCAAGCGGATTAGTCGCGCGGTGGGCGGATGAGTTCGCTGACGGGCCGAATGCGGGTGGTCAGCAGACCGGCGGCGCGGGATGTATCGAGCACGAGCATGCCGGGGCGGTCCTTGTGTTCACCCTGCGATGAACGGGTGAGTTGGTGCCCGCGCTTGCCATGCTGGTAGGCGTAGCGAACCGCGAAGTCGTAGCGGGTCATTGGTTCGGGTCCGGCCACGTGGAGAGGGCCGGCGTAGTCGTGGTAGCAGAGATCCATGATGGCCGAGGCAAGATCGATCATCGGTGTGAAGCAGCGCACCTCGTCGTCGAAGAAGTCGTACTGGATCTTGCCGGTCGCTGCCCCGAGAATGGTTCGCGATAGTTCGTTCATCAACTCGAGGTCGTACAGGACACTGGTGCGCACGATGGCGGCCTTCGGATCGATCAGCGTGATGGCGCGTTCGGCAGCCACTTTGGAACGTCCATAGGCCTGTAACGGGTTCGGTTCGGCCGCTTCTTCATACGGTGTGCTTCGGCCCGAAAACACCAGATCCGAGGACACATGAATGAGCCGGCTGCCACCCGCCACCGCCGCACGGGCGACGGCGGCCGACCCGTCTACGTTGGTGGACCAGGCATCCGGACCGTCTTTGCGGTAGGCGGTGTGGACGATCACGTCGGGCCGAGCGAACGCCAACGCGTTGCGAACCGCGTTTTCGTCTCGAACGTCGAGTTCGCTGTGACGGGGCTCGAAAACCATCCAGCCGGCTTCGTTCGCGGCGCGAACGATACCCCTGCCCAGAAACCCCCAACCTCCTGAAACGAACAATCGACGCGGCACCGATGCAGGCTATGCGGCGACGTTCATGATCGGGCCTGCGGGTTGTGGGTATCTCTACTCATCTTTGTCAGGTTGTGGCGACAATCGTGCCGACACCTGTCAAGATTTGCCGTTCACCCAGCCCGATCGGATTGTGCATGTCCCCCCTTCACGCGATTGTCCTTGGTCTTACCCAGGGCCTCACCGAGTTTTTGCCGGTGTCCTCGTCCGGCCACCTGCTGATCGTGCCGTGGCTTTTCCACTGGAAAGACTTCGATGACAGCACAGCCGGGCTGGCGTCTGAGAAGGCGTTCGATGTGGCGTTGCACATCGGCACGTTCATCGCTGCGGTGGCCTACTTCCGCAAGGACCTTGTGGTGTACATCCGCGAGGGCGTAAAGGCCGTTGTGAATCGAAAGATTCCTCCCACGATCGAGGGCAAGCTGGCCTGGTTGCTGGTGGTGTCTTCGCTTCCCGCTGCTGCGATCGGTGCGGTGCTCGAGAAGAAGATCGACGAAAAGCTGGGGAAGCCGGCCCTTATCGCGGTGTCGCTTATCGTGTTCGGTCTGGCCCTGGGTTGGGCCGACCGTCTGCGCGGCAAGCGCAAGCTTGAGACCTACACGATGCGAGACGCGTTGATCATCGGTGGCGCGCAGATTCTGTCGCTCAACCCCGGCACGTCGCGCTCGGGTATCACCATCACTGCCGGGCGTGCCGTCGGCTTTACCCGAGACGCCGCCGCGCGGGCCTCGTTCCTTATGGCTATTCCCGTGACTGGCGGGGCCATTGCGTACAAGATGTTGAAGCTCGCCAAGACCGGCATTCCGGGCGACCTGAAGGGGGCGATGGTGCTCGGCATCATCACCTCGGGTGTCTCGGGTTGGCTGGCCGTGTGGGGCATGCTCAAGCTCATCCGCACCCGGAGTTTCACGCCGTTCGTGATCTACCGTGTGCTCGCAGGCCTGGCGATTTTGACGGTTTACGCCGGCCGCTGAACCAGCGCCAGGGTCGTGCTGTGGTTGCGCACGGCGGCCACCACAGCGTCGACGTCAACGTCTTTGACCGCCACGACGGCAGCGCTGTCCGACACGGTCAGTACCGGCAGGTTTCTGGCCACGCCGACGATGTCCACATGGTCACCCGCGTGCAGCGGCAGGGCCGGGTCTCCAAGCGGCACAGCCAGTCCGCGGGCGCCCAACAGAGCGGCCGTTGCTGCGGCCGGCTGACAGCTGGCGCCAGCCGACGCCGGCCTCGTGAGATTTTGCGCCGAGACGCCGGTGAGGATCGCGAGCACGACAACGCCGGCCCAATACAGCCATGGGCGCGACGAGAGGGCAAGGCTGATGCGACGAGTGGGAGCGACCATGTGTCGCCTCCTTCTGCTGGAGTGTCAGAAGGGGAAGAACCGCAAGGCTAGCCCGAGCGCTCGGGCGGGTGCACTAGTCCGTGGAAGAACTTGACGAAGCCGCCACTGGGGACGGCGCGGCCACGGCCAGCGCGGGGGCTTTGTTGGTGTCGCTGCTGGAAGACGAATCGCTGGTCGTGGTGGACGACCCCGGCGTGGACGGTGTGGTCGATGACGATGACGACGATGAACTGCGACTGTCGTTCTTGTAGAAGCCGCCGCCCTTGAACGTGACGCCGACAGGAGTAAAGACCTTCTTCACGGGATGCAGTCTGCCATCGGACGGGTTGAGGGCCTCGGTGAGGGCGTCGTCCTTAAATGACTGCTGGACTTCGACGGTTCCGTCGCAATCCGTGAACCGATAGACGTAGGTAGGCATGGCTCTGATTCGCTTTCCGCCGCTGGCACTCGCACGCGTCGACTGCTAAGCCTAGCGAGGTCGCCGCCGGATCGGCCATTGGCTGGCGCGAAACAGGCCGAACGCCGCACAGCCCGGGGCGTCGGGCAAGTACTATGGTGCCCACCGTGCGTGTGCGAAAAGCGGTCATCCCGGCGGCGGGGCTCGGAACTCGGTTCCTTCCCGCCACCAAAGCCACCCCGAAGGAAATGCTCCCGGTGGTGGATAAGCCCGGCATCCAGTATGTGGTGGAAGAAGCGGTTGCCGCTGGCATCACCGACATCTTGATCATCACGGGTCGCTCAAAGCGCACCATCGAAGACCACTTCGACCGTTCCCTTGAGCTTGAGGCCTCGCTGGAAAAGTCGGGCAAGCACGAGCAGGCCGAGGAGATGCGCAAGCTCGCCGAAATGGCTGACATCCACTTCGTGCGCCAGCATCAGCCGCGAGGTCTCGGTCACGCAGTGGGCATGGCTCGCCAACACGTGGGCAATGAACCGTTCGTGGTGATGTTGCCGGACGATCTGATGGCCGATCCGGCGCTGCTCACGGGGATGCTCGCCGCGTACGACCGCACCGGCTCGTCGGTCATTGCTTTGAAGCAGTTCGGGTCGCCTGAGATCGGTGCATACGGTGTGGTGAAGCCCCAGGGTGTTCCCGACGCCGACGGTTTGGTGCGAGTGGTCGACATGGTGGAAAAACCCAAGCCCCAGGACGCGCCGAGCGACCTCGCCATCATGGGCCGCTACCTGCTAACGCCGGCCATCTTCGACTGCATAAAGCGACTCAGGCCGGGCGCGGGTGGCGAGTTGCAACTCACCGACGCAATGCGCATGTTGTTGGAGACCGAATCGTTCTCCGGTCTGGTGTTTACCTCCGGTCGATATGACACTGGCAACAAGCTCGACTGGTTACGCGCCACGGTGGAAATCGCCCTTGGGCACCCGGTGCTCGGCGCTGATTTCCGCAAGGTTCTGCAGGAAATCAACACTCGTACCTTTGGGTAGTTCGCCGGGATCATTGTGGTCCCCGAACGGGGCTTTCATCTCATGCGTTTGCCGAGAGCGCCGATGCAGAGGGGGTGGCACAGCATCAGCACCCCTCGCAACCGAAACACAGCGTGCCTCGCGCTGTACTCTGCATCGCCGCCGCGGCGGCCCTCGGCGCCTTCGCTCTGGCCTCGGAACCGTCCTCGACCTCGTCGACGGCGATCGAGATCGCAACGACTCCGGCCTATCTTCCCGCGGATAGCTCCGGCATCATTCGTGTTGCACTGGTTCTTGGTGTGGTCATGCTGATCGTGGTGCAACTCTGGCTTCTGGGGCGTCGAATTCCCGGCGAGCGAGTGTTGTTGCCGGTTCAGCGGTCTGATCGACGAAAGCGCTCGGGCTCGTCCACCGTCAATCCGAACTCGTCAACCAGAAACTGGTAGCTGCGACCCGTCGTGTGTGACAGGTGCCTCCACTGATCGTTGCCGAGGTGCGTGAGGTCATGGTGGTGCACGGTCACGCCGAGCGTCTCCACGTCGACCATTGCAACCGAGAGTGATTCGTTGTGCTGTCCGCTGGCACGGAGTCGCATGACGGCTGCGGCGGTCGTGAAGGGCGTACACGAAAGCACGATGTCGCTGCAGCCCGTGAGGTCATCTCGCCCGGACCCGTTTGTTTCGCCCCACCGTCCGGCACCGTCGGTGGCGAGCCAAAGATCGGGCTCGTCGAGATCGCGGAACAGCAGGAACTGGCGGGTGCGCCACGCTTCGTCGAAGCGCAGTACGTAAGTGATGTCGAGGCCTTCAACTGTGCCTTCCGCGGTCCAACCGCCGTTCTCAAAACCGAGGCGAACGGTCTCTTCGTGCTCGCCATCCCATGTGGTCCAACGAATTTCTCGTTCTTCAAAGCGCACGGCTAGCAGTGTGCCACTTCGTCCGTACGGAGGCCGAGGAAACCTGTCCTCTAAGGTCGGAGCGTGATTTCGCTCGATGACGCCCGCTCCCACGTTTTCTCGTCCTGCCCCGTCGGCCCGGTGGTCTTGGTTGATCTGGCCGACGTGCTTGGCTGTGTGCTGGCCGAGGATGCGACGGCGCTTGACCCGATTCCACCGTTCGACAACTCGGCCGTTGATGGGTTTGCCGTTCGCGCCGCCGACACGACGGCGGTCGGCGAGTCGCTGCGGGTGCTCGGCACGTTGGCGGCAGGCGCGGCCGCCACGGTTCCCGTCGCTGTCGGCGAGGCGATGCGCATCATGACCGGCGCGCCAATGCCGCGCGGAGCCGACGCCATCGTGATGGTGGAGGACAGCACCGTCTCGGCCGACGGGGCCACCGTGTCCTTTTCTCGTGCGGTCCGTTCGGGCGACGCGTTGCGGCTGGCCGGCAGCGACGTGCAATCGGGCGAGATGGTGTTTGCCGCCGGTACCGTGCTGCACCCCGCTCACATCGGCATGATGGCGTCGCTTGGCCGACTTCGCGTGCCGGTCGTGAAGCGTCCACGTGTGGCCCTTTTCTCAACCGGTGACGAGCTCGTGGATGACGACCGCCCCCTTGGCCCGGGCGAGATCAGGGAGAGTAACCGCCGCATGTTGAGGGGACTGGTGGAGGAGGCCGGTTGCACACCGGTCGACCTCGGCACGGTGCGCGACAACGAAGACGAGCTCGAGGCTCTGCTGGTGGAGGCTGCCCGCAGCCACGACGCCATCATCACCAGCGGCGGCGTGAGCATGGGAGATTTCGACATCGTGAAAGCGGTGCTGAGCCGTCGCGCCGACATGCGCTGGATGCAGATCGCCATCAAGCCAGCCAAGCCGTTCGCATTCGGGTTGCTCGATGGTGTGCCGCTGTTCGGACTGCCCGGCAACCCGGTGTCATCGCTGATCAGTTTTGAGATGTTGGCTCGCCCGGCGCTGCGCAAGATGATGGGGCACACGACCGAAGTCGAGCGGCCGCATCTGATGGCCGTGGCCGCTGAACCGCTCACGCGTCACCCCGACGACAAGCTCCACATCACCCGGGTGCACGGGGCGTTCGGTTCAGACGGTCGATGGCATATCCGCGCCGGTGGACCGCAGGGCAGTCACCAGCTGGCCGCAACCGCGCACGCCAATTCCCTCGCCCTCATCCCCAACGGCTCGGGCCTTGCGGTCGGCGACACGGTCGAATGCATCCTGCTTCGCTAGCGGCGTAATGTCCGAAACCGTGGGCCCCGAACACTCCCTCGCATTCGTCATCTCCGACCCGTTATCGCCGGAGGCCAGCACGGCAATGAGCAGCTACTTCGCGGAACTGAACGACCGGTTCCCCACCGGTTTCGATGCTGGGGATGCGCTCGCGGCCGACCCGATTGCTTTTCAGGCGCCTCACGGCGCGTTCGTCATCGTGCGCGACGGAGCGATTTCGGTCGGCTGTGGTGGCATCCAGCGCATTAACGTCACGACGGGCGAGATCAAGCGCATGTGGATCCACGCCGACAGCCGCGGTATCGGCCTCGGCCGCCGACTGCTCGATCATCTCGAATATGTCGCAGGGCAGCTGGGCTACACCCGTGTTGTGCTCGACACCAACGCGACCCTGAAGGTTGCGATTGCCATGTACGAACGCGCTGACTACCACGCAATCGAACGGTACAACGACAACCCGTATGCCCAACGGTGGTTCGGCAAGGACCTGTCCGTCCGCTCATAACGGCCTCGCGTGTGGCCCAACGGACGTTGGTCGGTAGGATTGGAATATGTCTTCGTACGCGCCGCTTGTCGATCCGTTCGCTCGTACCGTGCGAGACCTGCGCATTTCGGTAACCGACCGATGCAACTTCCGATGCACCTACTGCATGCCGTCCGAGGGCATGATCTGGCTGCCGCGAGCCGACGTGCTGACGTTTGAAGAGTTCACCAGACTGGCCAAGATCTTTGTCGAGCGCTTCGGCGTCGATGGCATACGCCTCACGGGCGGTGAGCCCACCATGCGTGCCCATCTACCGATCCTGGTCGAGAAGCTGGCGCGGCTCCGGGTGCCGACCGACGCCGACTCCGGGTTCGCCGGACGCAAACCCGACCTCTCCATCACCACCAACGCAGCAACATTCCGACATGCCGCTCATGACCTCAAGGCTGCGGGGCTCGACCGGGTCAACATCAGCCTCGATTCACTCGACCGCGAGAAGTTCCATCGGATGACACGGCGAGACGAGCTCAAGGCCGTGCTCGACGGTATTGCTGCCGCGCAAGAGGCCGGCTTCGGTCCGGTCAAGATCAACTGTGTGCTTGAGCGTGGCGTGAACGACGACGAGATCGTTGATTTTGCAACTTTCGGTCGCCAGCAGAACGTCGCGGTCAGGTTCATCGAGTTCATGCCGCTCGATGCCTCCGGCGACTGGACAGCCAACAAGGTGGTCAGCCAGGACGAAATCGTGGCGACGATCGGCGCCGTCTATCCGCTCGTGCCCGCACCTAACCGGGGTGCGGCGCCCGCCGACCGCTGGCTTTACGCCGATGGCCTCGGTGATGTCGGTGTGATTCCCACCGTTACCAAGCCGTTCTGCGGTGATTGCGATCGCGTGCGACTCACCGCCGAAGGCCAGTTCCTCACCTGTCTGTTCGCCACCCGAAGCTTCGATCTACGAGACCTGCTGCGCAACGATTCCAGCGACGACCAGATCGCCGCCGAAATCGTCCGTGCCGTTGGCACCAAGTGGGCCGGGCACACGATCGGTCAGGTCAACTTCCTGCGACCAAACAAGTCAATGAGCCAGATCGGCGGCTGACCGCCGAGGTGTTACCGCACAAAGCCCATGACGTCGACGATGACGTGGGCGAGGCCGCGGTCGTTCGAGATGGAGATTTGGCCACCCGCGCCCACCTTCATCATCACCAGGTTTGGTGCGGGGTCACCGAGATCGAGGTTCACGTTAGAGGTCGTCTGCAGCTTGTCGCCGGTGGGGAAGACGGTGAGGAACGAACCGCTGGTCGACTGCGTACCGGTGACATTCACGATAACCGCCTTGGCGTCCGATGGCACACCACCGACTCCCGTGACCGTGAGGTTGCGCACCTCGGTGGCGCCGAAGGGGCCCTTCGGGGTGCCGAAGCCGTTGCGGCTATCCATCAGTCGGTTGGGCGAGAGTGGGTAGATCTGGCCACCGCCGCGAGCGCCGAAGTAGCCGACCACGTCCACCGCGACGTGCGCATTGCCGTCATAGTTGAAGATGTCGACCTGTCCGCCCTCGCCGATCTTGGACACCACGAGGTTGGGGCGGATACGACCCGGCGCGCCGTTCAGGTTTGACGTGTTGGGGCGGCCGAGGCCGGTGGGCCATACCGTCATGTAGCCGTACGTGGTTGCATCGATCTGGGTGACGTTTAAGACGACCGCCGTTGCATCCGCAGGGACGCCGGCGCGGCCAGTCACCTTGAGATGGCGAGTGTCATTGGGTCCGAAGATCGGCCCCTGACCAGCCTGACGAGTGTCGAGCAGGCGATCGGGGGTGACGCCCGTGAAGCCATCACCACCGGTACCGGTATCGACCCATCCGACGACGTCGGCGATGACATCGACGTTTCCGCCGAAGTTCTCCACCATGATGCGGCCACCGGCGCCGACCCGGGCCAACACAAGATTCGGCAGTGTCTGCCCGGCCCGGAAGTTCAGGTTGGAGGTACCGGCGCCGGTGCGGAAGCCGCCCTGGTCATCGAAGATGGCCAGACCGCCGTCGTTCACTCGCGCCAACTTCGGGTACACCGACAGAAAACTGTCGGCATCAGGCCCCGCAACGGTGACATTCAACAGCACCGCCGACACGCCGTGCTCCGGCACGCCGCCCACACCGGTCACCTTGGTCTGGTGGTTGTTCGCCGCGTCACGGCGCATATCAGGGTTCGGCTCCCCCCGAAGTGAACCATCGCCGGCAGCGACCTTGCCGACGATCCCGATGTTGCTACGCGTATCGAGCACGCGAGCCGGCGGCAGCGGATGGAAGCCGCCACCGGTCGTGGGTGGCTCACCCTTTTCGTACACACAGGTATCGAATCCGAAGCAGCTCGCATCGACATCAATGTCGAACCGGCTCGACGCATCAAACGAGGCCAACGTGCGGATCTTGACGCCCGTCATCTCGTCTTCAATGAAGATGTTGTAGCTCCCCGGAAAGATCCATCCGGTGGTCGTGTCGCTGTTGTGGTTGGCGTAGAAGGCGTTGAACGCACCGCGAGTGCCGAGCGCGAAACCTTCGTCCTGGAAGATCTCGACCTTGATCTTGCACGATGGCGTGGCACCAGAAGCGCGGTAGACCTTGCCCATGGGCTTGATGCCGCCCGTGCTCTGGGTCGGGAAGGTCAGCGTGCCGATGCTGCTGCCTGACGAGACATTCATATGCAGGCCGCCGGCCGCCGAAACGAAGGGGTTGATGCTGGGGATGTGCTCAGGCGCGGGCCCGGTGCACTCGGTGCCGACACTGCTCGGGTAGGCCTCGACGCGCACCGACGAACCATTGGCATCGTCGCAGCGCAGCGTACGACCGCCACCCGTGACGCTGACGTTGCCATTGGCGTCGAAGTCGAAACCGGTCTTGGTCCGACTCGTCCCGGGCTGAAAACAGTAGCCGCCCGGGCCTTCGAGATAGATGATGCCCGTCGCCCCCGGAGCGATGACGTGGTCGATGGTGACCGACGTGGCCGCCGAGGCGCTCGTCGCGGGGACGAGGACTGCGATGGTTGCGGCCAGAAGCGCGCCGACGCCGCCAAGGATTGGACTTCTCTTCATATCGTTCCTTCGCCGCCCGTGTCTGGTTCCGGTAACTAGATCGGCAACCGTAGATCGACATGAAGGAAAAGAGTCGTCAGGGTTTCCCCAAATGGCGCGCTACTAGACTTGGCCCTTCATGAGCGATCTGTCTTTCACCCACCTCGATCCACTTGGTCGAGCCCGCATGGTCGATGTCTCGGTGAAAGACCCGACGCATCGACGTGCGGTCGCCCGTTGCAAAGTGTTCATGGCTCCGCAGACCACTGCGGCGGTCACAAACCGCGAAGTGAAGAAGGGCGATGTACTGGCGGTGGCCCGGGTTGCGGCCATTCAAGCGGCGAAACGTACGGCGGACATGATTCCTCTCTGCCATCCGTTGCTGATCGGCGCGGTCACAGTGAACTTCGAGATCGCCGATGATCACATCGCGGTCGAATGCCAGGTGGACACCGTTGATCGCACGGGTGTGGAGATGGAAGCCCTGCACGCCTGCTCGGTGGCGGCTCTCACCATTTACGACATGTGTAAGTCGGCCGACAAGGGCATGGTGATTGGCGAAATGGCCTTGTGGGAGAAAACCGGCGGCAAGTCCGGGCCATATCATCGAATGGAAAAGTAAGCCGTCCGCATCAGCTAAGGTTGTCTTCTGACGAGTTTTGTAGTACAAATGTAATGATCTCGATGATGCCGAACTCCTCGATGTGCCGCGAAAACGTGAAGTCCTGTGGGGGATCCACCGTTTGCCGCGCCACTGTGAGTAGTTTCGTCCTAGGCGTGAAAGCAGGCGAAGGGTGACCCAGTTGTTGGTTGTTGTGTTGGCGGTTATGTGGATTGTGGTGCTCGTACCACCGTTGCTGCGGTCGCGCTCGATCGGTCGTCCCTCCAGCTCGGTTGGTGATTTTCGCCGTCAGCTCTCCACGTTGCAGACAACCCCGACGGTCCGGTCGCACGGCGCCTCGCACCTGCGTCCCGTTGCTGCGTACCGTCCGTCCAGTGGTGGCACCCGCACGGCGGTTCGTCCCGTCGCCGCGCCAACGGCGGCTCGTTCGGCCATGAAGCAGCGTCGCCAGAACATCCTGGTTGGCCTGGTCGCCCTAGCCGCGGTGACAGCCATCGTCGGCTTCGGTATGCCCATCCGGGCCATTGGTCTGCTCAACCTGGTGGTCGATGTGCTGCTGGCTGGCTACATCTACCTGCTCGTGCAGATCAAGAAGACCCAGCAGGCCAAGTCCGTGCGGTACGACTGGTCCCGCGCCGCCTAATTCCTGGGTGCGTTGTTGAGCGGTCTTCCGCTACAGTCAAGGTGCTCCATTCGGGGGTGTAGCTCAGTTGGCAGAGCGCTTCGTTCGCAATGAAGAGGTCGTGGGTTCAATTCCCTTCACCTCCACCCGAGTAGCAAACGCGCAAGCCCTTTCTGGGGCTTGCGTTGTTTTTGCTTGAGCGCCTGTCAGGCTCGCCGAGCACGATCTGCTATGTTTCGGAAAGGACGCGGGCGAAGTTCTTCTCATGACCCGCGCTCGCACACACATACGACTCCTCCTGACCGGGCTGCTCCTGGTCGCCGGTCTTGCCGCGCCTGCATCCGCTGACCCCATCGCGGACAAGAAGGCCGAGGCCGTAAAGTTAGCCAAGCGCATCGAAGAACTCAGGGTTTGGGCTGAGCAGCTCACCGAGCAGTACAACAAGGCCACGTTCGATTTGGGCCAGCTCGAAGTTGAGCTCGCCTACAGCCAGGCCCAGGTCACGGCGAAAGACGAAGAGTCTTCTGCTCTGGCGTCCCAAGCCACGCAGGCAGCGATCCAGGCCTACCTCTACGGTGGTGCGGCCGGTGGTCCTATACAGGTGATCGAGCAGGTGAACGGATCCGACAACGCCCCGCGTGAGGCCTACTTGTCGACCATGCTGGGTGATCTCTCGGACATCGCCGATCAGGTGAAGGCCGTGCGGCAGGACGCCAACATTCGGCAGAAGAAGCTCGACGAACAGCAGGCCCGCAAGGCCTCGCTGATCAAGTCCACCGAGTCGAAGGGCATCGAAGCAAGCAAAGCCATCGAGAAGTCGCAGGCGTTGTTGGCCACGGTCAAGGGTGACCTGGCCGAGCTGGTTCGCAAAGAAGAAGAACGCCGTGCGCGGGAGGTCGAGGCTGCAGCCAAACGTGCTGCGGAGGCACGCATCGCCCGTGAGCGAGCCGCGGCGGCGGCTTCCGCGGC
>JANMCE010000008.1:0-31283 GCA_031360915.1 Actinomycetes bacterium | reverse complement strand
CGGAGGGGTGAATCCATGCAGTCACGATGGGCCCGATGGAGGGCATGTCGCTACTGTCCGTTGGTCTTACGACCTAGGCAAAGCCCATTTTATGAGAGTTTGAGCAGCTGACCGACGTAGATCATGTTGGCATTCTTGATGCTGTTGGCCTGGACCAACTGGTCGACGGTGGTGCCGGTACGGGTCGCGATACGCGACAGCGTGTCACCCGCTACCACCACGTAGGTTCCTCCCCCGGTTGGCGGAGCGGGCGGTGGCGGTGGCGGTGGCGGTGGAGGCGGAGCGGGTGCCGGGGCTGGCGGGGCCGGAGCCGGAGCGGGAGTGGTTGTTGGTGCGGGTGCCGGGGTTGGAGCGTGGCCCGTCGGTGCTTGACGAATCGGAGCCAGGGTCGGACGCACGGCCAGCGCCGAGTTGAACATGATGCCTTCCTGCACCAACTTGCCCTTGCTCGGAGACTGGATGCATCGACCGTTGCCGGTAAACATCACCACGTGACCGAGAGACTTGTTGAACACCAGGTCGCCGGGGATTAGCTCGTTCATGCCCACTTGCCGAAAGTTGGTCGACTGGGCCACGGTGTAGTGATCCATCGACACGCCGGCCTGTTGCCAGGCCCACATCACCAAACCGGAGCAGTCGAAACCGACGCCCGGTGTTGCGCCATTCCATAGGTAGGGAACTCCTAGTTGGCTGCGGGCCGCCCGCACAGCGATGTCGCCGGGTGTCTCGGCACTCGCGTCGCTCGTGCGAAACATCATCGCAACCGTGGAGCCGGCGGTGGCCACCAGGAAGCGACGCCTCGTCAGACCGCGAGTCGTGGACGCATGTGTTGGCATGCGTTACCCATCGACACCTCATGCGCACCCGGCACAACTCGGCCGGAACTTGATGAAGTTCTGCCGAACCACGCTGCGTCACCGTCGGAGCTGCCATCACATGACCGGCACTATGCGGTTAACTGGTCGTCGTGCGGAAGAGTTTGAAGGCCCTCGATCCAATCGACCAACTGTCCCTGCCGTTCTTCGTCGCGACCATGATCGCCGAGGCCGTGCTGTTGAGGCGAGTGACAACCAAGCGCACCATCGACGACCTCGACACCGCCGATGAGGCGACCCTGTCGGGCCCCCAACTGCCGGCCGACCCGCTCGTTCCTGTCGGCTATGAGCGCAAGGACACTGCGGCGAGCCTCCTCATGCTCGTTGGCAACGTTGCCTTCGGATTCGCCACGCTGTCGTTGCTCGGCCGACTTGATCGCGCCCTGTTCCGCCGACGGGTCTCCAACATCGGCAGCCGCCGCGGTTCGCTCTGGCTGGCCATGCTGCTCTGGGACTTCCTGTACTACTGGGACCATCGCTTTCAACACGAGATCCGACTGTTCTGGGCCAACCACGTGAGCCATCACTCAAGCCGCCGCTACAACCTCTCCACTGCACTTCGTCAGCCGTGGTCGGGCGTGATGATGGCGTGGATCTTCGCCCCGATGCCTCTGCTCGGTTTTCCCTCCAACAAGACGTTCCGGGCCGGTCAACTCAACCTGCTCTACCAATACTGGATTCACACCGAAGCCATCGATCGGCTGCATCCGAAGGCGGAAGCCGTACTGAACACACCGTCTCATCATCGGGTTCATCACGGTGCCAACAGGCAGTACCTCGACAAGAACTACGGTGGCATTCTCATCGTGTGGGACAAGCTGTTCGGAACCTTCGAACCCGAACTACGACGGGTGAAGTACGGCCTCACCAAGAACATCAACGCCTCTAACCCGTTCCGCATCGCCTATCACGAGTTCAACGAGATCCGGAAAGATGTTGCATCCGCAACAACATGGCGAGATCGAATTGGTTACACCTTCGGTCATCCCGGCTGGACGCCGAAGCAAGAGAGCGCCGCCTAGCCCTACAGACCCAGGAGTGCCATCGAGGTCTCACGCATCTCAACCTTGCGCACCTTGCCGGTCACCGTCATGGGGAATTCCTCCACAAGATGCACGTAACGCGGGATCTTGTAATGCGCGAGTTTGCCGGCACAGAACTCCCTCAAAGACGCCGAAGTCATCTCTGGCGTACCTGGTTTCAGTTTCACCCAGGCCATTACTTCTTCGCCGTACTTGGCGTCGGGCACCCCAATGACTTGCGCGTCCACCACGTCGGGATGGGTGTATAAGAACTCCTCGATCTCGCGTGGGTACACGTTCTCTCCCCCGCGAATGATCATGTCCTTGATGCGACCCGTGATGGCGAGGTAGCCGTCGGCGTCCATCACCGCAATATCACCGGTGTGCATCCAACGCGCACTGTCGATGGCCTCGGCCGTCTTTTCGGGTTGAGCCCAGTAGCCGAGCATCACCGAGTACCCGCGTGTGCAGAGCTCGCCCGCCTCCCCCCGCGGCATTGTACGGCCGCTAGCCGGGTCGATCACCTTCACCTCGACGTGCGGACCGACACGGCCGACCGTGGCGACTCGACGAACGAGTGAGTCGTCCTTGCGAGTTTGCGTGGACACAGGTGACGTTTCGGTCATGCCGTAACAGATCGACACTTCGCGCATACCCATCTTGTCGATCACCTGCTTCATGACCTCAACCGGGCAGGGAGAGCCGGCCATAATTCCCGTGCGGAGCGATGTGAGATCGAACGACGAGAAGTCGGGATGATTCAGCTCAGCAATGAACATGGTGGGCACGCCGTACAGCGATGTGCATCGCTCAGCAGCAACGGCTGCGAGCGTGGCACGCGGGTCGAACGATCGTGACGGGATGATCATCGCCGCCCCGTGGCTGGTGGACCCCAGGTTGCCCATCACCATGCCGAAGCAATGGTAGAACGGCACCGGAATACACACCCGATCGGCCTCGGTGTACGAGCAGAGTTCGCCGACGAAGAAGCCGTTGTTCAAGATGTTGTGGTGGGTGAGCGTGGCTCCCTTCGGAAAACCGGTAGTGCCGGATGTGTACTGAATGTTGATCGGGTCATCGGCCCCCAACGTGGTGCCGACCGCGGCCAACTCGGCCGCGTCGCCGTTACGACCCGCAATCAGGAGTGCATCCCAGCTCGGTTCGCCGATGAACACCGCGTCGGTCAGGTCCGGGCAGTCAGGCCGAGCACCCTCGATCATGGCGGCGTAGCTGGCCCCCTTGAACTCCGGTACTGCCACCACGGTCCGGATTCCTGCTTGGCGCAGCACGAAGGCCATCTCATGGGACCGATACGCCGGGTTGATGGTGACCAGAATCGCCCCAATCTTGGCCGCCCCGTACTGCACCAGCGTCCATTCGGGGCAGTTCGGCGCCCAGATACCGACCCGGTCACCGGTCCCCACCCCGAGGGAGAGCAGGCCGAGAGCAACGGCATCAACATCACGCCCAAACTCGTCATAGGACCACCGTCGTCCGGTCTCGCAATCGACCATTGCGTCCCGTTCCCCGTAGCGATCGACGATTTTGGCCAGGTTTGCTCCGATGGTGTCACCGATCAGTGCCACCGGTGAGGCCCCCGAGCTGTAACTCACGTCAGGCATGACAATCCTCCCGGTCGGAGGTTAGCCGAGCCTTCGGCGACCGACGTGACCCCACACCCAGGCACTGGCCCGTATGAAGGAAAGCGAAGGGGAACGAAAGCAACAACTACTCCGGCGCAAACGATTCGGGTAAGGTCCGGTGCGTGATCGAAGGTGACGGCGCACTCCTACCGGCTGAGGTGCGCCAAGAACGCATCGCTAAAGTGGTTTCCGAGTTCGGGTTCGTTCGCGTTCGCGAGCTTTCGGATCGTTTCGGAGTTTCGGAAGTGACCCTTCGTTCCGATCTCGACACCCTCGAACGACGCGGTGTCCTGCGACGCGTACATGGCGGGGCCATGGCCGGTGGGGACACCCGTGTAGAACGAACCTTCGAAGAGGCGGCCGAGGCCCTCAGTTCCGAGAAGGCCAGTATCGGTCGAGCTGCCGTCAACCTGATGAGCAGCGGCGAGTCGGTCATCATCGACGTGGGCACCACCACCACCGCAATGGCACGCGCCCTGGTCGCCGAAACTGCACTAGGCGACATTACGGTCATCACCAACAGCCTCACTATTGCGCTCGAGGTCGAACGCGGTGCTCCCCGTCTCAACGTGATCGTCACCGGCGGCACTCTGCGACCCAAGCAGCATTCACTCGTCAATCCACTCGGGTCGGCGTTCTTTTCGCAACTCCGCGTCAGCACGCTCTTCCTTGGTTGCAACGGCATCGACCCGAACCACGGCGTTACCAATATCAACCTTCCCGAAGCGGAAATGAAGCGTGCGATGGTGGCAGCATCCCAGCGCATCATCGTGCTCGCCGACTCCTCCAAACTGGGCGCCATCGCGCTAGCCAACGTCTGCCCCATTGATCTGGTCGACGTCCTGGTCACCGATCGGTCGGCCCCGGTTAATCTCTGCGCCGACCTGCGAGCTCGGGGTGTACAGGTTGTGATCGCCGAATGATTTCGCTCGCCCGCCATGATCTGGTGCACCCCGACGGCCGCTCATTTTTTCTCTACGGCGAACGGGTCGGTTCGCTCGTTGATCAGCCGTCCGAAGTCCGCCAAGCGGCACTCCACATGCGCTTCGATCTTTCCACCCGAAGCTGGGTGGCGGTTTCCCCAGCCCGCAACCAGCGCCCGGGCGGCCTTGCCACCGGGGAGCAGACCCCGACCGACGGTTGCCCCCTATGCCCACACGGCGTCGAACTTCCCTTCGATTTCGATGCCGCCGTCTTCGACAACCGCTTCCCGAGCCTGGTGCCCGATCCACCTGCGGTCCACGGCAGCCTTGAGGGCGCCTCGGTAGGCCGTTGTCAGGTCGTCGTTTACACCGATGCCCATCAGGGCAGCCTCGCGACGCTTGCTCTCCCCGAAGTCGCGCGGGTGATCGCCATCTGGCGAGACAGGTCCACCGCGCTGTGGAATGAGGGCTTCACCTATGTTATGGCGTTCGAAAATCGCGGTCCGGGTGTCGGCGCCACACTCAGCCATCCGCACGGTCAGCTGTACGCATTCGGCCACACACCGCCAGCGGTGCAGACCAAGAGTGACGCCTACCAATGGCACCGTCTGCACGAAGGCTCTTGCCTCGGGTGCCGACTCACCACGCTCGACCATGACAGCGAACGGGTGGTCGTGGCCAACGACTCGTTCACCGTGGCCGTTCCCTACGCAGCCCGTTGGCCATTCGAAATTCATGTGCGGGCCCGACGCCACGGTTGCCGTCGTCTCGGTGACCTCACCACCGTCGAGGCAACCGATCTGGCCAAAGCCGTTCGTGATGTCGTTGCGCGCTACGACACTCTGTTCGGCTTCGAGCTGCCCTACATGATGTGCATGCAGGAGGCCCCGAACGATGCCGACGACTGGCACCTGCACGTCGAGTTCCTCCCACCCCACCGCAGCCCCGAGCGTTTGAAAGTGCGGGCATCCGTTGAAACGGCCCTGGGTGTGTTCATCAACGACACGCTGCCGGAGGTGTCCGCTCAGCACCTCGCATCTCTAAACGTTGAGGCCGATGACTGGTCAACGCTGACCGTTCCTGAAGTTACCGTGAAACACCCTCACGCCTCGGTCTGACGACGTGTGTCGAGCGCCACACATCTGGTGCTATCGTGCGTCGCATGGCTCAGGTTACGTTCGACAAGATTCGTAAAGAATACCAAGACGGCACGGTTGCCGTCCGAAGCCTCGACCTTGAAATCGCCGATGGTGAGTTCATGGTGCTCGTCGGCCCTTCCGGCTGTGGCAAGTCCACCGCACTCCGCATGATCGCCGGTCTCGAGGAGATCACCGATGGCACGCTCAACATCGGCGAGCGAACCGTCAACCACCTACCGCCAGGCGAGCGTGACGTAGCCATGGTCTTCCAGAACTACGCCCTTTACCCGCACATGACGGTCCGCGGCAATATGGGCTTTGCCCTCGAGATGGCCAAGGTGCCCAAAGGCCAGATTGCCGAACGGGTCGACAAAGCCGCCGCCATTCTTGGCCTCACCGCCTATCTCGATCGCACCCCGAAGGCCCTCTCCGGTGGCCAACGCCAGCGTGTCGCCATGGGACGAGCCATCGTGCGCGAGCCATCGGTGTTCCTCATGGATGAGCCACTCTCCAACCTTGACGCCAAGCTGCGCGTTCAGATGCGTGGCGAAATCATCCGTTTACAGCGAGAACTCGCTACGACCATGGTGTACGTCACCCACGATCAGGTCGAGGCCATGACCATGGGCGATCGAGTCGCCGTCATGCGGAAGGGTATTTTGCAGCAGGTTGCGCCGCCTCAGGATCTCTACGAACGCCCCGACAACCTCTTTGTGGCCGGCTTTATCGGCTCACCAGCTATGAATTTCCTCACCGCCTCCCTCGCAAAGACAGACGGTGTCTACATCGCCCATATCGGTGATCAGTCCCTCGCGCTCGACCCACGCGTGGCCGAACGGCATCCGCGTATCGACGAGGGCGTCGGGAAGAACATCATCTTCGGCATCCGTCCCGAACACTTTGAGAACCCGGAGGGAAGCACCATTCCGCCCAGCCAGCATTTGCAGATCACCTGCGATTTGGCTGAGTCAATGGGTGCCGAGACCCAGATCCACTTCCGCCTGCCCGTGCCACCGGCCCAATTCGAGGGCGCTTCCATCGCGTCCGACGATGAAGCGGTTTCCAGCAGCGCCAACAACACGACGGCCGTCATCGCCCGCTTCGAAGGCATCGTGCGGGTCAACACCGGTGATCGCATGGCGGCCGCCGTCCGAACCCGCCACGCTCACCTCTTCGACGCCCAGACCGGGCTTCCGCTCCGCTAGGAGAAGTATGGTGTGTCAAGCGCCACAGTTTCACCTTGACAACCACACCGACAGCGTGTGAACTAACGTTTGCTTCTGACGAGTTTCGTTTGCTTCTGAATCTCGTTTCGTGCCCAATTCAGATCCAACAGTCAATGTTTCCAGGGGGTTACATGTCCAGTCATTCACCGTCCGAGGGTTCTTCGGATCTCACCCGTCGTCGGCTTCTTGCCGGTGCCGGCCTTGCGGGCGTAGGCGCAGTCCTCGCTGCCTGCGGCTCCAGCACCAAGTCCGCCACGCCAGCCACCACGGCCGCAGGCGCCGCAACCACCGCCGCAGGAGCGGTAACCACCGCAGCCGCCGCTGCCACCACTGCGGCACCAGCCGCTACTACCGCTGCTGCTGCTGCTGCGGCCACCACCGCTGCGGCCGCCGCGTCCGGTAAGGCCAAAGGCGACCTCACCTTCGGCTCGAACTTCTCGAACGACAAGCCCAAGGCCGCTCTGCAGGCCATGGTCGACGGTTTCGGCAACAAAGGCGTCAAGGTCAAGGTCAACACCACCGACCACAACACCTTCCAGGACAACATCGTCCAGTACCTGCAGCAGCCCGACGATGTCATTTCATGGTTCGCCGGCTACCGCATGCAGACCGTTGCGGCCAAGGGCCTTATCGGTGATATCAGCGATGTGTGGGGCAAGGCCGACGGTCTGAGCGACGCCTTCAAGAAGGCCTCCACCGCCGCCGACGGCAAGCAGTACTTCATGCCGCTCTACTACTACCCCTGGGGCGTGCACTACAAGAAGAGCGTCTTCGCCGACAAGGGCTACAAAGTCCCGGTGACCTGGGATGAGTGGATGGCACTGCTCGAAAAGATGAAGGCCGACAAGATCACCCCGCTGGCTGCCGCCAACGATGGTGGCTGGCCGCAGATGGGCATGTTCGACCAGTTGAACATGCCCACCAACGGGTACGACTTCCACGTCTCGCTCATGGCCGGCAAGGAAAAGTGGACCGATGAGCGGGTCGTGAACGTGTTCAAGACCTGGGAGAAACTGATCCCCTTTCAGCAGGCCGGCGCCAACGGTCGCAAGTGGGAAGAAGGCGCAGCTGCCCTTGGTGCCAAGGAGGTTGGCATGTACCTCATCGGTACCTTCCTCACCGGCCAGTACAAGGTGCAGGCCGATATCGACGACATCGACTTCTTTGCGTTCCCGTCTATCGATGCCAAGCACGGTCAGGATGCCGTTGAGGCCCCGATCGACGGTTTCATGATGGCCGCGAAGCCGAAGAACCCCGAAGCTGCCAAGGAATTCCTTGCCTATATCGGCACCGCCGCGGCAGAAGAGGCCTACCTCAAGGTTGATCCGTCAGCCGTTGCTGCCAGCAGCAAGGCCAGCACTGCCAACTACTCGGCAATTCAGAAGAAGTCGGCCGATTTTGTCGGCAAGGCCAAGCAGATTTCGCAGTTCCTCGACCGTGACACCGATCCGACCTTCGTCGACCAGGTCAAGCCCGTTCTCGCCGGATTCCTCGAGGACCCGAAGAGCATCGATGGTGCGCTGAAGGCGCTCGAAGAGAAGAAGGTCGCGATCTTTAAGGCGTAACCGCCTTTTCACCTGCAACAACCAGTAGCGAGCTTCGTGTAGGTACACAATCCTTGAAGGAAGTGGGGGACCACTGTTGGCAACCAACATGGCGTCGACGACAACTCGAAAGAGGCGTCGTCGGCGCCTGTCTTCACTCAGCGGAAGCGACAAGCGCACGCTGACATGGATGGCAGGGGTGCCATCCGTCTTACATATCGTGTTCGTGTGGATACCGGCGATCTCGACGGTGATCTTGTCGTTCACGAAGTGGGATGGCATCGCGAACTTCAACAAGATCAAGTTTGTCGGCTTCCGCAACTACTGGGAGATCTTCACGATCTTTGAGGACAAGCTTTCCGCCGCGTTCTTCAACAACGTGCTGCTCTTGCTGTTCTTGTTCATCGGTCCCACTCTGTTCGGCATGTTCCTGGCTTATCTGCTCGACAAGAGCATCCGTGGTACTGCGATCTACCAGAGCATCTTTTACTTTCCCGTCGTGCTGTCGCTGGCCGTCGTCGGCATCATCTGGAAGAGCGTTATCTACTCCCCCAAGCAGGGACTGGTGAACACTGTTCTCGGCCGCACCGCCGAAGGAAACCAGATTGACTGGTTGGGCAAGTCCACCAAGCTGTTCACGTTCCATATCCCGTTCCTCGACAATGCGCTCGGGCCCTCAAGGAACTTCCTCGCCCTGCTGCCCGCCATTGCCTGGAGACACGCCGGCTACATCATGGTCCTGTATCTCGCCGGGCTGAAGAGCGTCGATCCGTCACTCCGAGAAGCAGCAGCCATTGATGGCTGCAACGAATGGCAGGCCTTCAAACGGGTGATCTTCCCAACCATGAAGCCCATCAACATCATCATCATCGTCATCACCATCATCGAAGGTTTGCGAACCTTCGACATCGTCGTCGCGCTGAGGAGCCCGCTGGGTATGGAACTCACCTCGCTCCTCGTCACGCAGAACATCATGGGCGAAGGTGGTGGCAACGTCGGGCGTGGTTCGGCCTACGCCGTCATCCTGCTGCTGCTCTGTCTCGGATTCATTGTCTGGTACGTCAAGAACACCTTCGAGGAGGAACGCAAATGAGCATGGTTATGGGAGGGTCAAAAAACGGTGGCGTCCGTCCGGCCCGCATCGCGCTTCACGTTTTCCTGATCGCGACGGCGATCGTGTGGCTGATCCCCATCCTTGGTGCCGTCTACACCGCATTCCGGCCCTACGGTGAAACATCCAAGAGCGGCATCTTCACCTGGCCCAAAAAGCTCATCCTGTCGAACTTCACCGGTGCGTTCAAGCAGGGTGAGATGGCCCGTCACTTCTGGGTCACCATGCTGATCGTCATCCCTGCGCTGGTCTTCACGCTGATGTTGGCCAGCTTCGTGGCCTTCGCGGTGAGTCGTTACAACTTCAAGTTCAATATTGCGCTGCTGGTACTTTTCACGTCGGGCAACCTGATGCCCCAGCAGGTCATCATCCAGCCGCTGTTTCAGATGTACCGCCGTCTTCCGTTGCCGGAATTTCTGTCACCCAGCTCAGGGCACATGAACAACACCATCTTCGGTGTCATCATCATCCACATTGCCTTCCAGGTGGGCTTCTGCACGTTCGTTATGTCCAACTACATGAAGACCATTCCCAAGGAGTTGGGTGAGGCAGCTGCCGTCGATGGTGCCAGCGTCTGGAAGCAGTTCTACCGCATCATTCTGCCGATCTGTCGTCCGCCGTTGGCTGCTTTGGCCACGCTCGAGTTCACCTGGATCTACAACGACTTCTTCTGGGCTGTCGTGCTCGTCAGTAGGGGCAATGATCGACCGATCACGTCGTCGATCAAGAACCTGAGCGGTCAGTTCCTCACCGATGACAACTTGGTTGCGGCGGGCTCCATGCTCATTGCGTTGCCAACGCTCATCGTCTACCTCATCTTGCAAAAGCAGTTCATTGGTGGTCTCACCCTCGGCGCCAACAAGGGCTAAGCCCGTCGCAACAGTCCGGTGAATGCGCTGCTAGCTCCGACGCGTTTGACCTGCTCGGAGAAGGCGAGCGACGGACGTTCCACCCAACGGTAGAGGGCCTCTGCTGAGATCATTGCTGTGGCACCCCCCAGCAGTGTCCACCCGACGGCCCATCCGGGAGCGTCGGCAGTCAGTTTGTAGCCGGCCCGCAAGATCGGGCTGATCACCAACGTATGCACGAGGTAGATCGAGTAAGAACGGGCCCCCAGATACTGAAGTAGTCGCGGCGCACCAAGCGACCGGGCAGCAGACGGTCGATGAACACACAGCCCAATGACAACAGCGGTAAGTACCCCTGCCAGCAATCCCGCCCGGTCGCCTGAGGGGGAGAGTAACGCGGACACGGCTATCACACCGCTAAACGCCAACGGGCGAGTCCATCGGAGACGCTTAAGGTGAGCCAATGCGCACAGCGCACCGAGGCAGAAGTAGAACCACACCGGACCCGCCCACCTGCCAGCCCAGAGTCCGTTGTTGTGCGTCTCGCCGACGATGCTCCACGTCAACGACGACAGGCCGGTCAGCCAGAGTAGCAAGGGCAGCATCGCAAGCTGAGCGACCGGCAAACGCTCGGCGGATCGCCGGATGAATCGAGCACTGGCGACGGCAAGCAGCAGGAGCATGAAGAGATAGAACTGAATCTCAATAGCCAGCGTCCACGCGACCTTCACGATCTGGTTCTGACCCGTGAGCGCCTGCAGGTAGCCAACATTGATCAGTACGTTGCCAACGCCTGGAACCGGATCACTCACGGTGAAGCCGGCGAGCCGCTCCATGCAAAGACCGATCAGGGTGGCGACGAGAACGACCCAGTACGCCGGGTCGAGTCGAATCTGACGTCGCAGCGCAAATGTGGTCGCTACCTTGCGATCAAAGGTGAGCCTGGCCAACGACAGCGTGATGACGAAGCCCGACAGCACGAAGAAGATCTGTACACCCTTCGAACCGAGGCTCAGCAGCGACGTGAGCTCATCCGGCAAGATCCGATGAAGCGGCTTGTCCATCACGGTGCTGTGCAGCAGATGGGTGCACAAGACCATCATTGCGGCGACACCCCGTAATGAGTCGATGAATCGCAGCCGCGTGACTCCCGGTTCCGCGACCGTCATTCGTAGCCGTTCGTCGCCCGCCAAGGTCATGGCGGGACGCTAATGGTCTACTGAAGCGACGGGAAGAGACCAGCCAAACCATGAACCGAACCCGAACAGGCTCTTGACCTGCGATTTACGGAACGCTGCGACCGGAGCGGCTAGTTCACCATCCAGGTGCCGTTCGAACGCAGGAGCGATGCGAGATCGCCGGGCCCTTTCGTGTCGCTGGCATCCAGTAGTTGACTGGCGACCGCACTGGAGTACTCGGGGCGTTGGATTGCCCGAAACACACCAAACGGGGTGGGTGAATGTCGATCATTCGAGAGTCGAGCCAGCGCAAACGCCAAGCTCGGGTCGTCTCGGTGGGCATCGTGCACCAGCAATCTTTCCTTGCCCGCGCTCGCAACATCGACAAGGGCCAACCTACCGTCCGGCTGCATTGTGACACCACGTTCGTTGTCGGGTCCGAAGCGGATTGGTTCACCGTGCACCAGGTTGATCATGTGGGTCTCGCGGGAGTGTTTGCCGGTGACATCATCGAACGCGCCATCGTTGAACACGTTGCAGTTCTGGTAGATCTCCACGAACGAGGCGCCTCTGTGGGCGTGCGCGGCACGGAACACTTCCATCATGTGCTTACGGTCTAGGTCATGGGTGCGAGCCACGAAACTGGCCTCGGCACCCAGCGCGACAGAAAGAGGATTGAAGGGCGGATCGATGGAACCCATGGGCGTTGACTTGGTGACCTTGCCCACCTCTGAAGTCGGCGAGTACTGGCCCTTCGTCAGGCCGTAGATCTGGTTGTTGAACATGAGAATCGTGAGGTTCACATTCCGGCGTAGCGCATGGATCAGGTGGTTGCCGCCGATAGACAAACCGTCACCGTCGCCCGTCACGACCCACACATCCAGGTCCGGACGAGCTAACGCCACGCCGGTGGCAATCGCCGGCGCGCGGCCGTGGATGGAATGCATCCCGTAGGTGTTCATGTAGTACGGGAAGCGACTGGAACAACCAATGCCGGATATGAACACGGTGTTCTCGCGCGGTACACCCAGGTCAGGCATGAGCATCTGCACGGCCTGCAAGATGCCGTAGTCACCGCAGCCCGGGCACCAGCGCACCTCTTGGTCGCTGGTCCAGTCCTTCTTCGTGGTCAAGGCGACATCGGTCATGCCTGCTGCTCCTGTTCGTTCGCTGGAACGAGTGCTCCCGCAATGGCGGCTTCAAGTTCGGCCGAAGTGAAAGGGATGCCCTGCACCTTGGAGATCGATTCGGCGTCCACCAGGAATTTAGCCCGCAGCTCTCGGCACAGCTGACCCATGTTCATCTCCGGCACCAGGATGCGCCGCCGGTTCGACAGCACCTCGCCCAGGTTCGAGGGCATCGGGTTCAGATGCACGAGATGCGCCCACGCCACCTTGCCGCCGGTGGCTCGAACTCGCCGGACCGCGTCACCAATGGCGCCCCATGTCGACCCCCAGCCGACAATCAAAAGGTCGGCATCGACATCACCCTGCACCTCGATGAGCGGAATGTCGTTGGCGATGCCGGCGATCTTGGCGGCTCGAAGGTGCACCATCTTTTCATGGTTCTCCGATGTGTAGGAGATATTGCCAGATCCGTCTTCCTTCTCGATGCCACCCACCCGGTGCATCAGGCCCGGCGTGCCCGGGATGGCCCACGGTCGGGCCAGCGTCTCGGGGTCACGAAGGTAGGGCCAAAACTCGGGTGTGCCGTCGTCGGCCATATGGTTCATCTCGGTGGCGAACGGCACCGAGATGTCGGGAAGCGACGCAACGTTGGGGAGCAGCCAGGGCTCAGATCCGTTGGCCAGATAGCCGTCGGAAAGCAGGATCACGGGGGTGCGGTACTTGAGTGCGATACGGACGGCCTCGATGGCTGCATCAAAACAGTGCACCGGGCTGTAAGCCGCGACGATCGGCAACGGGGCCTCAGCGTGGCGACCGTAGAGGGCCATATTGAGGTCGGCTGCCTCAGTCTTGGTGGGCAAGCCGGTGGAAGGACCGCCGCGTTGGATGTCAATGATGAGCAGCGGCAATTCAAGACTGATGCCAAGGCTGAGCGTCTCGCTCTTGAGTGCCAGGCCCGGACCGCTTGTGCTAGTCACGCCGATATGCCCGGCAAATGCCGCACCGAGCGCTGAGCCGATCGCGGCGATTTCGTCTTCAGCCTGGAAGGTACGGATGCCGAAGTTCTTGTGCTTCGACAACTCGTGCAGGATGTCCGATGCCGGCGTAATCGGGTAGCTGCCGAGCGTCATCGGTAGGTGTGCGAGTTGACTCGCGGCTACCAGTCCCCACGCCAGCGCGACATTGCCGTTGATGTTTGTGTACTCCCCCGGCGGCAGCTTGGCCGGTTGAACCTGATAAGCGTGATCAAGCAGCTCAGTCGTCTCGGCAAACGCGTGTCCGGCAAGGAACGCGGCCCGGTTCGATTGGCGCACCAGGTCGTTCTTAGCGAAGCGCTCGTCGATCCACGTGAGCGTGCCCTCGGTCGGTCGGGTAAATAGCCAGGAGATGAGCCCGAGCGCGAAGAAGTTCTTGCTGCGATCGGCATCACGCTGCTTCACGCCGAGCGGCAGCGTGGCCTTCTTGGTGAGATCGGTCATGGGCACTTCAATCACGCGGAACGAGGCGAGGCTGCCGTCCTCCAACGGATTAGCCGCGTATCCGGCCTTCTCGAGGTTGCGCTCGTCGAAGGTATCGATGTTGACGATGAGCGTGCCTCCCGGTTCGAGCCGCTTCAGATCGGCCCGCAGCGCGGCCGGGTTCATGGCCACCAGCACGCTCGGTTCGTCGCCGGGGGTGGTGATGTCGTGATCGGAGATTTGCACCTGAAACGACGAAACCCCCGCCAGTGTTCCGGCAGGGGCTCGTATTTCAGCTGGGAAGTCAGGAAGGGTGGAGAGGTCGTTACCAAACGCCGCACTCACTGACGTAAACCGGTCACCGGTCAGCTGCATGCCATCACCGGAGTCCCCGGCGAAACGCACCACAACGCGGTGGACATTCTCTGGTGTAGGCCCTGCCCGATCGACGGTGTTGGTCATCATACCGCTCCCTTCATGCTGTAACGGCAAGTTATACCAACCAAACCCGAAACAGGTGGGAGGGTCGCCTATTTCATGATTGCTTGGAGCACCGTCGGCGTGCTGGCCGTGGCGACCTTCATGACCGAGTGGAGGAACACGTCGAGATCGGCGGCAGGCATGGGCTTCATCCACTGGAAGCCCTGGGCGATTTCGCAGCCGATCTCCATCAGCATTTCGCATGTCTCGGCATCTTCGGCACCTTCGGCGACCACGGTGAGCCCGAGACCGAGGCCGAGGTCCAAGATGGCCCGCACGAGCGCCTTGCCATGAGGCCCGTCCGAGAGGTTGGCAACCAGGCTGCGGTCGATCTTGAGTTCGTCGATCGGCAGTGACTTCAGTTTCGCAAGGGTCGAGTACCCGACGCCGTATTCGCCGAGTGCCACGATGACGCCACGCTCGCGCAGAAACTGCAACTGACCGTAGACACGGCCAGGGTCGGATTCGAAGGTGCTTTCGGTGACTTCCAACGTCAGCAGATCGGGAGACACATTGCTTTGCTTCAGCGCCGTGAAAACGTCCTCGCCAAAGCTGCGGTCAAGGAAGCAGCTGGCCGACACGTTGATGGCAACGGGAAGCCGCCATCCGCGGTCCAGCCAGGTGCGGCACTGACGCAGCGCATCGGTCAGCACGGCCCGGGTGAGGGAGTGAATCACGGCGCTCTGCTCGGCGAGCGGGATGAACGCCATCGGCGGCATCAGCTCACCAGAGGGGTGGTTCCAACGCACGAGACATTCGACTCCGACGGGATAGCCGGTAGCCAGCGTGAACTTCGGCTGGTAATGAAGTACGAGTTCGCCAGCGTCGATCCCGTGGCGCAACTGCACGACCAGATCGTTCTCCTCGGGCTTTCGGTCTTCGAGTTCGGGCCGGTAAACGATGACATCGGCCTGCTCACTCTTGGCCACGGTGAGGGCAACGTCGGCCCGGCACAGCACATCGGCAACATCGTCGGTTACGTTCTCGATGATGGCCGCTCCGACGCGAGCGTCGATGAGCATGGAATTTTCACGGACGAAGAACGGCTCGTTCAACACCAGTACCAGACGCTCGGCAACGGCAAGCAGATCGGCCTCACCGCGAACTCCCATAAGCAGGACGGCAAACTCGTCGTAGCCGAGACGACCGACGAGATCGTTGTCACGCAGCGCACCTTTGAGACGCGGTCCAACGGCGGCCAGCATCATGTCACCGGCTTGATGGAGGAGCTCGTCGTCGTCAATGGCGAGACGGTGGAGGTCAAGGACGAACAGGGCCGCCATCATGGTGCCATCACTGGCGGCGACCGTTTCCTTCACGCGCGAAAGGAACGAGGCGCGGTCAGGCAAAACCATCAGAGCGTTGTCGAGGTTGGTCGAGTTCGATCGTCGGCTCCCTTTGGCGCGACCCAGCACGATCAGAGCAACAACGGCCCCGACGATGGCAGCAGCGCCAGCGAGAACGATGTTCTTGGTGGCGAGAACACCGATGAAGACGCTGCCGAGGCAGGGCAGCAACGTCAGGAACACCACGTCTTTGCGACTCATGTGGGGATCTATGGTCGGAGCGGCCGTGAGATTCATCGGAAACCTCTTCGGCAGGTTTGAGGATGGCTGCAGTATCCCGCGACTCTTTTAAGATAAATGAACACTTCGCCCGCGACTTTCTGGGCAGATCCTGATCGGCATCCTTACGTGGCAAGCAGTTTTCGAGACGGATCAACCCGTCTTCATTTGGGTTCATTCATCGCCTTGGGGTGCTCGGTTCTTCTTCTCGGACCGTCGTTGGAGACATTCCGAGCAGGTGCCGGTGTCTCGCTCGGGCAAATCGGCATTCTGATTTCTGCCGGATCTATCGGATACCTGCTTGGCTCGGTGAGTTGTGGTCGCCTGCTCGAACACTTTCATGCCCACCGGATGCTCGGCGGCGGACTGCTTTTGGTGGCGATCGCCCTGGTAGCGCTCACCACCGTTCAAAGTCTCACCGCCTTGATCGTGTGGCAGACCGTGGTGGGTTTCGGTGGCGCCATGGTGGACGTCACCGGCAACACCGTCGTGCTCTGGACGCACAAAGGGGGCGCCGTCATGAACGCACTGCACCTGGCGTTCGGCGTCGGCGCCATTCTCGGTCCGATCATCGTCAGTCGATCACTGGCCTGGAGCGGAAGTCTGCGTAACGGTTATCTGCTCGTGGCCGGCGCGCTTGGCGTACTCGCCGTCACCGTTTTGCTTCGCCCCAGTCCGCCCAATCCACACGCTGTCGAGGACCGGGGGTTCCCGAAGGGCAAAGGGCGGCTACTCCTGCTCGCCATGCTCTGGTTCGTCTCCTACGCGTGGGTGGAGTTGGGCTTTCAGAGTTGGATCTTCGAGTACGGCGCCGCGAGGGGACTCGACCGTCTCACTCGCGCCGCGCTCCTTGGCACTGCGTTTCTGGTCGCGTTCAGCCTTGGTCGCCTGCTGGCCATTCCGCTGGCCAGTCGAGCCAGCGCTCGGCAGATGATGGCCGGAGATGTGGCGTTGTGCGTAGCCGGGCTGCTGGTCATGCTGCTCGGTGGACGCAACGCGGCAGCCATGTGGGGTGGCACCATACTGTTCGGATTCGGCACAGCCTCGATGTTTCCATCAATGCTCTCGATGGCCGAACCGTTCATTCCCAGCACAAGTTCGGTCACCTCCACCTTTCTCGTCGGGTCCAGCATCGGCAGCATCTTTCTCCCCCGACTGATTGGCGAGTTGATTCAGCGTCGAGGGCCGATTGCCATGCCGGCCATGGTGCTGGCGGGTGTCGTTGTAAACGGCGGCGTCGTGCTGGCGTTTGACCGATCGACTCGCCGGTCGTGAGCAACGCACCCAAACTCGGCACACCGGCGTTGGTGCTGGCAGCCAAGGCCGGTGTCGTGTTCACGGTGCACGAATATCGCCACGACCCTCGATCCGATTCCTACGGGAAGGAGGCTGCCGATGCGCTCGGACTGGCGGCCGAGCAGGTCTTTAAGACGCTGATTGCCGAAGTGGACGGCAACCTTGTCGTCGCCGTCGTACCGGTGGCTGGCAGCCTCGATCTAAAAGCCTTGGCGGCCGCGGCCGGAGGCCGAAAGGCGGCGATGGCCAAGATTCCCGACGCCGAGAGGGCCACCGGCTACGTCGTGGGCGGCATCAGCCCGCTGGGCCAGAAAAGGCGCTTGCCTCTGTTCCTTGACGCCTCTGCGCTGACGTATCCGACGGTGCACGTCAGCGCCGGAAAACGCGGCCTCGAAATCGAACTTGCTCCGCAGGATCTGCTGCTGCTCACCGACGGCCAGGCAGCCGCAATCGCCGCGCCCTAGAAATTTTGTGCGGCACCAACTCGGTCACGTGGGTCATGATGGAGCTATGTCGCTTAAAGAGAAGATCAAGCACGACCAGACCGAGGCGATGCGTAGCCGGGACCAGCTCACCCTTTCCACCCTGCGCATGGTCGGTGCGGCCATCCAGTACGCGGAGGTATCCGGCGATGCTGCTGTCACCCTTACCGATGACCAGGTCATGGATGTGCTGCGTAGCGAGGCGAAGAAGCGGGTGGAGGCGGCCGACCTGTTCGAGCAGGCCGGACGCACGGAGTCAGCAGCCAAGGAGCGGGCCGAACTTGTCGTCATCCAGGAATACCTTCCGGCCGCGATGAGCGAGGCCGATCTCGCGGCGGTGGTCGCCGACGAGGTGGCGCAAGCGGCCGCGGCGGGAGCCACCGGTGGCAAGGCGATGGGGGCTGTCATCAAGGCGGTTCGCGAGCGCGTCGGTACCCTGGCCGACGGGCAGCGCATCTCTTCGGCAGTCAAGGCCGCGTTATAGCAAGCTTCGACCTCACGTGAGCATCACGCACTACTCCGGTCTACCGTTGCGTCGGACCGTCCTACGACGCCAGCAAGCACGCCGTGGTGGCCATCACCGAAGATCTGTTCCACACCACGAAATCCGCCGGATTGCCGATCGGGGTCAGCGTCCTGTGCCCGGGTGGGTCAACACCGGAATTGCTGACGCCGAACGCACCCGCCGAACTCGGTGAACGGCCCGACGCCGATGCCACCAACGCCGTCATCACCAGCCATCTCCGTCGGGCCCTCGCCGAAGGGGCTACGCCTGCTTACATTGCCGACAAGGTGTTCGATGCAGTTAGTGGCGGACGCTTCTGGGTGATCCCTCAGCAGGAATTTCTCGACCTTGCCGTCGACCGCTGGGGCTCCATTGCCGAACACTCTGACCCCGTTCAGGCCGAGCAGGTGCCGGCCTGCCACCACGAACGCAGCTACGCGACGAAGTATTCGCAGCGCTCGGCATGACACCGCCAACGTAGCGCTCACCCGCCGCTGGCGACCCGCTGCAGCTCGGTGATGACGCGCTTTTCGCTGATGGTGTAAGCGGTGCCGAGGGACTGGGCGAAAAGGCTGATGCGGAACTCTTCGATCATCCAGCCGACTTCGGCCAGCCGGCTTCGTCGTTCAGGATCTCTAATGGCGTCCAGGAGCCGATCGAAGGCTTCTTCCAACCGATGGACCGTGCGCATTTTGACCCGGTCCTTTTCTGGCTCGGACTGAATCTTGGCCATTCGATGTTCGATACCGCGCGCGTACCGCAGCACGTCTGCGAGCCGCCCTGTACCGGCTCGGCTCACGAAACCGGGCCGGATGAGTCGGGCCAGTTGGCTTCGGGCATCACCTTGCGCATCTTGGACGAGCGGGCCGACCAAAGCGTCGATGCGTGAGGATGCGGCCACGGCCGCGACCATGATCTGACCTGCGGTTATGGCGGCTTTCACGGTCACGGGATCAAGGTCAGCTTGAACCGCTTTTTGCAACCGACGGAAGTCCTCTTCGTTCCACACCGGGCCACCGTGTTTGGTCAGGAGCACCTCGATAGCGCCGCGTACGCATTCGTCGGTGAGCTTGTTGGTTGTTCCCCAGCCGAAGGAGGCGAGCGCCAGTTTGACCTCGTTGGTGTAGGCCCGGTCGGCGATCTTGGTCGGAGACTTCAACGTGAGTTCGAGTAGGCGGCGGGTGCCACCGATCATGGCCCGCTCCTGCGCCTCGGGGGTGGTCAGCACCCGTACAGCCACACCGTCAGCCTCGGCCACCAGAGACGGGTAGCCACGCACGTCGCCACCCGATGTCGTTGCATCTACAACTTTCTCCAGTTGCCCACCGGGCCAGTCGGTGAGGCCCGTGCGTTCGGCCACCGGCGTCGCCTCGGCGATGGCGGCCCGGGTGCGTTTACGCAGGCGGGCCTTGAGCTTGTTGAGGTCCTTGTCGAAGTCGACTATGGCGCCGTCGGTCTCATGCACGGCAAAGGTGATTCGGGAGTGATCGGTCATGGCCGACAGCTGGAAGTCCCTCGCCGTGATCGTCACGCCAGCCTTGGCGGAGAGGTGGGCAGCAAGCGCAGGGAGCAGCGGGCCGTCCTCGGCCACACCGACGGTGGCTGCCTGGGCGAAGTCGGAGAGCGGCACCAGTTCGCGCCGCAACGTCTTCGGCAACGACTTCAGCAATGATGTCATCAGCTCCAAGCGCACGCCCGGCACGAGCCATTCGAATCCGACTGGCTCCACCTGGTTCAGCACGGCGAGCGAGATGTGCACCGTGACGCCATCGTTCGCCGCACCCGGATCGAACACGTACGACAGGCCGAAGATGAGGTCATCCTGCTGCCACTCCGTCGGGAAATCATCAAGCGGAACGTGGTCGTCCTGGCCCTTAACGAGATGCTCGCGAGTAAGAGTGAGCATTTCCGGCTTGCGGCCCTTTTCCTTCTTCCACCAACGATCGAAATCACGGGACGAAGTGATGTCGTGCGGCAAGCGCTCGTCGTAGAAGTCGTACAGCGCGTTGTCGTCGACGAGGATGACCTGACGACGCAGGCGGTCCTCCAGTGACCGCACCTCGGCCACCAGCGAACGGTTGTTCTCCATGAAATCGTGGTGGGTGTCCCAGTCACCTTCCACCAGCGCGAAGTGGATGAACATCGATCGAGCGTCTTGCTGATCGATGCGCCCGTACTGCACGTTGCGGCCGGCCACGATTGGCAGGCCGTAAAGCGACACACGCTCGATCACCATGGTGGTGCCGCGCTCTGCGCTCCACTCGGGCTCGCCATAGCTGCGCTTGACCAAGTGTTCGCCGAGACGCTCGGCCCACTCGGGTTGGATCGGGGCACACACTCTGGCCCACAGACGATTGGTCTCCACCAATTCCCCGGCCATCACCCACTTGGGCGACTTGGTGGCCACAACCGAGCCTCGTCCCACCATGAACTTGGCGTTGCGGGCACCACGGAATTCCTTGCCGGTCGGGTCCTTCATGCCGATCTGGGAGAGCAGGCCCGACAGCAACGCCTGGTGTATCTGGTCGAGGTGCGCAGCCTCACTGCTCATGCGAATATCAAGGCTGGATGCCACTTGGCGGAGTTGGCTGAACAGGTCCTGCCACTCGCGTATGCGCAGGTAGTTGAGGAATTCGGTGCGGCAGAGTTTGCGGAACTGGTTGTTGGTCAGTTCCCGCTGGCGTTCTCGAAGGTGATCGAAAAGCCGAACGAAGGAGAGGAAGTCTGAGCCTTCGGTAGCGAAGCGACGATGCATTTCCTCGGCGGCTTGCTGCTTGTCAGCCGGTCGCTCGCGTGGGTCTTGAATAGAAAGCGCGGATGCAATGATCAGCACTTCACGGGCGCAACCGAGTCGATCGGCTTCGAGGATCATGCGACCGAGTCTCGGGTCGACGGGCAGGGTCGCCAGGCGCCGTCCGAGCGGGGTGAGGCGCTTCTTCGGGTCATCCTCGTTCGGCGTGAGCGCACCGAGTTCTTCCAACAACGCGATGCCGTCCGAAACGCTTCGAGGGTCCGGCGGATCGACGAACGGGAAGGCTCCGACATCGCCCAGACCCAGTGCAGTCATCTGCAGAATGACCGACGCCAGGTTGGTACGCAGGATCTCCGGTTCGGTGAATTCATCGCGCTCGTTGAAGTCCTTCTCTTCGTACAGCCGGATGGCGATGCCGGGTGCGACACGACCACAACGACCGGACCGCTGATTGGCCGACGCTTGCGACACCGGCTCGATGGGAAGTCGTTGCACTTTCAACCGTCGGCTATAGCGAGAGATGCGAGCCGTGCCCGCGTCCACCACGTAACGAATACCGGGAACGGTAAGTGAGGTCTCCGCGACGTTGGTGGACAGCACGATGCGCCGCCCAGCGTGCGGTTGGAACACTCGGTGTTGCTCGGCCGACGACAGCCGAGCGTAGAGCGGAAGAATCTCGGTGTTGGTCAGGTCCTGCTTACGTAAGGCGTCAGCCACGTCATGGATCTCACGCTCGCCACTCAGGAAAACAAGCACATCGCCCTGACCCTCATACGACAGTTCCTCCACCGCTTCGCAGATCGCAGCCACCTGATCGCGCTCGTCCTCGGGCTCCACGCCGAACGGTCGATAGCGCAGTTCGACTGGGTAGGTGCGGCCGCTGATCTCCACGATAGGTGCACCGAAGTGCTCGGCGAATCGATGGGTGTCGATGGTGGCCGAGGTGATGATGACCTTCAGCTCGGGACGTTTCGGTAGCAGCTGGTGCAGGTAGCCGAGTAGGAAGTCGATGTTCAGGCTGCGTTCGTGGGCCTCGTCGATGATGAGCGTGTCGTACGCGCTCAGCCACCTGTCGCGCTGCGTTTCGGCCAGCAGGATGCCGTCGGTCATCACCTTCACGAGCGAGTCATCGCCAACCCGGTCTGTGAACCGCACCGCGTAGCCAACGGTCTGGCCGATCTCGGAGCCGAGTTCCTCAGCCACCCGCTCGGCCACCGCTCGGGCCGCAACTCTCCTCGGTTGCGTATGGCCGATAAGGCCACGCACGCCCCTTCCAAGTTCGAGACACAACTTCGGCAGCTGCGTACTCTTGCCCGACCCCGTCTCCCCTGCCACAATCACGACCTGATTGTTGGCGATGACCTCGAGCAGCTCCTCACGGCGGGCCGTAATCGGAAGGTCCGGATACGAGATCGTCGGCAAAAGCGCAGTCCGATGCGCTACCTTGAGCAGTGCAGTGGCCACATCGTTGGTGAGCTTCGCTGCCGCGCTGTCTCGCTTGTCACCCAATAGTCGACGGGCATCGTGGAGGCGGCGTTGAAGCCGATGTTGATCCCGCCACATCACCCCAGTGATCTGCTCACGCAAATAGTCGAGGGGTGGGGGCGAAGTGGTCACAGTGAGATCCAAGTTGCGAGAAGCGCGCCAAGAGTCTTACAGCCAGCTCTCGGTTTCGTCGCCCCGGTTGTTTCAGTCAGGCGGCGGTGCGGAACCGAGGATGTCCTCCACCAGCAATCTGGCCCGGTCGCTCATGGTCGTGCCAGGGAAGACGGCTTCGAGCACGACCGACGCGCCGCCAACGCTGTCGATGCCAAGCACGCCCAGTAGGAGCCGAACATCGGCGGCGTCGGTGGCGCGTGCCGCTTGAAGTTTCATCGCAAGAAGATGTTCCGGCGATGCTGCGGCCACCACGAGGTTCGAGTGATCAAATACCACCGCCTTGTGGTCGTCGCGGCGCCGCGACACATACATCGCCGCCTGCTCATTGAGCCAAGATCCCGGCAAGCCCCGCTCACGACCGAGCCGTTGCACCTCCTCCATCAGCGGTCCATGTCCTTCAAGGACGACAGAGTCGATGTCGCGTGTGGCGCGCCGGGCATCGAAAACCAGTGAGATGGCGGCGCCGCCAATGACATACACGCTGGCGCGAACGCCCCGCGCCTTTAGACGATCAGCGAGCGCACCGAGGAGCTCAAGCAGTGCTTCGCGATCGAGTAACTGTTCACTCATCAGACGCGCTCGAGATCTGATCGGTCGATAAAGATTCCCCGACGAGCAAACGATGCCGGAGAGCTGACGAGACCACGCACGCGAAGAGATGGCAGATCGATCGGAAACCAGGCCGACTGCAGGAACCGATCGCCAGTCGAGAGCCAGTCGGGCACATCCGCATCAGCATGGAAAGCTGCGTGCTCAGCTGCTGCGGCCAGAAGTGCATCAAGGCGCTCATCGCCTGTAAGCGCAGGTTCCTCGGCAATCGCCGTCTCCACGACAGGTCCCCCCGCGTCCGAGATCTCGTCCAACCAGCCAATGACGGCCCGGTAGGCATCAGACGCATCGAGGACACGTAGATCCCGAGCAACGTCGGCAAGCGACAGAAGCGACGATGAGCGCACGTGTTCGAGGCTACCGTCTGGACGGTTCTGCGGGGTGCCACCGACCAGACACATCGGACACCCTTCCCGATCGAACTACGGTCGCGGGATGGTAGAGAACATCTATGACGATTCGGGGGTTTTTGCCGGGTACTCGGGTTTGCATCGGTCGATCGCCGGCCTAGACGGCATGCCGGAATGGCCGACCATACGCGCCATGGTCGGCAGCGTTACGGACAAGCGTGTGGTCGACCTTGGCTGCGGGTTTGGGTGGTTCTCTCGCTGGGCGGCGACTGCGGGTGCTGCCTCGGTGCGACCTCATCGAGTGGGGGCCGAGTGAGGAACAGATTGACCTGGCGCCGAACTGGAGGACCGAACGCGACCGCCCGCCCTTCCTCCTTGTCTCGACCCGCAAGCCCTAGCGGCCTATGCCGATGAGTAGCGCACGAGCGCTCATGCCAGACTTTGTGCGGGGACCGACCGAGGAGCACGACATGGCTGATGATGTGAGCACGGCGTACCGGACCTGTCCGCTGTGCGAGGCAACGTGTGGGTTGGAAATCACGCTGACCAACGGGAAGGCAACCCGAATTCGTGGCGACCGTGAAGACGTGTTCTCGAAGGGATTCATCTGCCCGAAAGGCTCCACCCTGATTCAACTCCATGACGATCCCGACCGCCTTCGAAAGCCCGTCGTGAAGCGTGATGGCCAGTTCGTCGAGGTGTCGTGGGAGGAAGCGTGGGCCACGATCGAGGCCGGGCTGATGCCGATCGTTCGCGAGCACGGGCGTGACGCCTGCGGGATCTATCTCGGCAATCCGAACGCCCACAACCTCGGGCCACTGATGTTCGGCCGCAACCTGATCGGTGCCATGGGTACCCGCAACCGCTTCTCGGCCTCCACGGTCGATCAGCGACCGAAAGAGATTTCGGCCTCCGCGATGTTCGGCTCGGTGACGGTGCCGGTGCCGGATCTCGACCGTACCGACTTCATCATGTTGCTCGGTGCGAACCCCTATGCGTCAAACGGCTCGCTGTGCACCGCACCCGACTTCCCTGGCCGGCTTGAAGCGATCCAGGCGCGAGGCGGCACCGTCGTGGTGGTCGACCCTCGGCGGAGTGAGACCGCGGCGAAGGCCGATCGACATCTCGCCATCCGACCCGGCACCGATGCCCATCTGCTGGCGGCCATGGCGCACACGCTGCTCACCGAGAATCTGACGGATCTCGGCCCGCTCGCCGACCACGTGGCCGGGCTCGATGAGGTGACGTCCATCGTCGCGGCCTTTTCGCCCGAGGTTGTTGGCCAGCTTTGCGGAATCCCCGCCGAGTCCATTCGGCAGCTCGCCCGCGACCTTGTTGCTGCGCCGACCGCAGCGGTGTACGGACGCATCGGCACGTGCACGCAGGAGTTCGGCACGCTCGCGTCGTGGCTGGTCGACGTGGTGAATGTGCTCACCGGCAACCTCGACCGAATCGGCGGCGCCCTGTTTCCCAAGGGCGCCACCGGCCAGTCATCCACCAAGGGCCAGCCGGGGTCGGGTCGAGGCTTCACGATGAACCGCGCTCAGTCGCGAGTCAGCCAGGCACCAGAATCACTCGGCGAATTCCCGGTGAGTGCTCTACCAGAGGAGATCGAAACGCCGGGGGAGGGCCAGATACGCGCCATGGTGGTAGTCGGCGGCAACCCGGTGTCATCGAACCCGAATTCAGCGCGTCTTGATCGGGCCTTCGCATCACTCGAATTCATGGTGGCAGTTGATCCGTATGTCAACGAGACCAGCCGCCATGCGACCGTCATTCTTCCTCCCCCGACCGCGTTGCAAAAGAGTCACTACGACCTCGCGCTCTATAACTTCGCCGTGCGCAACGTCGCCAACTACTCCCCTCCCGTCATCCCGCTTGATGATGCTCAGCACGATGAGTGGGCGATCATGCTTCGCCTTGCCGCCGTCTTCTCCGGCGAACCAGCGAGCACCGATCTTGACCCACTGATCCGCATGGCCGGGCGCTCGATGTTGGAGAGCGCGGTGAGAGACACGCATGGCCTGGTCAGCGGTCGAGATGTCGACCAACTCGACGCCATGCTGGCCGACCGCACGGGCCCCGAACGGCTGCTCGACATCATGTTGCGTGCCGGTCCCTACGGCGATGGCTTCGGCACCGTCAAGGGCGGTCTCACGCTCGATTTGTTGATGGCCAACCCCCACGGAATCGATCTCGGTGCGCTCGAACCGGGCCGCATTCCCGACCTATTGCGCACACCAAGCGGCAAGATCGAACTCGCTCCCCCGCTGCTCACTGCCGACATTCCACGACTGCTCGCATCCCTGAGCCGCGAGCGAGACGACATGGTGCTCGTCGGCCGTCGTCATGTACGCAGCAACAACTCCTGGATGCACAACGTCAAGGTGCTCACCAAAGGCCAGAACCGCTGCACCATGCAGATCCATCCCGATGATGCAGCCCGGCTCGGTATAGCTGATGGCGGCAAAGCCAGAGTCACCTCCCGGGTAGGTGAAGTCGTCGTAGCGGCCGAGCACAGCGACGCGATCCGGCCCGGTGTGATCAGCATCCCCCACGGGTTCGGACAGCAGCTTCCCGGCGTGCAGCTCGCCGTCGCCAACGCCTACGAAGGCGTCAATACCAACCTCCTCACCGACGAATATTTCGTCGACGCTATTAGCGGCAACATCGCTCTCAACGGAGTTCCCGTCACGGTTTCGGCGGCCTGACGGGAAGTCGGGGAAGAACCGTGCCGTGAGCGAGTCGGCCTGTGTATCAAACGGGTGATACCGGAACCGACTGGCTCAGTCGGTCTCAGCCCTTGGTGCCCCAGGCCTTGCCGACGAACACGAAGGCCATACCGATGAGAACGAGCATGCAAGCCGACGTCAGCGTGTACGCCGTTACCCGGCCATGGTGCTGGTACAGCCAACCGGCACCGAGCGCAGTCAGCCCGGCGATCAAGGTTTGTGCTCCCCCGAGCAGACCCTGTGCGCCGGCTTGCCGCGCTGGGTCAACGGTCAGTCCGACCGCAACACCGTTGCTCGTTACCGTGAAGCCGTCATTCAGCGAGTGCACGACGCCGACCGCCATCATGGTGTTGCCGCTCGGCATGCGTCCGTATAGGAACATTGCCACGGCACCAACCATGAGCCCGTAGGTGCCGACACGGAAGGGCCCGAGGCGTTGGGAGAAGCGTCCGCCGATGGAGCCAAGGAAGATCAATGGCAACGCGAAGAAGGTGATGCCCAGGTTCTTGATCAGCTCGCTGGCCTTGAGGTCATCCAGCACCAGCACCCACAGCGCATCGAACGTGCCGATCATCATAAACAGCGCGCAGCCAAGGCAGAGCGCGGCCACGAACGGACGAATCCGCAACAGGTCGAACGCGAACCGTTCCTTCGGTGGCTCTACCGCCTCGGCGATATGCAGCTTTAGCACCATCGGCATGAACGCGAGGGTGGCCGCCGCGATCACGAGGAAGGGCGATTGCAACCCGAACGGGCCGACCAAGACGGCCGAAATGGCGGGACCGGCCGCGAACCCGGCGACGTCGGCCGACAACAAGACGCCCATATTGCGGCCCACGTCCTTGGGCGCCGCCAGGATGATGATGCGGCGAATGGCTGGCGTGGCAATACCTGCGCCAAGCCCCATGATGAGGCGGGACATCAACAGCGTGATGAAGTGCGTGCTGAACGCCATGCCAAGCACACCGACGATGCCACCGAGCAACCCGACAATCACCATCGACCGGGCGTGCCCGCGATCGGCGATAGGGGCGAGAAATGCCTGGGCGACAAACGACGAGAAGAACCCCATCGCCAGGATGGAACCGAGTTGCGCCCCCTGAATCCCGTAGAGCCGTCGATAGTCATCAAGCACCGTGAACATCACGCCGTATCCCGACGCCACCAGCCCGGTGAGCAAACCGAACGTGAGGGTGAATCGGCGGCCTGACACGAGGGACGATCCTAGTGGGGCCCTGCCTCAACCGCCGGAAGTATCGGTGGGGTCCGGCTTGTCTTGGGGAGGGACCGGGCTGCCGTACTCTTCGGGTTCTTTCACTCCGTCGAACACAAAGACCTGATCACCGGTGTGGAGGATGTCACCGATGTATTCGGCAACGTGCATCGGGATGCGAACGCACCCGTGTGATGCGGGCAGGAACGGGATGTCCTCGTACCCGTGGATGGCAATGCCGCCGTTGAAGAACATCGGGTTGTAGACCTTCCCCAGTGGAATGTCGTACCAACCCTTTTCCTTGCGGTCGATCTTGTAGACACCGGCAGGCGTCAGCGAGACGCCACACACCCGGCGCATGCGACGGCCAGCCGGCAGCGTGGTCGTGGTAGCGCCGATGTAATCGGGGACGTTGCGCGGCTGGGCACACCACTTCTCGCCCGTGCCGCTCGACACGTGGGTGATGAGCTTCACCTTCTTGTCGACATATACCACCATGGTCTGCGACGGCAGGTCGATCTCGGCGTGCGTCGGTGAAGCATCGGGTCGACGGGGCGGAAGGTCAAGCGGTTGCATAATGCGATCGAACAACGCTGGCGTGACTTTGCCGGTGACCTCGTCGGTCGCAAGTCCGAGGACGCGCTGCTGATACGACCAGATGGCCTTCTTCGTCTGCTCCCCGAAGTAGCTATCGGGCTTACGGACATCGAAGGCGAGCTCATTCAGCCGCGTCTGCAGTTTGGTTACATCCTCGCCATCAAGACCGGCCTCGAGCAGTCTCGCGACTGGCGCAGCTGGCGTCTCTGAGCTGGGTGGTCCGGCCGATGGCGGGAGCGATGTTGGCACCGAAGATTGCGCTGACGTGGCCGTCACATCGGTCGTGTCCACGGGTGTTTTCGGCACCGCGGCGGTGCCCGTTGCGCAGCCACCCGCGACGATTGCAAGCGCAATCATCGACGCGGCAAGACGGCCCCTGGACTCCACGGCCCATAGGTTAGAAGGCCCAGACGGTTCTCTACCGATTCTGGACGTGTTGGAAGCCGAAGCGGCCTTTGATGCAGAGGTTTCCGTGGGTGACCGAATGGTCCGATGGGGAGGTGACTTTCACGATCTCGTTGTCCTGCACGTGCAGGGTGAGGTTGCAACCAACACCGCAGTAGGGGCAGATAGTGGTGGTCTGGGTCTGGGCCGCTTCATCCCAGGTTCCCTCGGCTCGCTTGGTGAATTCGCTGTTGAAGATCAGCGCTCCCGTCGGGCACACGGCGATGCAATTGCCGCAGTAAACGCAGGCCGAGTCGGGAAGCTCGACTGCGTATTCGGTGGAGATGTGGGCATCAAACCCACGACCGGCAACGGCGATCGCAAAGGTACCCTGCCACTGCTCACCGCACGCGTCCACGCACTTGCAGCAAAGGATGCACTTCGAATAGTCCCGCACGTACAGCTCGTTGTCGATCTTGGCCGGTTGGTACACCGTGGCAGCATCGTGGCCGGGCGGGACGTGATCCTCGCCAGCCTTGGCGTTGTCGCGCACACCCGCTTCGTTCGGTGCTGCCGGCGTACCGAAGCGCTCGGGCTTGGCGTCGTACTGTTCCATCCATCCGGCCACATTCGGCGCGATGGAAAGATCGACAGATGAGCCCAACAGCTCAAGCACGAGCTTGCGGGAATGCTTCGCCCGATCGCTGTCCGTCTTGACGACCATGCCTGGCTCAACCTTGCGTGAACAGGACGGCACAAGGGTGCGGCTGCCTTCCACTTCTACCATGCAGACGCGGCACGCGTTGACGGGCGTGAGCGTCTCGCCGTAGCAGAGCGTGGGGATGTCTTTGCCACCGCTCTTGCAGGCATCAAGGATAGTGGAGCCTTCAACAGCTCGAACTTCCTCGCCGTCGAGAGTGAAGGTCAGGAGGCGTTTGGGCAGACCGACGTTGGTAATGGTCATTGCAAAACTCCGAGGCGGTCGATGGCGGATTCAATGGCGTTCCAGGCTGTCTGGCCGAGCCCACAGATGGACGCGTCTTTCATGACCTGGCCGACGTCTCGCAGCAGCTGCACATCTTCGGGGCTACCGCCCGTGGTGAGACGCACAATGGCTTCTTCCTGACGCACGGTGCCGACGCGGCACGGCACGCATTGACCACACGATTCCTCACGGAAGAACCCGGCGATGCGGCGAAGGAACGGGCCCATCTCGAAGGTGTCATCAAGCACCATCACCACGCCCGACCCGAGCGTGGTTCCTGCCGCGCGGGCCGCTTCAATGGTGAGCACCAGGTCGAGCTCGTCGGGGCGCACAAAGCCACCGGCTGCGCCTCCGAGCAGCACGGCACGCAGGTTGCCCGTCACTCCCCCGGCGAGCGTGAGTAGCTCGCGCAGCGTTGCACCGAACGGCACTTCGTACACGCCTGGGCGACCAACGCTGCCGGAAATACAGAACAGCTTGGTACCGGCCGACCCTTCGGTGCCGATGGCGGCATACGCCGGCCCACCGCCGAGCAGAATCGGCAACACATTGACGAGCGTCTCGACGTTATTGACCACGGTCGGCTTGCCGAACAGGCCAACCTCAACGGGGAACGGCGGCTTGTTGCGGGGCTCACCGCGGTAGCCCTCGATCGAGTTGAAGATGGCCGTCTCCTCGCCACAGATATAGGCACCGGCACCGCGCACGATTTCGAGATCAAAGGCAAATCCAGCACCCATCACGTCGGCACCGAGCAAGCCCCGATGTCGCGCCGTTTCGATGGCCGCGGTGAGGTTGTGCATGGCCCGCGGGTACTCGCCTCGCAGGTAGATGTAACCCTGTTCACTTCCGGTTGCGTACCCCGCGATCGTCATGGCTTCCACCAATGCGAACGGGTCGGCTTCCATCAGCACTCGGTCTTTGAACGTGCCCGGCTCGGACTCATCGGCGTTGGCGATCACGTAGTGAGTGCGCACCGGTTGCTTGGCGACGGCATCCCACTTGCGGCCGGCCGGGAACGCCGCGCCGCCACGACCGACAAGCTTGGCGTCGAGCACCTCGCGGATGACGCCGCTCGGTCCCATCGCGACGGCGTTTCGTAGGGCGTCGTAGCCGCCGTGGGCGCGGTAGTCATCGATCGAAAGTGGGTCAACCTTGCCGACACGCTTGAGCAACACCAGGGACGCATCGCCAGCTTGAGGCACCGCCATTTCCGGCTCGGGCTCGGCCGGCAACGCCGCTGGGCCAACGTGGGCAGCGCGAATCACGACCGGAATCGACGCAGGTGCCATGGCCGCATGCACGGCGGGTGAGCCGGCTTCGGTGACGAGCACGGCCGGGCCGCGATCGCACAGTCCGAGGCACGGGCTGTTGAGCCAGGTGACGGCACCTTCGCTGTCGCCCGGCGGGCCGAGTTCAGCGGTGAGGGCGAGTACCATCGGCTTGGCTACGTTCTGGCAGGCCAGGTCGGTACAGACATGTACGACACGAGGCGGCTGCGGGCGCATGGGGAACAGTGCGTAGAAGGTGGCGACGCCGTAGGCCTCGGCCGGTGGCACGTCGAGGCGCTTGCAGAGCTCG
>JANMCE010000204.1:0-42378 GCA_031360915.1 Actinomycetes bacterium | reverse complement strand
TTGGAAGGTGGTAGCCGGAGCCGACACGTTCGTCGGTTATCGGGTGGATGAAGTCTTTGCCGCCGGCGCGGTCAACAAGACCGCAGTCGGCCGTACCCCCGGCGTCACCGGCAGCATTATCGTTGCTGGTGCAACTATCTCTGAGGCCAGCTTCGAAGCCGACATGACCGCTCTCAAGAGTGACGAGGCCAGGAGGGATTCGCAAATCAAAGTGAAGGGAATCGAAAGCACGAAGTTCCCCACGGCAACTTTCGTGCTGTCGTCGCCGATCGATCTTGGAGGCGCCCCGAAGATCGGCGCCGAGCTGCCAGTGAAGGCCACAGGCAACCTCACCCTGCACGGCGTCACCAAGGAGGTCACGCTCGACCTCAAGGCCCGTTGGACCGGCGACCGCATCGACGTGGCGGGCAAGACCGACATCCTCATGGCCGACTACGCCATCGAGCCGCCGACCGTCCCCGCCATCGTCACGGTGGAGAACAGAGGCGTCTTGGAACTCCAACTCGCGTTCACGCGATAGTCGAACCTGTCTCGTAGCCGCAGGAGTAGTACTCGCTCCATGGGGCGCATTTGTTGGGCCTCGGTCGTTCGCGCTTCATAGCTGAAACGGCGCGAAGTACGTCAACTCCCGACTGTCACCAACGGCGTCGCTTTACTCAATCGCCTGCTGCCGTCGTGCTCTCGACACAGACCTTCGGGGTGCAAAGGCTGGCCGTTTGTGTCCGACTGTTGGGACAACACCCCATCGTGCGGCATGAGGCCCTGTGGGCGACGGCGTGTGCCTACACGATATGCGATGCTTAAGATGTGATGACCAACGTTCCGTCATCGGACGATTTTTTCGAAGCCGGACGCGAGACGATGAACTTCGCATGGAGTATCTGTCTCGGGCCCGCCGTTGATCTTCAAAACTCGGGTTATGATTCGTATGACCCCGAGGATCTCGCGGGCTACTGGCAGTCGGAGCGAAGACAAAGGATCGTCGCGCTTACGCTCATCCAACTGGCAAGCGAACTGTACCTTAAGGCCAAGATTGCGGAGGTTAGTCCTTATTTGCTGCTCGCTGATCCACCGGGGAAATGGAAGCGTTCAAGTAAAGGAGTTGCCGCAGACTTCTCAGAACTTCGAACAATAGATGCACAGGACTTACTTGGCGCGTTCTCAGCGGCATCTGGAGATTCGCTCAGCGACGAGTTCCAGACGCGATTCGAAAGCCTGCGAAAGCAACGGAACATGGGTATCCACTCGACGGGTCAGACACTCACGCCGACCACAGCGGAAGTTGTGGAGTCACTCCTATTCGTTCAGAAGGAGATCTTCCCCCTTGAACCCTGGGTCAAGACACGAAGACGATTTCTCGATTCGGATCGCTGGAGCCACCTTGGGGGAAACGAGTGGACGACGAATGGACTCGCCGCTGAGGTCGATGCAACCATCGAGATACTTAAACCAGCCCAATCAAAAAAGTACTTTAAGGTCACAAAGAGGGACCGCAAGTACATGTGCCCCGAGTGCTATATGGCTGCAAACAGGGACAGCGATTTCGAGGTGAAGTTGGCTGTTCTGAAGTCCGGCGACCGAGGAACGAAATGGCTCTATTGTCCGGTGTGCGCCGAGGAGCTAGAGCTAGAGGTTGCGAGAATCCCTTGTGAAGACTGTGGTGACTCACTCTCTTACACCGATTATGGATGTCTTACCTGTCGATGCTGACTAAGCCCCTTTTTCTGTCGCACTTCGTATCTCGTTTGTTAGAGGCGGGTCATGGCGGCTTCGACGCGGGCGAGGTGGGCTTGGCGTTGGGCGGGGGTGGAGCGGTCGATGTTGTAAAGGGCGATCCAGTGGAACCGGCCGCGGAGGCTGATCAGACGGCGGATCGCGCGGCCGAAGAGGAGCTTGCCCGATTCACCCTCGATCACGTTGACGTGCTTGGCCGAGCCGTGCGAGGTGACCACAATGACGTGGCGAATGTGACGCAGTCGCGACCGCATACGACCGGATCGGCCGACGGTATACGCAACGTCGGCCACGAAGACGCGGTCGGTCCAACCTTTGAGCATGGCGGGTGGGCCCGACCACCAGGTTGGATACACGAACACGACAGCCGTTGCCGCCCGGATCATCGCAATGTGTGACTGCATCATCGGTGAGGTGAGGGGATCGTCGCCGGAACGGAAACGCTCTTCGGCCCGAAGCTTTGGATCGAACCCAAGGGCGTACAGATCCAGCACATCAACCTCATGCCCGGCAGCGTCGAGACCAGCGAGAACACGGGTCAGCACCGACGCCGTGTAGCTCGACGGCGATGGGTGGGTGTACACGACTAGAACCCTCACAGGGCGCGCATCCCGGCTGACACCCGTTCCAGGAACGTGGCCCGATCGCTGTGGGTGCACGTGTCCATCTTGTACAGCCCGAACCAGTGGCGGCGGGTGCGTAAGGGGCACAGCATGCGCAGCGCTCGCATCGTGGTGCGTCGACCGCCATCGCCCGTCAGCCAGTTTGACCACCGGGGTGAGCCGTAGGTGGTGATGCCGATGAGATGTTTGATGTTGCCCAGGTTCGCCTTCACCTTGCCGGACTTCTCATCGAACGCAAAGGCGACGCCGGGTACCATCACCCGCTCCAACCAACCCTTGAGCATGGCGGGAAGCCCCCCCCACCACGTTGGGTAGACGAAAACCAGCACCTCGGCCCACCGCAGATCGTCCACATGACGCTGGATTTCATCGGAGATGATCGGCGTATCCGTGTGGTAGGCGTGATGCTCGGCCGGGTTCATAGCGGCGGCGAAACCCTCCTGGTACAACTGGTGCGATCGCACCTCGTGTCCGGCACCTTGCAGCGCCGAGACCGCGATCGAAAAAAGTGCTGCCGAGTAGCCGTCATCCACGGGATGGGCGTGAATGACCAAGGCTCGCATCAGACCACGCTACTGCGGGGTTTCTTGTGCGTTCACGATGTGGCGGTCCAAGAGAAGGGCCTCTACGCCGCGTCCTCGGTACCGAGAGCGATCGGTACTCGCCGATCTTCCTCGTCGAACACGGCGACCAACTCAAGACGGGCGCCGAGTGCTTCGATGTACTGGCGCAGTGTCGATACCCGAACATCTTCAGCGTGCTCGAACTTCGAGATCGCTCCCTGCGTGACGTCGAGTCGTCCGGCGAGTTCAACCTGGCTCACTGCCTCAGCGTGGCGGAGTTCAAAGAGCCGGATCTCCTCGGCAAGATCGGCACGGGCCTTGGCCATGCCCTCGGCAGCTGCGGGCTTTGCCATCAACTCGTCGCGCAGTGTCGACCATTTCGTATGTCCGCTCATAGCAATCCTTCCTTGCGAAGTTCGTTGAGATAGGTGTCGTAGAGATTGTCGGCAGTAGGAATGGCCCACTTGTACCATTCCTCCCACTGCCCAGACTTGTCTCCTCCGAGCAGGAGGATCGCGTTTCGCCTCGGATCGAACATGAACAGAACGCGTAGGGCGTCCGCCTGTTCGGACCGAAGTTCTTTCATGTTGTGGTGACGGGAGGTTTTGATTCGGTCGACCGCCGGCCGTCCGAGCGACGGTCCACGGGCTTCAAGCAGTTCGATTCTCGCTCCAACTGCGAGTTGCTGTTCTAGGAACAACTCGCTCCACCATTCGCGGAATTGTTCGGTGAATTCAATCTCCCACACCTAGACAATTATGACGAATGCGTCATCATGAGTCAAGACTCATGATGACGCAGACCACGCTACTTCGGGCTTAGCTGTGTACCCATACGTTGGAGCCCATGGGCAGCAAGTTGGTGTCCCATACCCAGTCCATGAAGGTGGTGCTCACTCGCACGCAGCCGTGCGACGCGGGGTAGCCGGGAATGTTCGGCGCGCCGTGGATAGCAACGCCTCCGTTGAAGTAACGGGGTCGATATAGCTCGCCCAACTGACCCTTCTCCCAACCGTCGCTGTAGGCCTGGTAGATACGGAAGCGGCCCGCAGGTGTGTGGGCATCGCCGTCGATCGTGCCGCCGTCTCGCTGGTTCACCTCGGTGTAGGCGATGTCGGAACCAGTGGAGGTGTTCAGCGTCCACACGGTCTTGCCGCCCTTCACAAAGAACAGCAACTGCTTGCCCTTGTCGACCTCGGTGATGTCGCCAGACTTCGACGTGGCAATGGGTTTGTAGCTCTGCATCGACAGCAGGAATGCACCCCACTCGTCGAGATTGCCGGTGCGCGCCAGGCCCATGTATTTCTGGAACGCGAGCACGGCCTGGCCGGTGACCTGGCCGTAATAGCCGTCGAAGTCAGCGACCCAGTAGCCGAGCTCGTAGAGACGATGCTGCAAGGCCGAAACGTTGTCACCCGACTGGCCGTACTTGGCGGCGTGGAAGGTGTCGTTATTACCGGGCGCTGGCTCGGCACCGTTCGTGTCGGTGGAGGGCTTGGTGCCGATGGTTTCACACGTACCGACCGGGGTGACCGAACCCGTCCCGTCGTACCAGCCGTTCACGTCGATCAGCACATCGACCACGCCCGTTGCGTTATAGAGCGCAACGCGCCCATCGGCGCCAAGGCCGACGGTGACCATGTTGGGCACGATGCCGGCAATCGGGTTCAGATTGCTGGCGGTCGGGCGGGACTGACCACTGGGCCACAGGGTAAGGAAGGTCGATTGCGTGGGGTTGACGGCGGTGACGTTGAGCGACACCGCGCCGGCGTCGGCCGGCACACCGCCAAGGCCCGCAACGGCCACGAGGCGGGTCTCGTCCGGCCCCATCTTGACCAGGCACTGATTGGCCCGGGTGTCCATGATTCGCGTTGGGGTGACCGGGTGGAGCGCCCCGTCGAACCAGCCGGAAAGGTCGACCAGAACGTCGGTGGTACCGAACGCGTTATAGATCGAAATGGCGCCGCTGTTCAGGCCGACGGTGACCATGTTGGGCACAATCTGTCCGGCGACGAAGTTGAGATTGGAAGCAGTCGGACGCGCCGTGTTGGCCGGCCACACTGTGAGGAAGCTGGAGTGCGTCGGGTTCACGACCGTTACGTTGAGCGCGACCGACGTAGCGCCGGCCGGCACACCGGCGAGTCCGGCGATGGCCAGGGTTTGAGTCTGGCCTTCGCCAACCGTGCTGCCGCCCAGTTTGTTGCGGGTGTCCATGAGGCGAGTGGGCACGACGGCATGGAAACCGCTGTCGTACCAACCGGCGACATCAACGATGGCCTCTGTCGCGCCCAATGACGCGTTGAACAGCGATATGTTGCCGCCGGTGCCGAGCGCAGTCGTCACCATGTTGGCCACCGTCTGATTGGTGACGAAGTTTAGGTTCGACGTGTCGGGCCGGGCTGCGCCTTCTGGAAAGACGGTCACAAAGCCGGTGGCATCCGGACCGGCGACGGTGACGTTCAACGCGACCGCAGTGGCCGAGGCCGGTACGCCGCCGACCCCGACGATGTGCGCCGAGCGTAACGACCCACCGTCGATCGGAGCGCTGTCGCGGGTGTCAAGCGCCCGTTGCGGTGTGATGGCGTGGAACCCGGCCGGGGCGGCCGAGGCCGCTCCACCGGTACCCACGCTGAGAAGTACCGAAAGGGGAGCCGCCAAAACTGCCGCCACCAGAAATGCCCGCTTGCCTGTCATGGCTGCACAGCGTAAATCACCCTGCGCGTTCTTCCCGGTCAAAGGCATAAAATCCCGTGAGCCTTCAGGCCCTTTGTAACGCGAACGACACGCAGTAGTCGCCCAGGCCATGGCCACGTCGCAGGCATGGACCGTGCGTCGAGTTGCGGCGCTCTCGCTCGAGGTGGATCGGGCCAGACTCGACCAAGTTGAGCAGCGCGCTCCCACCATTTCGTCCCACTCTTCGACGCGGCCGATGAGGCAGGTCTGGTGGATGACTCGACAGTAGCGGTGTACCTCACCGATGGCGACGGCCCCTTCCCGTCGGAAGCCCCCAACTATCCGGTGTTGTGGATCGTCACTCCGGAGGCGTGGATGAGGAACGGTTTCCCTTCGGGGACGTCGTGCGCATGAGCTAGCTTCGCTTTATGGCTATCCAGATGCGTCGCTACGAACTCGTGCCCGAACTGCTTGAGCACTTCATCGAGTGGTGGGCAGCGATTCCTGCTGGTCGCGCCTTGTACGGCATGACGGTGCTCGCCGCCTATGTCGACCGCTCCGGTCACGAGTTCACGTGGATCCTGGAATCCGATGGCGATAACGAGGCGTTTGCTGCGGCCGAAGCAGCGTGGATGAGCTCAGCTGAACGAGCCGATTTGTTCGCCGGGCAGCCCAAGCACACCGTGCAGATTCACGTGTCGATGGTGGACAAGATCTACTGATCTCGTTGTAGTCCGAGGTCAGAACTCATGCGAACCATTTCGGAATAGGATTGGTGAGAGTCGAACAACTCTGCGGGTCGTTGTCGTGAGGTCAGCCTTGAATATCGAGTCATTCAATGAAAACCGACGCTGGCTGAAGCGATCGATGAGAGTTGCGCACCCGAGCTATCGCGCCGTGCCCGAAGATCGGCGCGTCGTTCTACCGGAGGAACTCCTGGCCGCATCAGATATCGGTTTGCTGTTCGTCGACCACTCGTTGCTCGTGCAGGGCTACAGCACCAGCGTCTTGCCTTTCGTGTCCACCGAGCACTGCGCGGTCGGGAGATCAGCTTTTCACCTGTCTCGCGATCTCGGCGGTACCGAGTTCATCAACGGCATTCGTCGAGTACTGGACCGGCAGGTGAGCGAGGACCGCACCCTGCAGTCCAGGGGCGGCGCGCTCCTCATACGCATGAGTCCAGCTGTGATGCGGGTCGGTCCTGGCGTTCTGGTGACCGTGGCCAACGTCTCCACCGTCACTCGAAATTACGATGTCGTTCGCCGCGTCCTTGACTCGCTTCCGGCCAATATCGCCTTCCTCGATCGCCTTGGCAGCATCAGAATGACAAACGGCGCGTGGGATCGGTTCGGTGCCGACAACGGGCGCGAGCTCGGCGTTTCCCTGATTGGTGCCAACTATCTAGACGAATGCGCCAGCAGTATCGGTGTCGCTGCCGTCACTGGCATTCGTTCGGTATTGGACGGAACGGCAGCGAACTTCGACATGGAGTACCCGTGCGACTCACCCACCGAACTTCGCTGGTTCAGCATGCGGTGCAGCAGTACCGGCGATGGCAATGTCGTTGTTTCGCACTTCGATATCACCGCGCAAAAACAAGCGGAGCGAGCTCTGCACGGTCTCGCCACCCACGACCAGCTCACGTCCACAATGAATCGCCGCGGTATTGAATCTCAGCTTCGTGATGAGGTCAATCGGGTCGCGCACTCTGGTTCGCCGCTGGCCGCCATCATGCTCGACTGCGACAACTTCAAGCGGGCGAATGATCGGCTGGGCCACGCCGGAGGTGACGTTGTGCTCAGTACGATCGCTCAGCGCATTCAATCGGTGCTTCGGGCCAGTGATTCTCTCGCCCGCATCGGCGGCGACGAGTTCGTGGTGCTGCTGCCCGGCGCCCCCGTGTCAGAAGCCGAACTTGTTGCTGAACGGATCCGTCTCGCGGTTGCGGCTATGCCTATTGCCATGTCGCATGACGATGTCACCGTCACCATCAGTGCGGCCGTCACTGCGGTGGATCAATCGATTCATAGTCTTGAGCAACTGCTTGATCGTTGCCGTTTCGCGCTCCAGTCCAGTAAGCACGAGGGTCGAAACCGGGTGACGGTTGCTGATTTGTCCGCCGATGATGTGTCGGCGTCAGAATCTCCGCTCGCCACGTTGCTGTCCATCATCACTACGTCGTCGTCCATCGGCGTTGCCGCGCAGTCCGTGGTCGACCTGAGAACTGGATTGGTGACGGGTCATGAGTTGCTTACGCGCTGTCTGGCGCCGCCATTCCTGGGGCCGTCCGTTCTGTTCCAGACCGCGAATGAGCAGGGGCTGCTTGGTTCGCTCGACGAGCGCTGTTTGATCTCGTGCCTGGATATGGGCGAGACCCTTCGAAGCAGTGGTCCGGTGCACGTCAATTGTTATCCGTCCACGCTGTTGAACATGTCCGCCGAGCGGTTGGCCGCGATCTTTGAACCAGCTGGGCGAGCAGCGATGTCAGTGGTGGTCGAGCTGAGCGAACAGCAGATCCTTGGCGATCCGTCATCACTCATTCCCGTGCTGCAGCAACTTCGCGCGACGGGGGTAAAGGTGGCGCTCGATGATGTGGGCTTTGGTCGCACCTCGCTTGAAGCGCTCATCTTGCTCCAACCGGACATCATCAAAGTCGACCAAGCCTTTGTGCGCGGCATTGCCGAAGATGACTCCCGACGCGGCAATATCGCTCGGCTCGTGCGAGTGGTGGAAGCTCTGGGAGCGGAACTGATCGCTGAAGGCGTGGAGTTGCAGGCAGACGCCGATGTCCTGCTGGAACTCGGTGTCACCTTTGCCCAAGGGTTTCTCTTTGGGTTCCCCGAACTGATCGCACCGCGTGCATCTAGCGGAGTGGGTCATTAGTATGTCCTGACAAACCTTGACCCGAAGGAGTGCCAGATGCCGCCGGCTCAGAACCACTATGCGCTAGGAAGCGGCGTCGGGGCGGTCACCTTGCTCGACGAAGAACAGTTCGAGGATGAGGTCGAGGCACGATGGTTCACGGCTCAGATTGATCGAAAGCGCCTGAAGAGTCTGATGAAGCGCAGCGACGCGGCCGGATACCGCCATTTCGGGGTGTGGCTGGTGTTGTTGATTGGTTCTCTGGTCGGCATCATCGCCACGTGGTTCAGCTGGGCGACGGTGCCCTTCCTGGCCGTCTACGGCGTGATGTACGCCATGTCCGATCACCATGCCCACGAGCTTTCGCACGGCACACCCTTCAAAAACCGCACCGTCAACGAGGTGCTGTATCACCTCAACGCGTTCATGACGCTGCATGAGGCCTACTACTGGCGCTGGAGCCATACCCGGCACCACACCAACACCCTCATCGTCGGGCTCGACCCCGAGATCGCTTTGCAGCGGCCACCGAAGACCTGGCAAATGTGGCTCAACTTCATGAATCTGCACGCCGGTTACGGGCAAATCCGGCTAGAGACTCGCATCGCGCTCTCCGGCAAGGTCACCGGCGACGGCACCCATTTCATTCCCGAGTCCGAGCGGGGCAAGGTCGTTCGGAACTCGCGCATCTACGTGGCAATCTTCGTGGTCACCATCGTGGCTTGTGTGGCGCTGAAATCGATCCTGCCGGCGGTCGTCGTTGTTACCCCACGCATGTGGGGCGGCTGGTTCGCCCAATTGTTCAACGTGACGCAGCACGCAGCGTTGCCCGAGGACATCCTCGACCACCGGATGAGCTGCCGCACGGTGCTCCTGAACCCGGTGTACCGATTTCTGTATATGAACATGAACTATCACGTGGAGCATCACATGTTCCCGATGGTGCCGTTCTTCGCACTGCCGGCACTGCATGAAGAAATCAAGGCTCAATGCGCCCCGGCCAGTCCGAATGTGCTGGCTGCATGGCGCGAGTTTCTGCCGGCGCTGGCCAAGCAGAAGACCGACCCGACCTACGCCATCATGCGTCAACTGCCGGCCGCCGGCTGAACATGCAGTTCCGCACTTTCGGCCGTACCGGGTGGCAGGTCTCTGAGATCGCATTCGGCGCGTGGCAGATCGGTGGGGACTGGGGCGCGGTCGACGACGCGGCGTCCATCGACACGCTGCTGTATGCCTTCGAACAGGGCGTGAACTTTGTCGACACCGCACAGCTCTACGGACTCGGTCATAGCGAAGAAGTGATCGGACAAGCGCTGCGTCGTTGGACGGGGGGCAAGATCTACGTGGCCACCAAGGCGCAGCCGACCGTTTGGCCGCACCCCGACGACGACGCGCCGCTTATGCGCGGCCGGTACCCGCAGTGGCATCTGCGAGCCAACGTGGAAGGCTCGTTGCGTCGGCTGGGTGTGGAACGGCTCGACCTGTTCCAGCTACATTCGTGGATGGCCGACGGTGTGCAATCGCTCGACTGGCTCGAAACCCTCAACGCGCTGCGTATCGAAGGCAAGATCGACCAGGTAGGTGTGTCGATCCGCGATTTTCGACCGCAAGACGGCGTGCACTTGGCCCGCCTCGGACTCGTTGCTTCGCAGCAGGTGATTTTCAACATGTTCGAGCAGACACCGACCGACGAATTGTTCCCCGCCGGTCTGGCTACCGACACCGCGTTCATTGTCCGGGTACCGCTGGACAGCGGTTCGCTGGCAGGTCACTGGACCGAAGAAACCTATGCCCAGTGGGCTCCGGGTTCGATCCCCAACGTGATGTTTCAGGGGCAACGTTTCATCGACACGCTGCAGCGGGTGCATGCGTTGAAGGACCTGTGCGCCCCGTACTACCCGACGCTCGCGGAGGCTGCGATGCGCTATGTCATGAGTGAATCGGCGGTCAGTACCGTGATCCCCGGTATGACCAGCCGCGCGATGGTGGATATGAACGTCTCGTTCTCCGATGGGGATGGTTTCCCAGCGGATCTCAAGGCCGCGCTGCCAGCCCATTGTTGGGTGCGGAACTACTACTGGGAGACCAAACCCGAATGAGTGCTGCTATTACCGACGCATCCCGGGTTCAGATGGAATTGCTGCGCCCGCACCAGATTCAGGCCGTGCTCGACCACACGTCCACGGTGTACATCCCGCTTGGTTCTATCGAGTGGCATTGCGAACATCTGCCCGTTGGACTCGACGGCCTGACCGCGCATGGCGTGTGTCTTCGAGCGGCGCTCAACAGCGGTGGTCTTGTCTACCCGCCGCTGTATTTCGGCACGGGCGGTGGGCATAGCGACTACCCCTGGACCGTGATGATGGCTGACGAATCCGAGATCCGGGCGCTGCTGGAACATCTGTTGCGTCGGCTGGACCGTTTCGGTGTGGCCAAGGCCGTGTTGTTCTCGGGGCACTTCGCGCCGGGCCAACTGGACATGATCGCGGCTATCGCCGCGGCCTGGAACGCTTCCCAAATGCGGCTGGCAGTCGTAGCGCGAGGCATCAATATGGCTGAGGGCTTGGCCATCGCCCCCGACCATGCGGGCATCTTCGAGACGACCATGCTCTACGCCCTTTGGCCCGACCGGGTTGATCTCGACCGTCTGCCAGCGCTCGACGCCGCGCACCCGCTGACCGACGATTTCGAGGATTCGCGTCACGATCCTACGCACCCGATCTGGGGCGTTTTCGGCCCCGATCCACGGAACTTCGACCCGTCCGCAGCACCCGCGCTGCTGGCCGACGTTGCTCGTTGGCTAGCGGCACAATGAAACTCGTCGGCCGCGGCCGGACCGACCAGTTTCAGGACCTAAGCAGTACCTTTAGCCTTCTGGGTCCGCAACCACACGACGTCCCCGACAACGAATCTCGATCCTTCCAGCAGAAACGACGGCACTCATGACCATCACCATCATCAACGGCGGAACCCAGGGTCTGGGTGAGGCTATTGCCCGAAAGCTCGCCTCGCAGGGTTCGAGCGGCCTCGTGCTGGTGGGTCGCTCAGCAGATCGTGGGCAGGCCCTGGCCGATGAACTGACCACGGCCGGAACACCATCCATCTTCGTGCAGGCCGACGCTTCGGCGGCCGAGACACCTCAGCTCGTCGTGGACGCCTGCAAAGCGCGTTTTGGCACGGTGCATGGCCTGGTCAACGTGGCCGCGGCTACCACGCGGGCGACGCTGTTCCAGGACTCGCCGGAGCACTTCGATCGCATGATGGCCATGAACGTGAAGGCGCCGTACTTCATGATCCAGGCGACGGCACGCCTGATGCTGGCCACCGGCGCGAAAGGTTCGATCGTCAATATCGGATCCACCTCAGGCCACGGTGGCCAAACGAAGTTGTCGGCCTACAGCATCAGCAAGGGCGGGCTTTCCATCATGACCAAGAACTTGGCGTTCGGGTTGATGAAGAACAACATTCGCGTCAACCAGGTGAACCCTGGCTGGATGGACACCGAGTCCGAGCACCGAACGCAGGTGGACCATGACGGGTCGCCCGACAACTGGCTGGAGCTGGCCGAGCCGAACCGCCCGCTTGGTCGCCTGGTCAAACCGTGGGAAGTCGCCAATGCCGTGGCCTTTTGCCTGTCAGAGGACTCGGGCCTGATGACCGGCAACTGCATCGATATCGACCAGTCCGTCCAGGGCGCCGGCGATCCACCCCTCCCGTCGGACGATGACACCGTCCACCCCGTCTGACCGTGCTCGGTGTGGAGAAGGTACGAGGAGAAAAAGTGTTGACACGGGACTACTCCCTTCTCGGCGAAGATGGTCGTCTGGCCGCCGAGCACGGGCTGGTCTCGGCCGAGTGGTACCGCACGCCCGTCGAGCGCAAGCGCCTGAAAGAGCTCATGAAGCGATCCGATGGCCCGGCCACTCGCGACACCGTCATCTGGTTTGCGATCATCATCGGGACCGGGGTCGCGGGCGTTCTCACGTGGCGGTCGTGGTGGTCACTGCCGATATTCTTCGTCTACGGCACCTTTTATGGATCGACCTCGGATTCCCGCTGGCATGAGACGGGTCACGGAACCGCGTTCAAGACCGACTGGAAGAACCAGTTCGTCTACCAGATCGCCTGCTTCATGCTGCTGCGTGAGCCCGAACTGCGGCGTTGGAGCCATGCCCGGCATCACACCGACACCATCATCGTCGGACGCGACCCGGAGATCATCACACCGCGTCCACCCAAGCTATTCGGCGTGCTGGTCGACTTCTTCGCCCTGAAATCGGCGCCCAAGGAATTCTTGGGGGTGATCCGTCATGCATTCGGTCGGCTCGACGAGGAGGAGAAGACCTACATCCCTCAATCCGAACAAGGCAAAATTGCTGGTGTCGCCCGGATCTGGCTGGTGATCTACGCCGCCGTTCTCGTCACGGCCATCGCGACCCGATCTGTCCTGCCGGTGCTGCTCATTGGTGGGCCGAAGATCTACGGCGCGTGGTTCCAGCTGTTCTGCGGCCTCACCCAACACGTTGGGCTGGCCGACGATGTGCTCGATCATCGGCTCAACAGCCGCACCGTGTACATGAACCCGCTGTTCCGCTTCATGTACTGGAACATGAATTACCACGTTGAGCATCACATGTACCCGATGGTGCCGTATTACAACCTGCCGGCGCTTCATCGCGAGATCGCCGCCGATTGCCCGACGCCGTACCGCAGCACCTTGCACGTCTACCGCGAGATGATTCCGACCTTGCTTGCGCAGCGAAAAGACGCCAGTGTCGTCATCCACCGCAGTCTTCCGCTACCGGGCTGAGGGCTCCCGCGGCGCTCTTTTAATCGGCGATCACGGTGATCGAGACGGTGTACGTCGTGGCGTCGTAGACATGGCGTCCGAGTTCCACCGTACGACCGGTGTCATCTTGCATGACGCGGTGCATGGTGACCAACGCGGACCCGGTTCTGAGGCCAAGCGCGGACGCCTCGGCCGGGGAGGCCATCTTGGCCCCGATGACTTCATCGGCCGTGCGGGGGCGGACGCCCGCGGACCGGAGCAACGCGTACAGGCCATGCATTTCCAGTTGCTCGGTGGTGATGGTCCCCGCGGCCTCCACGAGCAAGCTGTTCACGAGCAGGGCAAGGCCGACGGCGCCGGCGAACCGAACTCGCTCGACATGGATGACTTCGGTCCCCTCCGGTATGCCGAGTGCCTTGGCAGCCTGCTCATCGGCCGGGCGGCGGTCGTGGACCAGCACTTTCGTCTGTGGTGAGCGGCCCTGGCCGGTTAAGTCGTCGAACAGCGAGGTGAGCTGCACCGGACGGCGGATCTGATCGCTGACAACCTGCGTGCCTACGCCGCGCCGACGCACCACCAGCCCGGCGTCAGCGAGTTCCTGGATTGCTCGGCGAACCGTTGGCCGAGAAACCTGCCATACGTTGACCAAGTCAAGTTCGTTGTCCAGAAATTCGCCTTTGGCGATCGCCCCGGATTGGATGGCCGCCTCAAGCAGGCGGGCCAGCTGGTAATACAACGGCACAGGACTCGTACGCATGAGCCCGACGGAGATGTCGATCATCGTGCCGGACGTCGCCGTGCCATGTTGTCGCCGGTTGTGGTGAGGATGCTGCGCATAGTCGACTTTTCGCGAAGAATCTGGCTTGAGATGTGACGAACGCTAGCAGTTGTTAATATGTAAGGACATGACAGAGCAACTGCGTATCGGCGTGATCGGTACAGGATTGATGGGCGAGATCCACGCCCGAAACGTGTACGGACACACAGCCAAAGCAACGTTGGTAGCGATTGCCGACTTCGATCTGGCCCGAGCTGAGGCCCTCGCCGGCGAGCTTGGCGCAGCGTTGGCGTATCAGGACGGCATGGCGCTCCTCAACGATGCCGAGGTGGACGCGGTCATCGTTGCCTCACCGGATGACACCCATGTGGAGTATGCGCTTGCCGCCGTGAAAGCGGGCAAACCGGTGTTATGCGAGAAGCCGCTGGCCAGCGAGGCCGCTGACGCGTACGCGGTTGTTCGGGCAGAACACGAAGCCGGCCGACGCCTGGTGCAGGTCGGCTTCATGCGTGAGTTCGATCCTGCCCACATCGCCGTTCGTGACGCGGTAGGCAGCGGTCTACTCGGCCGACCAGTGATATTCAAAGGGACCCACATCAACACGGCTCCGCCCGGCCCGACTACGGCCAAGCGTTGCATCACACAGTCGATGATCCACGACTTCCACTCGGCCCGGTTCCTGATGGGTCAGGAAATTGTGGAGACCTATGCGCGCTGGGTACCAATGTGGGGCGGCGACGAATCAATGGCCCGGGCCGTCACCGTCACGGTCACGTTCGCCAATGGCGCCACGGGTCTGATCGACGTCGGTGTCGAGGCGGTGTACGGCTATGAGGTCAGCGCGGAGGTGTTGTGTGAGTTCGGCAAGGCCTCTACCGAGCTTCCGGCGCGGGCCGCGATCCGCTCGGCCGGCAACCTAGCGACCGACATCACCCCGGGCTGGCAGGACAGGTTCCCGGAGGCCTACGTCATCGAACTGAACGCCTGGCTGGAGTCCATTCGCACCGGCGTGCCCGTTGGTCCTGGAGCATGGGACGGCTACGCGGCCAACGCCGTCGCCGAGGCGGCCTGCCGAAGTGTCGACTCCGGTCGGCCCGAACCGGTCATCCTCGAACCCCGCCTGTGACCGTTGCGCAACGACGACTACCCAATTGCGAGCGAGATCGCATATCGTCATCAGGTGACAATCGTAAGTATTGTTCGCATGTCCTTACATATTGATGTTGTGGGTAGAATGGCGCCGAGGGCAGTCAGAACGCAAGGAGAACCGTCACGATGACCGGGCACTGGATCGACGTCTGCGGCGCGGACGATATCGACGAAGAAGATGTCATCCGGTGGGATCACGACGGTCGGACCTTTGCGATCTACCGCGATGAGGACGGCGACAAGTACTATGCCACCGACGGTTTATGCACCCATGAGCATGTACATCTTGCCGATGGCTTGGTGATGGGCTCCACCATCGAGTGCCCCAAACACAACGGCCGATTCGACTACACCACCGGCTCGCCCAAGGGAGCGCCGGTGTGCGTGGCGCTGCAGACCTATAAGACACGTGTCCACGAGGGCACCGTGCAGATCAGCCTGAGCTGATGCCCGGCGTCGTCATTGTGGGCGCAGGGGAGGCGGGCGTTCGCGTTGCCCAGTCCCTGCGAGCAGAGGGATACGAAGGCGACGTCACCCTGTTGGGGGAAGAGCCGTACCTGCCGTACCCCCGTCCGCCGCTTTCGAAGCGTGTGCTTACCGCGGGCCAAGAGCTCCGGTCGATCGCGTCCAACGACGATCTGGCGGAATCCCGAGTTACCTGTCGAGTCAACACTCAGGTGTGTGCAATCGAGCCCGACCGGCGACTAGTGCGGCTGGCCAACGGCGAGGAATTGTCCTACGCGGCGTTGGTTCTGGCGACCGGAGCGCGAGCTCGCCGACTTCCGACAATCGGGGCCGACGAGGTGGGCGTGGCGTATCTGCGGTCCTGGGACGATGCGATGCAGCTCAAAGCGCGGCTGCGTGCTGGCCAGCGCGTCGTCGTCGTGGGCGCCGGATTCATCGGCCTAGAACTGGCTGCCGCCGCACGAATGCTGGGTGCGCAGGTAACGGTGATCGAATACTTGCCCCGGGTTCTCGGCCGCGCGGTCCCGGCGGTTCTTGCCTCGATGGTCGCTGATCGGCATCGGGAGGAGGGTGTCGAACTGTTGCTTGGTCGCTCCATCTCGTCGTTCCGTCGAGCCAAGGACGGCACCATCTCGGTCGAGGTTGGCGGCAACGCGGAGCAGACCGGCTCGCTTGATGAAACCATTTCGGCGGACCTCGTCATCGCTGGTATCGGTGCGCTGCCGGAGGTTTCGCTCGCTGAGGCGGCGGGCTTGCTGATCGACAACGGTGTCGCGGTCGACTCTCTGCTGCGCTCGTCCGACCCGGACATCTATGCGGTTGGCGATTGCTGCTCGTTTCCCCACGGCCTCTACGGAGGCCGACGTGTTCGACTTGAGGCTTGGCGGAACGCGTTTGATCAGGCCAGCCACGTCGCCAGCGTCATTGCGGGTAGCACGGTCGATCCCTTCAGTGCGGTGCCGTGGTTCTGGTCCGACCAGTACAACGGTGTGCTCCAGGTGTCGGGTCTCGCCGACGAAGCGGTCACCACGGTTGAGCGCCCCTTTATCGGGGCGAGGTTGTTATTCCACCTCGCAGCTGACGGTCGTCTGGTCTCGGTGAGCTCTTGGGGCACGAACAAGAGCGTCGCCAAGGACGCTCGTGTCGCCGAAATGCTGATAGCCGCCTGTGCTCATCCGGATCCGGTTGCGCTCGCGGACCCGGACATCAAGATGAAGTCGCTGCTCTAGAGATTCTCAGCAGCCGACGACGGGCGTCGGAAGCTGAGTATCATGCCAGGTACTTTGTCCTGACATATTGCCAACCTCACATGGTTGTGACAAGATGAGGACGCTGATATGACCGCCGTCACTGGCTCGCAGCACCAGAATCCATCCAAATAGGGGAGAGCTTCATGCGTACATCCACCCGACTGATGACCATCGCGGCATCAGTTGTTCTCGTCGGAACGGGCTGCAGCAGCAGCTCGAAGACGACATCATCGACCACCGCCGCTGGTGCCACGACCGCAGCGGCAACCACTGCCGCCGCGCCGGCCACCACTGCTGCAGGTGCAGCAACGACCGCAGCTGCGGCGACCACCACCGCAGCTGCTGCGGCGACGACGGTCAAGGCGACCGCGGGAAGCGCGCTCGCCTCTGGCCTCGGCTCACGGGGAAAGAATCGCAAAGTGGTTTTCGTCATGGACAACCCGCCGACCGACTCGTTCTGGGGAACGATTCAGACCGGAGCGAAGGACGCCGCTTCGTTGTACAACATCGACCTTGAAGTCGCGTTCACAACCGAGGGCGCCGACGCGGCGAAGTACAACGAGCTCATCGGCACGTCAGCGGCGAAGAAGCCCGCCGCCATCGCCGTCGTCATCCGTGACGAGAGCCAGTTCACCGAGAACGTTTGTGCCGCCCAGAAGGCTGGCGTTGCCGTCATGTCCTACAACGTGCTCGCTCCCGGCAAGGTGCGCGATTGCGTCGAAGGCTTCATCGGCCAGGACTTCACCGCCGCTGGCGAGCTGATCGGCCTGCGCATGATAAAGGAAGCCGGCATCAAAGAAGGCGACCTCGTGCTTCTCCCCGTTGAGCAGCCCGATGCGTCCTACGCCAAAGAGCGTGGCGCTGGCGTGAAGAAGGCCCTCGACACCGTCAAGGCCAAGTACGAAGTTATCCAGGCCGGTGCCAAGGGCGATGCCGAGGCACTTGAGAACATGACCCAGTGGCTCGTTGGCCACCAGACGGTCAAGGCCATCATCCCCATGGGTGGCACGCCGCACCGTAATGCCCTAGAGGCGCTGAAGAACGCCAAGCTCGATCCGGCCAAGGTCATCGTTGGTGGCTTCGACATTTCGAAGCCCGTGACCGACGCCATCGCTGCGGGCACTATCAAGGCCGCCGTCACCCAGGAGCCCTACATCCAGGGGTTCCAAACGGTCGCTGAGCTGGCGCTGCTGATTGACTTCGGCATCAAGCCGTTCAGCATCAACACCGGTGCTGGCATCGTCGACAAGGCGAACGTCGCCACCGTCGCCGAGCTGGCCGGCAAGGTTCGGTAGTCGCTGTACCCGAAGTAGTCTGACGGGGCAGGTGGGAAACCACCTGCCCCGTGCCGTATCTGAATGCACATGTTCGAACCGTGGGGGAAAGAGATGCAAGTGGGCGTAGCTGTGGGAACGAAAGAGTTCGTGATGGCTCCGGCCGCGAGATCGAGCTTTAACCAATGGGTCCGTGAGCATCGTGGCCGCGGCGCGTTGGAAGTAACGATCCTTTTCGTAATCTTGCAGCTCGGCTGCATCCTGTACTGGGCGAAGGATCCCACCAAGTTCGCCTATCTGTCGGCGGCCAACCTCAGCGTGATGTCGCAGAGCATTCCGTGGCTCGGGCTGCTCGCCATCGGCGCAGGTGTGTTGATGATCGCCGGCGAGTTTGATCTGTCGCTCGCTATGAACATGGGTATGTGTGAACTCGTCTTTATCCGCTGGTACGGCGGCGGGCACAGTGCCTGGCTCTGCGCCGCACTGGCCATCGTCGTCGGGATCGGGATCGCGGCTATAAACGCATTGATCATCAACACGTTCCATATTTCGAGTTTTATCGCAACGCTCGGCATGGCCTCATTCTGGTGGGGCATGCAGAACATGTATGTCGGTGCCGGTGGCTCAGCTCCAACTCCCCGAATCGACGATGCGAAGCTCAGCAAACAGCTCAAGCAGGTAATCAGCGCGGAGCTCGGACTTGGCATCCGCGCCCAGATGCTGTGGCTTGCTGGCGTCGGCCTCCTCGTGTGGACATTCATGCACCGACACAAGCTCGGCAATCACCTCTTTGCTGTTGGCGGAAACGAGAACGCGGCGAAAGCGATCTCTATCAACCCGAAACGCGTGAAACTCCTGGCCTTCTGCATTCTGGGGGCTCTCTGTGGGCTTGCAGCGGTGCTGCAGGGAGTCCAGGCACGCACGCTCATACCTGGTAGCGGGGTGGGGTATGAACTTGAGGCAATCGCCGGCGCAGTTATTGGCGGTTGTTCGCTACGCGGTGGCAAGGGCAGCGTATTCGGGATGATTCTGGGCGTGGCATTTGTCAAGACGTTTCAGGCCATCGTCTTACTGTCGTCGCTTCCGAGCTACTACCTAAAGCTCTTCATCGGCGTTATGACGGTGATCTTCGTCATCATCAACCAGTACTTCGAGGGCAAAGCCGAATGACAACGCCGCTCCTTGAACTACGGAACATCACCAAGGTCTTCGGGAAGAATGCCGCGGTAAATGATGTCAGTATCTCGATCGACGAGAACGAGATCGTCGGACTGCTCGGTGACAACGGCGCCGGCAAGTCGACGCTGGTCCGCATGATGTCGGGCGTTACCTTGCCGACATCGGGGGACTGGTTGTGGAAAGGTGAAAAGGTAACGCACCTCACCCGGGCGGCCACCGAGGCAATGGGAATCGAGACTATTTTCCAGGACTCCGCCCTTGTCGACCAGCAGACGATCACCCGCAACATCTTTATGGGCCGTGAGCTGACGAACCGGATTGGACTGATGAAGATCAAGCAGATGGATGCGATTTCATCCCAAATTCTCCAGTCGGTCGTGACGATCGAAGGCATTCGGTCACCTCGTCAACTCGTTGGGTCGCTGTCGGGTGGTCAGAAGCAAGCGGTCGCCATTGCTCGCGCCGTGCACTTCAAGCGGACGCTCCTCATCCTCGATGAACCAACCTCCGCGCTGGCCGTTCGTGCCACCGAGGCGCTGTTGTCCTATCTCGGCCAGTTGAAGTCCGAAGGTGTCAGCAGCGTGTTGGTTACCCACAACCTGCACCATGCGTTCAAAGTCTGCGACCGACACATAGTGATGAATCACGGTGAGGTCATTCTCGACGTACGTAAAGAAGACACCACGGTTGATCAACTCACCGCTGCCGTCGTCGGCGGTCGTGAGGGCCTCGCCCGCTTGCATGCTTCAAACGGGGCCGAGTGAACCGAAGCCGCCGTACCGTGGCCGACCTGAGGGCGCTGCGAGGCGAACGGCAGTTGTCGATGATCCATATCGAGTCAATGGACGAGGCGCGGGCTGCCTCGGCTGCTGGCATCGACCTGCTGTCAATCGAAACACCGATCTGGTCGCCGGCCATGCGCGAGGCCGCGGGGGATTGTTTCGTGTTCGCTGGCCTGCTCTACGGACAGCTCGCCACATTTGACGATTACATCCGCAAGGCGCATGAGGTCATGCAGTTGGGCGCTGATGCGGTCTACTGCGCCGCCTCGACGGAAATTGTCGCCAAGCTCACAGCCGAGGGCATCCCGGTCTGCGGGCATACCGGCCTGATCCCATCGAAACGCACGTGGACGGGCGGTTTTAAGGCGGTCGGCAAGACGGCAGATACGGCCATGCTGGTGTACAACCAGGTCAAGACGTTGGAGGGAGCCGGAGCCTTCGCGGCCGAGATTGAAGTCGTCCCGGAACGGGTGGCCACCGCTATCGCCCAGCGAACCAACGTCGTGCTGCTCTCAATGGGAGCGGGCCGAGGTTGCGACGCCCAGTACCTTTTCTCTACCGACATTCTGGGCTACACCGATGGCCACACACCGCGGCACGCCAAGATCTACCGCAATTTCCGGGCCGAGTTCGAGCGTCTCCAGGCCGAACGGGTTGCCGCGTTTAAAGAGTTCGCCGATGACGTTACCGTTGGCGGTTATCCTGCTGATGGCCACGTCCTGGCCATAGCCGATGACGAATTCGCCGCGTTCGAGGCGCAACTCCCAGGCTGACTTCTGGAGAGCCATGGTTTCGTCTGTATTTGTAGAGATTCAACTTGATCGTTCGACGCCGACGCCGCTCTACTTTCAGGTCGCACGTGAGATCGAACGTGCTATCACAGAAGGTCGGCTCGCCAAAGGCGACTACCTCGAGAGCGAAACGATTCTTGCCGACTCTTGGCAGGTGTCTCGGCTGACATTGCGTCGTTCGGTCCAGGAATTGGTGGACTCCGGCCTCCTCGTTCGTCGACAGGGTAAGGGCACCCAGGTCGTCAACGATGAGGTGCAAAGTCAGACCCGTCTCAGTTCCATTTGGGATGACTTGAACGAGCAGGGCCGATCCCCGGCGACCACCGTTCTGGCCCATGACCGGGTGGTTGTGGATGACTCCATCGCTGAGCATCTGGCCGTTCCAATCGGATCCCAGGTGGTCTACCTGGAGCGATGCCGGTACGCGGACGGCTATCGCCTGGCGATCATGCGATCATGGCTGACGGTCGCTGCGGGCGGTGGATTGACGACCGCCCAGCTGGCGTCCACCGGGTTGTACAAGGCGTTGCGCGAGCGGGGAGTTTGGCCTCACAGTGCTCGCCGAAAGGTATCGGCGCGACTCGCCGGACCGGTTGACGCCGCGCTGCTCGGCATCGATCGCGGTTCTCCACTTCTTATCGTGGAGGCCACGATGCAGGATTTCGCTGGGACCCGGGTCGAATACACCGAGCAGGTGCTCGACGCCACCCGCTACACCATGGATCTGATGGTCGTCGAGAGCTGACCGCAAGTGTCAGTCGACCGCGCTGATGAGCTCGGCTTTCGACGAACGATGACGGCCGCTGGCGAGTGAACGAAGGTCGACCGATGCGTCGGAGAGATCCGCGGGGTGCATTGGTGCGCGGCTGGCAATTATCGCACTGGCCGCGCTCATGTCACGAGCGATAGCTGTGCCGGGGGCGACCCCGCTGGCGGAGATCACTCGGCCGGTCGAGTCGAGTCCGAAGAGCAATTCGGCGCCGTCGGCGCGCCGACGCGTCACCTCCCGGACTGCGAACGAGTGGAGCCCCACGATCTGGAGGCGAAGGTCATATTGGTCAGACCAGAACGCCGGAACGGCGTCGTAGACGCGATCACCGCCGACGACATTTTCGGCGACAACCTCGGCCTGGGTCACCGCGTTCTGCCACGCCTCGATCCTGAGTCGGGCACCGTTGTAAAGCGGGTGGGGAACCGAACAACAATCACCAGCGGCGAAAATGTCCGGATCGCTGGTTCGAAGACGATCATCGACCGCAATTCCATTGGCAATCGACATTCTCGCCGTGGCCGCTAACTCGGTGTTGGGAATGGCGCCGATCCCGACCAGGCCGACGTCGAACTGCTGACGAGAGCCATCGCTGAAGACCGCCGTGAAGCCTTCTTCCATCGGCTGGAGGTGCTCGACGCCAATGCCAAGTCGGAGGTCGCAACCGGCAGCCAGGTGGCGGGCCTGAATGTGTTCGGCGACAGCGTTCGGCACGACTCGGCTCATCAGCGTCTGCGCGAACTCAACCACAGTGACTGCGCACCCGCGTTCGATGGCCGTCGCTGCTGCTTCAAGGCCGACGAAGCCGCCGCCGATGATCAGCAGGCGGGCACCGTCATAGAGCTGCTCGCGTAGTGCCACCGCGTCCCGAAACGACCGGAGAGAGTGGGCGATGTCAGCGCCCGGAACTGGTGATCGTCGAGCGCGCGCCCCCGTCGCCAAAACCAAGCGATCGTAGGCAATCGCATCACCAGTATCGAGCTCCAGGCGCCGAAGCGCCCGGTCGATGGAGACGGCTTTGGTGCCCGGGCGCCACGTGATACCGAGTTCGGCTAATCGAGGACCTGACGCGATCGGATTCGGGTCCGCACTCTCCAGGGCGAGCACCGCCTTGGAAAGCGCCGGGCGTTCGTAGGGAGCATCCGTCTCGTCGCCGACCAGCACAACGTCACCCTCGAAGCCGTGGTCTCGCAACCCGAGTGCGACTCGCGCACCACAGTCTCCCGTCCCGACGATAACGACTCGTCGTACGGCGATGTCCGACCCCGGGTTTGGCATGGGCCAAAGATTACTGTCAGCCGATCTCGCCGCTCTGCACTGGACGACGCTCAACGAGGCCAGTTCGGCTGAGAGGTCAGCGATGCAGGATCATCGGGCAGCTGTGGCCCTGCACGCCGTTGATCAGCTTTGCATCTCCAGTGATGAACGGGCATGCGAGTCGCTCGGCCAACGCAATGTAGGTGGCGTCGTAGGCGGTGGTGTTTGCTCGGAAGTCGAGTGCACGAGCGACGAGCGGCGCGATTGCGTGAACGGTCCAAGGTGCCGAGACCAGCGCAAGGACGGCGATGTCGACGGCTGGTTGCGTCGCTGACTGCAGCCGTCGCCGCAGGACGTTGCCGATCTCGGCATAGATCAGATCGGGCACATGAATCGGATGACCGGTTAAGGCGTTCCGCGCCCGCTCCCCGCGGGCGGTGTTGTCATACAACGCGTCGGCCAGCACACTGGCGTCGGCAACAATCACCGGCGTCCGTCGGCGATGGCATTCAAGGTCTCACCAGTCGACAGATCAACACCCGTCGACCCGCGTGCCAGGCGGGCGCGGGTGGTTGCCAACCACTCATCGGTCGTTGGTGTCGTCGCATCACGCACGACCAAGCTGAGTGCGTAGGCCTGCAGTGACTGCCCTGCGGCCTCGGCCCGGAGCTTCAACGTTGCCGCAACATCGTCTGGCACATGACGGATGATGATGTTCGTAGCCATGATGCCACTCTATCATCGCTCTGATGTCATTGTAACATCAGAGCGATGATAGCGCCGGAGCGTCAGCCGATCTCGCTGATCTGCACCGGGCGACTTTCGGCGAGTGATTTGATCGCGGCCAGGCCGATAACCAGCGGAGCGCGGCCATCCGCGGTACCTACGACCGACGGTGAACCGTTGGCGACCATATTCACAAACGCGGCCCACTCGTTCACGTAGCTGGGGATGTACCGGTCGAGGAAGAAGAACGGCAGCAACTCGCTGGTGGAACCACTGGCGTCTCGCTTGATGCCGGTGTGGGCCAGTGGGTTCTCGCTGGCCGCCATCCCCTTGGACCCGAGAACTTCAACCCGCTGGTCATAGCCGTAGACAGCCTGGCGACTGTTGTCGATCACGGTCAGTGCACCGTTCGCATGGCGAAGGGTAACAACCGCAACATCCACGTCACCACTGTCCGGCCCGAACGCGGTGGCGATCTCAGGCGTGATGCGGATTGCGGCCTGGGCATACACCTCAACGACTTCGCTGCCGACGACGAAACGGGCCATGTCGAAGTCGTGAATCATCATGTCGAGGAACAAACCACCCGACACCTTCACGTACGCAAGCGGGGGAGGAGCGGGGTCACGTGACGTGATCTTGGTGATGTACACCTCGCCCAACTCGCCGCTGGCAACTGCTGCCGCAACCGACGCATGGGCCGGGTCGAAGCGACGGTTGAAACCGATCTGAATCGGCACGCCGGCCCTGGTCACCTCTGCGAGGGCCGCGTCGACCGTAGCCAGGTCGAGCGACACCGGCTTTTCGCAGAAGATCGCCTTGCCTGCGTGTGCGCACAGGATCATGAGGTCGGCATGAGTGTCAGTCGACGTGCAGATCGCAACCGCATCAACCTCGGGCGAATTGATGAGCTCCTCGGCACTGGCCGCGACCGGCACGCCGAGTTCGGCCGCGACCGCAGCCGATGCCTCGGGGAAGGCGTCGAACACCATGGCCACGCTGGCGCCATGGGTACGGCGCTCGATGAGGTCGGCGTGCATCTTTCCGATGCGGCCACAGCCGAGAATGCCGATACGTACGTCTGACATGTTGCTCCTTGGTGTTGAGAATTAGTGGAAAACGATGACGCGGTGGCCGATGCGAATCAGACGGCTCTCGGCCTGATAACGCACGGCACGGGAGAGAACTTGGCGTTCGACGTCGCGACCGACCGTGGCCAGCTCGGGCGATGTCAGCGCATGGCCGACCCTCACGACGTCCTGCTCGATGATGGGCCCTTCGTCCAGATCCGAGGTGACGTAGTGCGCGGTGGCACCAATGATCTTGACCCCGCGGGCGTAGGCCTGGTCGTAGGGACGGGCCCCTTTGAACCCCGGCAGGAATGAGTGGTGAATATTGATGACTCGCCCGGGCATCTCATCGCACAGCTCAGGGGAGAGCACCTGCATATACCGGGCTAGCACGATGAAGTCGATCGCATGCTCGGCGATGAGGTCCCGAAGACGGCCCTCCTGCTCGGTCTTGTTGTCCTTGGTGACCGGCAGATGCACAAACGGGATGCCGTACCGTTCTGCGAGCTGCTGGTGATCAGGATGGTTGGAGACCACCACCGGAATGTCCACCCGAAGCTCACCATTGTTCCAGCGGTACAGCAGATCAACCAGGCAGTGGTCGAATTTGGAGACCATCACCAACATGCGCTGGTTGGTGGATTCGGCTCGCACCGTCAATTCGGCGTCGAAGCGAGCGGCGATGGGATTGAGCTGTTGTTCGATCAGGAACACATCGGCGATGGGGGACTCGAAGCGGGTGCGCTGGCAGAAGGTACCGGTGATCTGATCGTCGAACTGGGCGCTCTCCAAGATGTTGCCCTGCGCGGCCATGATGCCAGCGGCGAAGGAGAACACGATGCCGGGCTGATCGGGGCAGCGAACGGTGATGATGTAGGTGTGAAGGGGCGTGGTCAAGGGTCTCGTTAGTTGGCGATAACGGTGATCTCCACCGTGTACTTGGTTGCGTCGTACACATGCGACCCGACTTCGACGGTGCGGCCGGTGTCGTCCTGCATGACGCGATGCATGGTCACTAACGCCGCGCCTGCCTTGAGGCCGAGGGCCTCGGCCTCTTCAGTTGAAGCGAGTTTGGCACCGATGATTTCGTCAGCAACGCGCGGCCGCACACCCTTGGATCGCAGCAGTTCGTACAGCCCGGACGTTTCCAACTGGTGTGCAGTGATCGCGCCGGCCGCCTCGACGAGCAGAGTGTTTCGCAGGATGGCCAGCCCCGTGTTGCCAGCGGAACGAACCCGTTCGATGTAGACGACTCCGTCACCCTTGGAGATGTTCAGCGTCTTGGCGATGGTGGGGTCGGCAGGGCGGCGCTCATGCACGAGCACTTTGGTCTTGGGCGAACGCCCCTGTGCGTTGAGATCTTCGTACAGTGAAGTGAGTTGGACCGGTCGGCGGATCTGGTCGCTGACCACTTGGGTGCCAACGCCACGGCGGCGTACGACAAGACCCGCATCGACAAGATCCTGAATGGCGCGGCGCACGGTCGGTCGCGAGACCTGCCAGAGATCGACCAGCTCCAACTCGTTGTGCAGGAACTCGCCCTTGGCGATCTCACCACTCTGAATCGAAGCCTCCAGCAGTCGCGCCAACTGGTGATAGAGCGGCACCGGGCTGGAGCGGGCCAAGTTGACGGCGATGTTGGTCACAGGGCAACCATGCTAGGACATATTGTCATGACATGGCACGGGGCAGGTGGCGAGGCTTGTCAGAATGTAAGGACATACTGTTGACGAAGTGGTCCTGACGGCCGTAGCGTTCAGCCTCGCCATGAACGATTCTGTCTTCGACACGCTCCAAGAGACTCGCGCCAACGACCCACAGGCGGTAGTTCGTGCGGCGGCGGCGCGTCGCCGGCGGCCACTATTGGGGTCCGACGGTCGCCTGATGTTGGTGGCCGCCGATCACCCGGCTCGCGGTGCGCTCGGCGTGGGCGGGCGCGGGGGCGTGATGGCCGACCGTTACGAACTGCTCCAGCGCCTGCTAAGCGCGCTCGAACGTCCGGGTGTCGACGGTGTGCTCGGCACCGCCGACATTCTCGAAGATCTGCTCTTGCTCGGCGCCCTCGACGACAAGATCGTTATCGGCTCGATGAACCGTGGCGGCCTGCTCGGCGCGTCGTTCGAGATGGATGATCGTTTCACCGGCTACGACGCGGCCACCATCGCAGCGATGGGTTTCGAAGGCGGTAAAATGCTCACCCGTATCGATCTGCAAGATGCGGGCACCGTCGCCACGCTGGAAAGTTGCGCGCACGCCATCGACGACCTCACCGACCATGGGGTGATGGCCATGGTCGAGCCTTTCATGTCCTCGCGGGTCGACGGGAAGATCAAGAACGATCTCTCAGCTGAAGCCGTCATCCTCTCGGTCGGCATTGCACAGGGCCTCGGCCGCAGCAGCCGGCATACGTGGATGAAACTTCCGGTGGTCGACGACATGGACCTGGTCATGCGTTCCACCACGTTTCCCACGCTGCTGTTGGGCGGCGATCCGACCGGCCCCGCGGACGAGACGTACGCTCGATGGGAAAAGGCGCTCGCCGCCCCGGGTGTACGCGGACTGGTCGTGGGCCGATCACTTCTCTATCCTGCCGACCACGACGTAGCGGCCGCAGTTGACCTGGCCGTTGCCATGGTGCACGCACCGACTACTACTCCTTAGGAGCATCATGCGAACTATCGAACACTTCATCGGGGGATCCTCCACCGCCGGCAACTCAACCCGCTCAAGCGTGGTGTGGAACCCGGCCACGGGCGCCCAGCAGGCCAGCGTGCTGCTAGCCGAAGTGAGCGACGTTGACCGAGCCGTCGCCGCAGCCCTGGCCGCATCCGACGATTGGGCCGACAGCTCGCTCAGTCGCCGAACCAAGATCCTGTTCGCATTCCGCGAGATTGTGAACGCCCGCATGGACGAACTGGCCGGCATCATCTCCGATGAGCACGGCAAGGTGCTGTCCGACGCCAAGGGCGAAGTGCAGCGCGGCCTCGAAGTGGTCGAGTTTGCGTGCGGTATCCCGACATTGCTGAAGGGCGGCTACTCCGACCAGGTGTCCACCGATGTCGACAGCTACACCTTCCGCCAGCCCCTCGGCGTCGTCGCCGGCATCACACCATTCAACTTCCCGGCCATGGTGCCAATGTGGATGTACCCGGTGGCTATCGCATGTGGCAACACCTTCGTACTGAAGCCGTCCGAGCGTGACCCATCGGTGTCCAACGTCATGGCCGAAATCTGGTCGGAGGCCGGTCTTCCCCCCGGCGTGTTCAACGTGGTGCACGGTGACAAGACCGCCGTCGACGCTCTGCTCGACCACAACGACGTGGCCGCAATTTCGTTCGTCGGTTCTACACCGATCGCCAAATACATCTACGAGCGCGGCACAGCCAACGGCAAGCGGGTTCAAGCGCTCGGTGGCGCCAAAAACCATGCCATCGTCATGCCCGACGCCGACTTCGACTTTGCGTCCGACCACCTTTCGGCCGCTGCCTTCGGTTCGGCCGGCGAGCGTTGCATGGCCATCTCGGCCGCGGTCACCGTGGGCTCGGCTGGCGACACGCTCATGGAGTTCGTCGAGCGCAAGGCCCTTGCGGTACGAGTCGGTTCGGGTCGCGACAGCGCCAGCGAAATGGGCCCGGTCGTCACGCCGCAGGCCCGTGACCGCATCGTCGATCTCATCGGCCGCGGTGAGGCGCAGGGCGCCAAGGTTGCCGTCGACGGTCGTGGCCTCGTGGTGCCCGGCTTCGAAGACGGCTTCTTTGTGGGGCCAACCGTGATGGACCACGTCACTGTCGAGATGGATTCCTATACCAACGAAATCTTCGGCCCCGTCCTGTCCGTGCTGCGGGCGGGAACGGTAAAAGAGGCCATCGATCTCATCAACGCCAACCCGTACGGCAACGGCACCGCCATCTTCACCAACAGCGGGGGAGCGGCGCGCCAATTCACCCGCGGGGTGAAGGTCGGCATGATCGGCATCAACGTGCCGGTGCCCGTGCCCATGGCGTTCTACTCGTTCGGTGGATGGAAGGATTCGCTGTTCGGCGAGCACCATGTGCACGGCCCCGACGGTGTCGGCTTCTACACCCGCGGCAAAGTCGTCACCTCCCGCTGGCCCAACTCCGGCGACGCCATCGGCGCCTCCCTAGACATGCCCACCGCACGATGACATGCCTCGTTTGCTCGCTACCTAATTGGCTTCGCTTGGTCGCTACCGCTCCTTTTCGCTCAGCGTCGCTCCCTACTCTCGGACTCGCTTCGCTCAGACAATGCAGCGAGGCTGCTCTACTCTGAACCCTGGCACATGACTCGAACAATGCCGCGAGTCTGCTCTGCTCTAACGTCTGGCACATGACTCAAATGAATGTGCTCGGTCTGGAGCTGCAGTCTTGTTCCCTTGATCCGTTGACGGGGTACTACCGCACGGGTTGTTGTGAGAACCATGGTGATGACCCCGGTATGCACGTCGTCTGCGTGGTCATGACCGATGACTTCCTGGCGTTTAGCAAGTCGGTTGGCAATGACCTCAGTACACCGATGCCCCAGTACGGATTTGCCGGTCTGAAGGCCGGTGACCAGTGGTGTCTGTGTGCAATGCGCTGGCAGGAAGCCTTCGAGGCGGGCATGGCTCCGCAGGTTCGCCTGGGGTCGACCCATCTTTCGGCCCTGGAGTATTCCTCGCTGGCCGATCTTCGCTCGGTTGCTATCGACGCCTGAACAAACTGGGTGAACACCGAGGTAACCCAGGGTTCACGGGGTGTTCATCCGCATGTGCCTTGAGTCACCCCTACCCTGTGGTAACGTCGCAAAGCGGTCAAGCTGACCGTTCCTATCGGCGAGCGATCGAGGGGTAGCAGGGGCATATTCGCTTAGCGAAATCATGCAGCCTGACTCTCCAAGAGGGGGCGAACCGGATGGTAAGAAAGGTGACACATTCCATGATGAACAGAAAAGTATTGGCAGCAGCGTTGCCGTTGATGCTGATTGCTGGGGCCTGCGGCTCCAGCAAGGCGAAAACGACCACGGCCGCTACCACGGCCGCCGGTTCGGCCACGACGGCCGCCGGTTCGGCCACGACCAAGGCAGGCGCTGCAGCAGCTCCGGCCGGCGATGCGTTGATCGTTTCGTCCGACCTTCCGTTGCAGGGTGCTTCGGCTGACGCGTCCAAGGACACCAACCTCGCTATGCAGCTGTTCTTGAAGCAGCAGAACGGTAAGGCCGGCAAGTTCAACATCGCGCTGAAGGAATACGACAACGCGACTGCGGCCAAGGGCGGGTGGGACGACGCGACCTGCGCCAAGAACGCTCAGGACCACGTCAGCAACGCCAAAGAAGTTGCCGTTATGGGCACGTACAACTCGGGTTGCGCCAAGATCGAAATCCCGGTGCTCAACCAGGACAAGACCGGCCCCATGCTCATGGTGTCGCACGCCAACACCAACCCCGGTATCACCAAGAAGTGGGATCCGGGCGAGCCGGAGAAGTACTACCCGACCGGCAAGCGTAACTACGGCCGTGTCGTTGCTACCGACGACTTCCAGGGGGCCGCTGGCGCCCAGTTCGCCAAGGAACTCGGTCTGAAGAAGTGCGTTGTGCTCAATGATGCCCAGACCTACGGCGTCGGCGTGGCAACTGCCTTCAAGGAAGAAGCCAAGAAGCAAGGCATCGAGATTGTCGCTGACGCGGCATGGGATGCCAAGCAGCCGAACTACACCGCCCTGTTCGAAGGCTTCAAGGCCAAGAGCCCGGACTGTGTCTACCTCGGTGGCATTAACGACAACAACGGTGAGCAGTTGGTCCGTGACAAGGTTGCTGCCCTCGGCGTGAACACCGGTGCAGTCAAGCTCATCGCCCCGGACGGATTCACCGGTTACCCGACGCTCTTGAAGTTGACCGAGTCCGATGGCATGTACATCACCTTCGCCGGTCTGCCGGCCGGTGAGCTCGTCAAGGCCGGTGGTGCTGGTGCCAAGTTCGTCACCGACTTCAAGACTGCCTATGGACACGACCCGGCCTCGGCATACGCCATCTACGGTGCCGCGGCACTGCAGATGATCATGAAGGGCATCTCGCTCTCGGACGGCACCCGTGCCGACATCACCGCCAAGACCCTGTCGAACCTGAAGATCCCCGCCGCTGAGTCCCTCATCGGCAAGGAATTCGGCATCGATGCCAACGGTGACGTCACCGTGAAGGACATGAGCATTCAGCTGGTCAAGGGTGGAGCCGAGACGTTCCTCAAGCCCTGGCCCGTCGGCTGAACCTAGCCACAACCTGTAACAAACGTATGTAGTCAGTTGATTGGGGTGGCCTCATTCCGAGGTCACCCCAATCTTTTCAAGTGGGGGTTTCTTGCATGTCAACAGTTGCTGCGCCAGCCGCGGCGCGACTGAAATTACCGAAGGATCTGGCGTCAAGGGTGGGCCTCATTGTGTTGGCCCTCGCCATTGCCTTCATCATTCGCAGCTTCATCGCTGGGCCGAAGACCTTCACCCAGGTCCTCACCATCGGCCTGTCCAACGGTGCGCTCTACGCGCTCATTGCGTTGGGCTACACGATGGTTTACGGCATCATCGAGCTCATCAACTTCGCCCACGGCGACCTGTTCATGCTCGGGTCGGTGTTCGCTGCCATCATCATGGAGGACGGCTTCAACAAGACCAAGCCCGGCGGAAGTGCCCTCATCTTTTTGCTGGTGGCGCTGGTGGGCACAATGGCGATCTGTGCCTTGATCAACGTCACGATCGAGCGCCTCGCCTACCGCCGACTCCGGAACGCTCCAAAGCTGGCACCGCTGATTACGGCCGTCGGTATGAGCTTCATCCTTCAAAACGTAGGCATCGTGCTGAACGGCTCGGCGCCCCGTTCCCGACGCAGCGTTTTGCCAACGGGCGCCATCAAGCTTGGCGCCATCGAAGTGAAGATCAAGTACCTCATCGTGCTCGGCGTGACCGTACCCTTGCTGCTGCTGATGACCTACATCGTGCAGCGCACCAAAATCGGTAAGGCCATGCGAGCTACGGCCCAGGATCGGGACGCATCACTGTTGATGGGTATCAATGTCGACCTGGTTATTTCGTTCACGTTCGCCCTCGGCGGTGCGCTGGCCGGCGCTGCTGGCACGTTGTTCGTACAGGTGAACGGTCAAACTCGCTATGACGCCGGCTTCCGCCTCGGCCTTATTGCCTTCACCGCCGCCGTCTTGGGTGGCGTGGGTAATCTGCTCGGCGCAGTTATCGGTGGCGTACTGATCGGTGTTATCCAAGGCCTCAACGATGGCGCTCCGGGCTTCTTTGGTCAGGGATGGACGCAGACCGTCATGTTCAGCATTCTCATCCTGATGGTCATCTTCCGACCGAGCGGAATCTTCGGTAAAGCACAGCAGGAGAAAGTCTGATGGCCGACAAAAAGAAAGCCATTTCGGGCAGGGACCCGAAGAAGCTCGCCATTGGTGCCGTTGCCCTGGTGGTGGCGTTGCTGCTGCCGCATTACTTCGTGACCGACAACGCCGGTGTGCTGCCGCTGTTCACCGTGGTGCTCTGCGCGGTGTACGCGCTGTTTTCACTCGGCCTCAATATTGTGGTGGGTTTCGCTGGTCTGCTCGACCTTGGTTACGTCGCGTTCTTCCTGGTCGGCGCCTATGTGTCGGCCTGGTTCATGTCGGACTTCATCAGCAGTCAGAACATCCACATTCTCGACACGGCGCGCGCCGTCATCCCCGGTATCCACTTGACGTTCTGGTTTGTGGTGATTGTGGCCGGTATTATCGCTGCGCTGGTGGGCGTGGTCATTGGAGCTCCGACACTGCGGTTGAAGAGTGACTACCTTGCCCTGGTCACCTTGGGTTTTGGCGAGATTCTGCCCGAGGTTTTCCGCAACGCGGAGAAGTTCACCAATGGTACCAAGGGCATTGGCCCGGTTGACGCGGTGGGCATGGGCCCCTTGGCGGTGCTGCCCGGCATCGACAAGACCATTACACCGAGCGACTACATCGCGAAGTACTACGTCATTTTGATTTTCTGCGCGTTGTTCGTGTGGATCTCCATCAAGCTACGTGACGGTCGCCTTGGGCGAGCGTGGATGGCTATTCGAGAAGACGAACTTGCTGCCAGCCTGATGGGCGTTCCGCTCATGCAGACCAAGCTCTGGTCGTACGCCGTTGGTGCGTTTGCCGGTGGTGTCGGTGGGGCGTTCTACGCCACCATCGTCGGCACCGTCAACGTCGACAGCTTCACGTTTTCGTTCTCCATCATCATCCTGTGCGCAGTCATTCTGGGCGGCATGGGCAACGTGTGGGGAGCCATCCTTGGTGGCGTCGTGATTACGTGGTTCAACTACACCGGTCTCAACTGGATCGGTCGAAAGTTCAACTCAGCTTTTGGTACAAAGGTCGATCTGGTCAGTTACAACTTCGGTTTCTTTGGGCTGGTGCTGGTGCTCATGATGCTCTTCCGTCCGGAAGGCTTCATCCCGGCTGCTCGATCGAAGGCGGTCAAGCAGGCCGACAAGGCTGCGGACGCGGCCGAGGCCCTTGCGGAAGGAGCACACCCATGAGCGAGCTTCTGCTCGACGCCCAAGGCATCAGCGTTGTGTTCGGCGGTCTCACCGCCGTGAACGACGTCGACTTCCAAATTCCGAAGGCATCCATCGTGGCGCTTATCGGGCCCAACGGTGCTGGCAAGACCACGTTCTTCAACGTGCTCACCGGCCTTTATGCCCCCACGACGGGCACGGTCATCTTCGATGATCAAAAGATCACGGCCCGACCGCCGCACGAAATTGCAGCCAGCGGTATGGCGCGAACCTTCCAAAACATCCGCCTGTTCGGCGCTATGACCGCAGCCGAAAATGTGATGGTCGCCATGCATCCGCACATGAAGAGCGGCGTTATTGCCACCGTGCTTCGCACCCCCAAGCAGCGCCGAGAGGAATCCGAAGCCAAGGCGACCGCCAAGGAATTGCTTGAGTTCGTCGGCATCGGTGGCGTGGACGAAGAGTTCGCCAAGAACCTTCCCTACGGTGACCAGCGTCGTCTCGAAGTGGCACGTGCGCTGGCGCTGCGACCGAAGCTGTTGCTGCTGGATGAGCCGACGGCCGGCATGAACCCCCAGGAGTCGGCAGCGTTCACCGCATTCGTGCACCGTGTCCGGGATCAGCGCGGCGTCACCGTGCTGCTCATCGAGCACGACATGAAGGTGGTGATGGGCACGGCCGAACGCATCACGGTGCTGGAGTACGGCGCCAAGATCGCCGAAGGTTCCCCAGCTGAGATTCGTTCCAACCCACGAGTGATCGAGGCGTACCTCGGCAAGGACGCAACGGAAGGTGCAGCATGAGCAACCTCGCTCCTCCCACACCGCGTGGGAACGGCGGTCAGCCCCTCTTGGTGATCGATGATCTCCACGTTTCCTACGGCGCCATCGCCGCGGTGAAGGGCATTTCGCTAAAGGTGTATCCGGGTGAAATCGTGTCGCTCATCGGCGGCAACGGCGCCGGCAAGTCCACCACCATGCGTTCGATCTCGGGTCTCTTGAAATCGAAGAAGGGCTCGATCAACTTCGAGGGCAAAGAGATCACCGGCATTAAGGGCAACGAAGTCGCCAAGCTCGGCATCGCGCAGAGCCCCGAGGGTCGTCGCATCTTCCCCCGCATGACCGTGGCCGAGAACCTTGAACTCGGTGCGTTCATGCGCAAGGACAAGCCCGGCATCGCCGCCGACATGGAACGGGTCTTCGACCTTTTCCCCCGGCTGAAAGAACGCATTGCTCAAAAGGCCGGCACCATGTCGGGCGGCGAGCAGCAGATGCTCGCCATGGGTCGTGCGCTCATGAGCCAGCCGCGGTTGTTGTTGCTGGATGAACCGTCCATGGGTCTGGCCCCCATTTTGGTCGAGATGGTGTTCGACACCATCAAGAAGGTCAACGCCCAAGGCACCACGGTGCTGTTGGTGGAGCAGAATGCCCTCGTGGCGCTCAACATCGCCAACTACGGCTACGTGCTGGAAACCGGCCACATCTCGCTCGAAGGCCCGGCCAAGGAACTGGCCGTCAACGACGAAGTCCGCAAGGCCTACCTCGGCGAAGATTAGACTCTCTGATTGCCTCGGTTGGCTCGCTACCGCTCGCGCAACGCTCGGACTCGCTTCGCTCAGACAATGCCGCAAGATGCGTCGTCCTAGCGCTGCTCCGGTAAGCCTTCGCTCGGACAATGCCGCGAGCTGGTTGCTTCCTCGTGCTTCATCTGGCCGCTTCGTTACCGGTTGCCTGGGGGGCCGGAGCGGCGGGTGGCGATGAGGCAGGCCAACTCGTAGACGCATGTGGCGGCTGCGAGGGAGGTGATCTCGGCGTGGTCGTAGGCGGGGGCGACCTCGACGACGTCGCCCGAGATGACGTTGAGGTCCATGAGGCCGCGCAGGATCATGACCAGTTCCCGGCTCGACATGCCCGCGATTTCGGGGGTGCCGGTGCCGGGGGCATGGGCGGGGTCGAGCACGTCGATGTCGATGGAGATGTAGAGCGGCCGGGTGCCGACGCGCTCGCGAATGCGGCCGATGGCGGCGTCGACGCCCATGCGGTGCAACTGATCGCAGGTGATGGTGCGAAAGCCCAGCTCACGATCGGCGGCGAGATCGTTGGCGCTGTAGACAGGCCCACGGATGCCGACGTGCATCGAAGCCTCCGAGTCGAACAGGCCTTCTTCGGCCGCGCGTCGGAAGGGGGTGCCATGCGTGAAGTCCTGCCCGAAGTAGCTGTCCCACGTGTCGAGGTGTGCGTCGAAATGCAGCAACGCCGGTGGCCCGAAACGGCGATGCACCGCTTTGAGCAGAGAGTAGGCAATGGTGTGATCGCCGCCAATGCTGATGATGGCGTCGACCGGGTGCGGACCCTCGGCCGGCCCGAGTAACTCGCTGGCCCGCGCCTCAATGGCGGCAAGCGACTCCGCGATGGAATACGGATTGCAGGCGACGTCGCCGGCATCGGCCACCTGCATGCGGGCGAAGGGCTGCACATCGAACTCGGGGTGGTACTGCGGACGAATGGCACGCGAGGCCTGCCGAATCGCGGCCGGACCGAACCGTGCGCCCGGACGGAAGCTCACGCCCCCATCGAAGGGCACGCCGAGGATGGCCACGTCGGCCCGCTCCACATCTCGTAGCTCTGGCAGCCGTACGAACGTTGATGATCCCGCATAGCGCGGCATCTTGGTGGCATCGACAGGCTGGATGGGGTCGGTCATTTCCACACTCCAAGGGGCGAGCCGAGAAGGCTGAGATCGGGGGTGACGCCCAAACCGGGAGCAGTGGGCGCTGAACCTCGGCCGTTGACCGAGCGCGGGTTGTATCCGGCGAGGTGGTTGTCGGTCCAGTCGTTCATGAACGACACCGCAAACAACGCGTGCTCGGGCGTGCTGGCACCGAGGTGGCTGACCGCAGCGCTGGTGAGATCGCCGCCCCAACTGTCTTCGATGGTGAGCCGAATGCCGAGCTCGAGGGCGGAGTCGCGCATGAGCTTCGCCGGCGTGAGACCACCGACCCGGTTGAGCTTGAGGTTGATGGCTTCCATGCCACCGGCGGTCGATGCCTCCACCAGCGCGCCGAGGTCGGTGATGACCTCATCGAGCACCATGGGCAGCGTGGTGTGCTGGCGAACGGCCAGGCACTCGGGCAGCGTCGGGCACGGCTGCTCCATGAAGAATCGTTCGGTGCCTTCCAACAGGCGCGCGGCCACGATGGCATCCTGTCGTCGCCAGCCTCCGTTGGCGTCACCGAGCACTAGGTCTTCACCGTCGGTTGCGGCCAAGACGGCGAGCGTGCGGCGGGCGTCCTCTCGCGGGTCTCCACCCAGCTTGAGTTGAAAGCGATGCACGCCGTGCGAGCGCTGTTCGAGCACGAACGCCACCATCTCGTCGGCCGGTCCGAGCGGGACGGCCTTGTACATACGCATGTCGTCCTGCACCCGGCCGCCGAGCAGATCGACCACCGGTCGCCCGACGGCCTTGCCGAAGATGTCCCAGCATGCGATGTCGATGGGGCTCTTGGCGTAGTTGTGGCCCATGATGGCGCCGTGCATACGCTGCTGGATGTCGCGCAGATTCGTCGGGTCGGCCCCGATGACAGCGGGAGCGAGCTCGTGCAGTGCAGCCAGCGCGCCGCGAGCATGAGCAGCCAGGTAGGTGCTTCCTAAGGGGCAGGTTTCGGCGAACCCCTCAATGCCTTCGTCGGTAATGATGCGCACCACCGTGCTGGTGAGCGTCTTCACGATGCGGCCCCCCGACATTACGTACGTGCCGTACCGATAGCCGAGCTCGTATCCGTAGGCTTCCACCGCAACGATCTTCATTCCCTCCAACGTATTCGATCCAGCGACCGCGCGTCGTCGCTGCTCCAAGGTCGTGGCGGAGAGGCGCGACCTGTCGACCCTGCGACAAAACCGGTTGCCAGGCGATGGGTTTTGTCGCAAAGTCGGCCTTAGCGCGTTGAGGGCCGCGCGTCGTCACTGCTCCAAGGCCGCGGCGAAGACAGTCTGGCAGACTGGACGCGTGCATGCGGGTGGCGTGATCGCAAGGTCGAGGTAGCGCAAGTGGGTCTGCTCTTTGGCGCGCTCGCTGCGATTTTCATCGGGAGTTCCGACTTCTTCGCGGCTCGGTCGGGACGCCACGCCCCGTCCATCACGGTGGTGCGCACGGCCATGGTGTCGGCCGGTGTGCTCACGCCGATTCTGTTCCTGGTCATACCGTCGCACGTCATAGGGGGGCATCTACTCATCGCGGCCGGTTCCGGCGTGTGCATGGCCATCGGGCTCTCAATGCTCTACCAGGGCTACCGGATCGCCCCGATCGGTATCGTCGGGCCCTCGGCTTCCGTGCTACTCGCCGTCGTGCCCATCGTGTACGACCTGGCGACCGGCACGACCCTCAAGACCATCACCATGGTCGGAATGGCGCTCGGCCTGGTAGCGCTCGGCCTTACGTCGTACGTGAAGGGAGGCAAGGGCAGCCCGATGATGGGCTTCGTGCTCGGGTCCACGTCAGGCATCCTGTTCGGCGTCGGCTTCACCATGCTGTCGCGCACGAAGGCTTCGGGCCTCACTCCGGTTATCGCCCAACGTTGGGCCGCGTTTGCTGTGCTGGCGCTGATGCTGCCGTTCGACAAGGGCCCGATGTTCACGTGGAACACGAAAGCCCGCTGGACTGGCATCTGGTGCGGCGTGTTCGCCGGTGGAGGCATGGCCTGCCTGCAACTCGGTTTCAAATACGCCTCGGCCGGCGTTGTGTCGGTCGCGTCCTCCCAGTTCGCCACTGTTGCTGTGCTGCTTGCGGTCGTGTTCAACAAGGAGCACCTCCGTTGGTGGCAGAGCATCGGCGTCACCATGACTGCCATAGCCGTCGCCCTCATGGCGGCGGGATAGGTCAGGACGCGGCGAGTTCCTGACAGAGGTCGTCGAGAGCACCGAGGAAGGCGGCGAGCTGATCGTCGGTGACCGGCAGGCTGAGGTTGATCATGCCGCGAGGGGCAATGTAGATGCCGCGACGCAGCAGACCGAGGAAGAGCATTTCCTGCAGCGAAGGGTCCTTGTCGGCGGCTGACTCGCCGTCGGTCGGGCGCTGGGCGCGAGCGTGGATGGACATCATGGTGCCCGACCCACTCACGCACAACGCCAGCGGATAATGGGCCAGCACCTGTGCGATGTTCTCCCGAAGGTCATCACCCCGGTCAGTGAACGCGGCGGCCACCTCGGCGGTGTAGACGTTCGCCAGCACCTCGGTGCCAGCGGCCATACTGGTGATGTTGTTGTTGAACGTGCCGGCGTGAGGCACGTGCGCAGCATGCGTGCTGTCGAAGATGCCCATCACATCGGCCGTGCCACCAAAGGCGCCGAACGAGAAGCCGCCAGCGATGTATTTCCCGTAGGTCTTGAGATCGCACTCCACGCCGAACTGCACGCTGAGCCCTTTGGGTCCGAGCCGCGAACTCATCACTTCGTCCATGATTGCGACGGCTCCAACGGCTCGGGCCGCGTCGGCAAGCCCACGCAGAAACGCCGGTTCAGCCGGAACGCAACCGGCCGAGCCGAGCAGCGGCTCAACCAGAACAGCGGCCAGATCGGACGCGTGTTCGGCGATCAGTGCCTTGCAGGCGTCCAGGTCGTTGAAGCGGCCGACCACGATGGGGAAAGGCACATTCCACGCGGCGGGACCAGCACCGAAGTACATCAGACCACCGTGGTAGCCGCCGTACATCACCATGATTTTGGTGCGGCCGGTGTACATGCGAGCGGCGGTCATGGCCATGAGGTTGGCCTCGCTGCCGGAGTTGGTGAAGCGGACCAAATCAAGGTCGAACCGCTCGCACATGAGGCGGGCCAGTTCCTGCTCGGCCGGATGGATGCCGCCCACGCTCATGTTCACGTCGAGTGCCGCCATTGCCGCATCGCGAGCGCGTCGGTCACTGTGGCCCAACAGGCCAGCGGTGTAGTCGCCCAGCATGTCGATGTACTCGTGGCCATCGGCGTCAACCAACACGGAGTCGTGGCCACTGACAAACGTGAGCGGAAATGGTGGGTGGTAAAAGAGGGTTCGCGTGTTGCCGCCCGGTAGGACTTCGCGGGCGCTGAGGTGGTGGCGTCGGCTCTCGACGTTGCGGTCGGTGTAGTCGATGCGGGCCTTGGTGAGTGCGTCGTTCGGGGCGAGGGTAGTAGCCATGCCATATTCTGCCCGGTTATGACCACGTTTGCATTCAAGACCCCGCCGCAGCACGGTACATGGCACGACTTCCTGGATGTCTGGCGAGCGGCCGATGAGATCGAGGTGTTTGAGTCCGGTTGGACGATGGATCACTTCTACCCGCTGACGGGCCCGATGGACGGCGACATCCACGAGAGTTGGACGATGCTCGCTGCGTTGGCGCAGGCAACGAAGCGTTTGCGGCTCGGCTCGATGGTGAACGGCATGCACTTTCGTCACCCGGCCGTCACCGCCAACATGGCCGTGACGCTCGACCACATCTCCGGCGGTCGCTTCTCGCTCGGTCTTGGCGCCGGTTGGTTCGCAGGCGAGGCCGAGGCCTACGGCATTCCGCTCGGCACGCGCAAGGAACGATCTGACCGCTTTGAGGAAGGCGTCGAAGTGATCGTGCGCCTCCTCACCCAGGACTCGACATCGTTCACGGGCGACTACTTTCAATTGGTTGATGCGCGTTGCAATCCGAAGCCGGTTCAGGCGCCACTCCCCATCGTCATCGGCGGCACCGGTCCGAAACGCACGCTGAAGGTGGTGGCGCGTTGGGCCGACATGTGGGACACCTTCCCCGAGTCGTTGGAGGGTTGGCAGGCGACCCGGTCCATCCTCGACGAGCATTGTGCCGCCATCGACCGTGATCCGGCGACTATTCGCTCCTCGATTCACCTGGGCTGGCCGGCCGACGCCGACCCAGTGGCACTGGCAGCGCAGGCTGCGCCGTATGTCGGCATGGTTGATCTCGTCATTTTCTCGATGCGCGGTCCTTATCGGGCCGACTTGCTCGAGCCGCTGGCCAACGAGCTGCGGTTCCATGGTCACGGCGGGGCTGGTGATGCCGAACACCTGGCAGCGGTCAACGTGGCCCGGAAGTTCTAGGGTTGTGAGAATGGGGAAGAGCGAGGTTGTGACCGGGGCGGATCGGCTGGTGGAGGCGCTGGTGACGCTCGGGGTCGACGTGGTGTTCGGCCTGCCCGGTGTCCACAATTTGTCGATATGGGAGGCCATTGCCGAGACCGACATTCGCCTCGTGGGCGTACGCCATGAGCAGACCGCAGCATACGCGGCAGATGGCTATGCGAGGGCAACGGGCAAGCTCGGTGTAGTGCTGGTGACGACGGGGCCGGGGGCAGCGAACACGGTGACGGCAACCGGTGAAGCCTGGACCGTGGGCAGCCCGATCATGATCATCGCGACCGACATTCCCACCACGATTCGGCGGCCTGATGTGTTCCGCGGCGTGCTGCACGAGTGCCGGGACCAGGCCGCTATGTTCGGCCCGGTTGTGAAGCACGCGCGCACGTGCGAGTCGGCTGACGGTGTCGGTGCCGACGTACTGCAGGTAGCCGCAATCGCACTCGGGGGTTCACCCGGTCCGGTCTACCTCGGCGTTCCGATCGACACGCTCACGGGCGCGGCGCTGTCGGCCTTGCCTCCAACCACCTTCGAAGCGACGTCGCGTAAAGGTCGCCGGCTCTCTGTGAACGCCGACGACCGTGCCGGGGCCGTCGCCATCCTCAAAAGCGCGCCGAGGCCACTGATCTGGGCGGGCGGCGGATCGATTGCCTCTGGTGCATCGGCTGCGGTTCAGGCTCTCGCCGAGCGGCTCGACGCGCCGGTGCTCACCACCTACGGCGGCAAGGGTATCCTGCCGTCGTCGCACCCGCTCGTGGTGAACGCTTCGGTGCTCGTGAAGGACGTCGAAGCACTGTGGGATCAGGCCGACGTGGTCATTGCTATCGGCACCGACTTCGACGCCATGATGACTCGCGGTTGGGGGCTCGAGCAGCCCGCCGAGCTGCTTGTCATCAACATCGATGCCGACGACGCATCGAAGAACTACACGCCGACGCTCATCCTCGAAGGCGATGCGCGAACCATCCTCGAAGACCTCCTTTCCGATGTCGATCAGCGTGATGGCCGTCAGTTCGTGGTGGATGAATTGCGGGCCATAGAGGACAAGGTGTGGTCGCAGATTCGGGCGGAGAGTCCTGACGCGGCCGACATGCTCGATACGCTGCACCACGTGTTACCCGCGGACGGCATCCTCGTCGTCGATATGTGCGTTGCGGGCTACTGGTCGGGCGGGTTCCACCGTGTGTCTGGCCCACGAAAATTCGCGTACCCGGTCGGCTGGGGCACGCTCGGTTTCGGCTTCCCTGCTTCGCTCGGCAGCGCTGCCGCCAACGTCGGCCCAGTCGTGGCCCTGGTCGGTGACGGTGGCTTCCTGTATGCCTGCGGTGATCTCGCCACCATGGCGCAGGAGCAACTTCCCGTCACGCTCGTCATCGTTGATGACGGTGGTTACGGCATGTTGCGTTTCGGCCAGATCCACGCCGGGCTGGAGACACGCGGCGTTGATTTGCTGACGCCCGATTTCGACATGATGGTGCGAGCCTTCGGTCTTCCCGTCACCACCATGGTCGGCTTCGGCCGGCCCTTCGCCGACGCGCTTGCCGCCGGCATCGCGAGCGGCAAGCCAAATGTCATCGTGGTGAAGGCCAAGATGATGCCGCCGCCAACCACATCGGTGCGTTGGGTGCCCGCGGTCGAGCGGAAGTGAGCCGAGGCAAAATGATGCCACCTCCAACGACGTCGGTGCGATGGGTCCCAGCTGTCGAACGGAAGTGAGCCGAGGCAAAATGAACTGGCCCCCAACCACCTCGCTGCGATGGGTGCTGGCCGTCGAGCGGAAGTGACGCGGTGGGCTAGATGATGGCGCGCTCGGGGATGGGTTCGTTGCGGGTGATGCGGTCGTAGTGGAAGGGGCGTAGGTCGAGGGTGCGGTACTCGCCGTAGGTGAGCCACTCGGCGGTCGCTCGCCCCATCGCCGGTGACTGCTGTAAGCCGTGGCCCGAAAAGCCGTTGAGGAAGAGGAAGTTCTCCACCTCTGGGTGCGGGCCGGTGATGGCGTT
>JANMCE010000450.1:0-4336 GCA_031360915.1 Actinomycetes bacterium | reverse complement strand
TACCGGCAATCCAGTTGGGACTAGCTGCACGGTGCGCTAACGTCTACCCGTCGCTCGGGCGAGTGGCGGAATGGCAGACGCGCTAGCTTCAGGTGCTAGTACAGGTAACTGTGTGGGGGTTCAAGTCCCCCCTCGCCCACCAAGTTTTCCCTGGTCAGGGACCGTGCGGCAGTCGTGAAAACGGTCGACTTCTACCCGACTTCTACCGGAGGTCGCGAACGAGGGCGCTGACCGCGCTGCCAGCGTGTTGAATTCGGCGCTTCGAACCGCTGTCGGCTCAGATGGCCCAAGGCAGATGGGTCTGGCCGCACACGTCGCGAACTGACTCAGCGACAGCACGGGTGAGCGCTATCGCTAGCTCCCGAAGAGTCTCGAGGTAGCCATCGATGTCGGCGTGGGTCGCGACGGCGGTCCGCTCTCCGTGGGCAACGCTGTTGCGCTTCATCACGAGACTGTCGATGCGCTTCAACAGACTGGGGGTACCGCGACTCTCCAGGTAAGACTCGATGTTCACGCCGATCAGCTCTAGGAATCTCCGAACTTCCTTGGAACCGGGGTTGCTCATTTGCGAGGCCACCGTTGCCGCCCGCAGCATTCCTTGAGTCACGGGCTTTCCTGGTTGCCAAATCTCATTTTCCGCCTCAAACATCACGCGGATTTTCACGGCTCGAGCGTTGCGGTCGCGTGTGAGTTCGAGCGGTCCGAGATGTGCCTCAGCATGAAGCGCTCGGAGGATGATCGGAAGCCTTTCAACTGGTGGGGCCGCGCTAACGATGAAGTCGATGGCCTCGATGAGCAGATCCTCGAGGAAGCCTTCGAGATGAGCGCACGCCAGCACTACCGCGGCCCGATTCAGGGCGTTGCTGAGTGGAACGACTTCGTGTGATTGTCGGTCGCTCTCCACGTGGCCCGGCCGAAGTGGGTCACCGCGGACAAGCAACCGGACTTCAGCGAGCCGGTCTTTGAGCGCAGCTAGTGCTTCCGACGTCATTCCGCCGGGATCAGAGACATGTCGACCGAGATCCCGGCTGCTGACATCATGTCTGCGTACCGTCGAACGCGCCCGTGCATCCTGGTTCTGTCGGCCGTTGCGCGCCCGATCAACGGTAGAAACGTCGGACTCCTGAGGAGCTCCTCATGGCCTTCTCGAAGTTGGGATGCTCGCGTTCGGCACACGGCATGATCAGCGAACGAGTAGCTGATTGACACAGCGTCAAAGAGTGCCCTGTTGACGCCACGAAGCTGGCCCTCCTCGTCTCGCGAACGAAATCCGGACCCGCCGAGTACGTCGAAGATCGTCCGCATGGTGGATTCGAACTTGGTCCGGAGGTGAGGATCGATTGCCGCCGAGCGGCGTGCGCGCATGTACTCGTTCAAGAACTGGGTCACGGGGGGCTTGTATCCGGGGAAACCTTCGACAAGCGCGAGATAACGGAGGATCATTTCCTCATCACCCATGCGCGGGTTCTTCGCTCGCCCGATCGCTTTTCTGAATGCGTCCTGTGCAGCGAGAGTACGTAGGTCATCGTTCAGCTGACCGCGGTAGATGCAGTTCCGCAACTCCTGGGGTGTGAGCTTCACCGATCCGGTGTTCAAGCGTTCGAATACGTCGAACTTGATGTCGGGGTGTGAATCCTCGGTTACGACGACGCATCGCATCGTCCGCGTCTCAATCCGACGTTGGTCACGCACGGGAAGGTCACTGAACCGCTTCGAATTCAACTCCTTCGCAACTGACAGTCCTCGGAGCGCAAACTCGCCCTTCAGGAATCGCACGATCGAATGCGTACGTTGCAATCCGTCGATCACTTCCCAGGTGCCGTCCGTGTTCTCGGCGAAGTAACAGACGGGGATCGGCACGTTGAGCAGCAGGGACTCAATCAGGCGGCTTGCCTTGGCGTCGTCCCACACGTACTCGCGCTGGTAAGGAACCTCGATAAGGAGGATCTTTCCGTCGGCAACGTCTGATGAGAGCTGCCGCACGGCGATGTCGTACGGCTGCGTGACCAGCCGTCGTTCCTCGGGTGCAAGGTCCAGTTCCTCGAACGGCTTCTCCGTGCTGTCGTCGGTGTCACCGTCCAACTCGTCGTCGAGCATTTCAACTTGATCCGACATTCGGCCCTCCAGAAGACGTCAAGGCAGCGTAGTCGCGAGGTTGGACCGCGAGCCCGGTGACCGGCAGGCCTAGCGACGTCAAGGGGCGGGCTTTCGAAGCGATGCCTCGAGGAACTGACTCGATACGTGGTGTAGCCCGAGGACGATCATCTGCATGTGCTTGTCAAACGCTGGCGTAGCGCTACTCGTCACTGCGCACACCTTGCGCCAGGCCTTCCAATAGCCGAAGGCGAGGCCGGTGTACCGCACGAGCGTGATTTCTGTCGTCTCGCGGAATCCGACGAGCGGGTTCGGGTGTGCCGCCAGGGATGGGAATCGGTAGAACAACCGCTCTCGGTCACTGTCGCTCAGCGCTGCAAGGAACTCACTCTCGTAAGGCTCGCTTCGCCGAAAGAGATGTGCGACCGTCTGCGTCGCGGTCGGCAGGGACTTGCTCGCTTCGATGCCGAGCTTTTGGGCCACTCGCTCGCTGCGGATTCGTTTCGCTTCGATGGTCGCCCTGGCCTCATCACCTGGTTCGAGCAGCTGAATCCGTCGCAGATCGGCTCGCTCAAGCCGGATGTGTCGTTCGCAACGCCCACGAAACGAGGGTTCGGCGAGTACCCAGTATGTCCAAGCGATCGTCTCGATAGCAGACCTAGCGGCGAGACGGTGGGGCACGTCGCCGAGCAGCGTCGTCATAGTGGGTCGAAGGCTGAGCATGAGTTCTTCCGCCAGTTGCAACCGGGTGATCGAGGTTCGGTACACCTCGATCGGATAGTCACGATCGGCATCAGCCTCGTCAACGATTCCGAGCCACTCAGTTGCGTCCGCGTCGAGTTGTGAACCTTTCAGCGCTTCGCTCGTGAACTCCTCATGAGGGGCTCCTGCAGTACGGCGCTGCTCAACCAGGTACTCGAACGCTCTCGTCCATGTGTATGGAAACGTTTCCGAAGCTAGCCGGTCGGGGTTCGTCACTGGAGCAACATTCGAGCGACGACCTCAGCAGCCTCGTCGTGGAGAGTCGGCGTGACGTGGCTGTAGATGCCGAGGGTGATAGCGATCGTTGAGTGGCCGAGGCGTTCTTGGACTACTCGGGGGTGGATGCCCTTCTCCAACGCGAGCGTTGCCCAGGTGTGGCGGAGGCCGTGGAGTGTGATGCGCTCGGCGCCGCCGGACTCGACGCGGCGAAGGAACGTTGCGCTGACGGCGTCGGGCTTAAGCCGCGATCCGTCGGGCTGGTGAAACACGAACCCGGAGTCGTTGAAGTCGGGGCCGACGAGCAGACGCTCCTTGAGCATCTGTTTGCGATGTTCACGCAGCACCGCAACCGTCGACTTGTCGAGCGAGATGGGTCGTCGTCCCCGCACAGTCTTCGGCTCGCTGATGCTCGCCACGCCGCGCGTTTGAATCAGGGTCTGAACGACACGCACACGACCGGCGTCGAGATCGACGTCGCGCCAGCGGAGGCCCAGTGCTTCGCCTCGTCGCATTCCAGACGTGGCGAGTAGCACCCACAGGCCGTGGAGCCGATCACCTCGCAGACGTGAGTCGTCGAGGAACGAGCGAAGGGTTCCAGCGTCCCATGCTTGGATGCCGTCAGACTTCTGACCGCCGTGTGGTGGGTCGGACGCGTCGGCAGGGTTACGCGCTAGTCGGCCCCAACGAACGGCATCCTTGAAGGCACGGTGAACGATTGTGTGGATGTAGTTGACGGTACGGGGATCGAGGCCGGCCGGCCTTTCGGTGCGCTTGGTTGCGTGTCGACGAAGGAGCGACGCGAGCGTGTCTTTCGTGATGTGCTCGGCCGAGGTGAACTCGCCGCGCAGTTGCTCAGCTGTGGTGATGAGCGTAAGGCCGTCGGCTCGCAACGCGAGAGCACGCTGGACGACCTCTGGCTCGTAGCCCTTCCCCTTTCGTGACGATGACATTCGACCGCTCGACAGCAACAGCGCGTAGAGGCCATTGAGTACACCGGCGTCGACCTTGGTGAGGCGGGTCGAGCCGATGTTTGCGATCACATGGTTTCGCACGTTGCGTTCGTACGACTCGAACGTGGATGGACGAATCGTTGGCTCGATTGCTCGAAGCCAGTCGGCCATGAAGTCGGCGACGGTCTGATGCGTCGGTTCGACATATTCGCCGCGATCGAACTTCGACAACAGGTCAATGCGTGCGCGCTCGGCTTCGCGTTTCGTGTTGAAACCCGAGTGCCATTTCTGACGGCGGCGACCGGTGGCGT
>JANMCE010000434.1:0-1728 GCA_031360915.1 Actinomycetes bacterium | reverse complement strand
CACAAGCTCGAGGTCGGCGACGTCATCACCCTTGGCGCCACCACCCTTCGCTACGAGGCGTCGTAGTCCGCCGACGGACGACACACGACGGTGCCCGAAAGTCTTCTTGCCCTCCTCAAGCTCTGCCTTCTGGCGTTGCTTTACCTCTTCTTCTTCCGCGTCTTGTGGGCCGTCTGGAATGAGGTGCGCGGCCCCAAGCTTGAGGGTGCCGTGTCCACCACACCGAGCCGCCGCGAAAGCAAAAAGGCCGTCGTTGCCGCCAGCCGCCTCGTGATGAAAACCCCGGCCGAACAGAAGGGCAAGAGCTTCGCGCTCGGACGCGAACTCACGGTCGGACGCGCCGGCGGGTGCCATGTGGCGCTGCCCGACGACACCTTTGTTTCCCAGCTCCACGCACGCGTGTACGAGCAGGACGGCCAGCCGTTTGTCGAAGATCTCGGGTCCACCAACGGCACCTATCTCAACGGGCGCCGCCTCAGCGCGCCCAGCCCAATGCGCAAGGGTGATCAGCTGCAGGTCGGCTCGTCGGTCATGGAGGTGATCTGACGTGGTCGCATTGCGATGGGGAGCACTGACCGATGTCGGACGCTCGCGCAGTCTCAATGAAGACGCCATCGTGGCCACCTTCCCCGTCTTCGCAGTGGCCGACGGTATGGGCGGGCATGCGGCGGGTGAAGTCGCCAGCCAATTGACAGCGGAACACCTGGCGAACCTCGGCACCAACGGTGACCCCACGGGCGAGCGATTGGTGTCGGCTATCCAAGCCGCGAACCGGGCCATCTTCAACCGCTCACTGGCCGAGCCGCTGCTACGTGGCATGGGCACAACGGTGTGCGCGCTCACCATCATCGATGATCGCATCGCTATTGCCAACGTCGGTGATTCGCGGGTCTATACCGTGCGCGGCGGCGTGTTCAGCCAAGTCAGCCAGGACCACAGCTACGTGGCCGAACTGGTCCACGCCGGCGAGATCACCTGGACGCAGGCCCGTTCGCATCCCCATCGCAACATCGTCACCCGCGCCCTCGGTATCGAGCCCGACGTGGCCGTTGATCTGTGGGAATTCCCGGCCGTCGTTGGCGAGCGATTCCTCCTGTGCAGCGACGGCCTGGTCGACGAAGTGGTCGATGAACAGATCGCGCAGCTTCTTATGGCCAACCCCGACCCGCAGGCCGCAGCCGTTGAGCTGGTGAACATCGCCAACAGCAACGGCGGTCACGACAACATCAGTGTCGTGGTAATCGACGTCATCGAAGGCCAAAGCCACCAGGCAGCCCAAGCAGCCCCGCTCGTCATCGCCCCCTACGAGCAACCGACGGTGCGTGAAGAAGAGCCGATTGCCGCGTTCGTTGACGAGACACCGCGGGCAACCAAATCCGGTAGGGCGCTCAAGGCCCCGAAAGCCAGGCCGCCCAAGTCAATCGGCAATCGCATTCGTGCCGTCGTGTTCACGCTGGTGCTCTTCGGCATCGTCGGAACGGTCATCGGCGGCGTTCAGTACTACGGAGGAGCGGGCACGCACGTTGGTTTCTCGGGTGATCAGGTCACGGTGTTCAAGGGTCGCAACGGCGGCGTGTTGTGGGTGAAACCATCCGTGCTCCACAAGAGTGCGCTCACCAAGGCCAAGCTCTCGCTTGAGGCGCAAAAGCAGGTGGCCGCCACCGTTTCGTTCACCGATGAAAAGGCAGCCGACGCGTGGATCGACGCGCTGGCGAAGAACCCCAACCT
>JANMCE010000417.1:0-5603 GCA_031360915.1 Actinomycetes bacterium | reverse complement strand
CCGTCGTCGTCCACGATCCAGCCCATGCCCGCCGCGTCGTCAAACTCCTCAACGATGCCCCGCATCAGTGCACGATCTTTGACAACGGGAGCTCGAGGATGTCGGTGGCACCGGCATCCTTCAACTCGGGGATCAGCGTGTTGATGGTGCGCTTTTCGACCACGGTTTCCACCGCGTAGCCGCCGCCGGCCAGCTTGGAGATGGTGGGCGACTTCATGGATGGCACCTTGGCGATCACCGCGTCGAAGGCCTCATCACTCACGTTCAGCTTCACCAGTACCTTGTCACGCGCTTCGAGCGTGCCGTTCAGCAATGTCATCAGCTGCTCCATGGCATGACGCTTGGCCGGGTCGGCATAAGCCGCCTTGTTGGCGACCACCTCGGTGTAGCTCACCATCATCACGTCGAGAATGCGCAGGCCCGCGGCGCGCAGGGCACGTCCGGTTTCGGTGAGATCGACGATGGCGTCGGCGATCTCGGGGATCTTGGCTTCGGTGGCGCCGTGTGACAGGCGGATGTCGGCTTCAATGCCAAGGTCGTGGAAGAATCGTCGAGTCAGCTCGGGGTATTCCGTGCTGATACGGACGCCTGCGGGCATGTCCTTCACGGTCTGCCATGGTGAATCGGCGGAGACCGCGAGGATGATTTTCACCGGTTGGCTCGAAACCTTCGAGTAGTTCAGTTCGCCGAGACTCACGACATCGGCACCGGACTCGGTCACCCAGTCGCGCCCGCTGATACCGAGGTCGAACATTCCCTCTTGGACATAGGTGGGGATCTCCTGTGGCCGCAGAATACGGACTTCATCGATGCGGGGGTCGTCGATGCTGGCCTTGTACGCCACGCTGGACGAGCGCGAAACGCCCAGGTCAGCGCTCTCAAACAGCTCGAGCGTGGCCTTTTCGAGGGAGCCTTTCGGCAGGACGAGTCTCAGCACGCCGCAGAGTGTAGAAGAAGTGCGTCAGTGATCCGTAGGCGTTTCGGCCAGCAGTCGCAGCGCGTGGGGCAAGATGTCGATAACGGCTTCCAGTTGCTCAACACATCCCTTGGGTGAGCCCGGCGTGTTGAGAATGACCGACAAACCACGAATTCCTGCTACTCCCCTGCTGAGGCGACCGAGGGGACTGATCAACCTCATGGCTTCAGCCAGACCGGGGGCCTCGCGCTCGATTACTAGCTTGGTGCCTTCGGGTGTGAGGTCCCGCGGTGTAAAACCGGTGCCGCCCGTTGAGACGATGACACCGACAAAACCGTCGGCCATCGCAGTGAGAGCAACGGCCACCGATTCGACGCCGTCGGCGACCGCGCGTTGATCGACCACCTCAAACTCGTGCCGGGTCAAACACTGGACCAGGGCCAATCCACTCTTGTCCTCACGGGTGCCGTGGATGACGCCGTCCGACACGGTGAGGACTTTCGCTTGGAGCACGATCAGCCCTCCGAAAGCGTGGTGATCATCTTGTCGATGCGACGCTGACGAGTCTCCGGGGCTTTGGCAGCGGCGATCGGTTCGACGTGAGCCCGCTTGTGACTGTACGACAGTTTCTCGAAGGCCACCTTCGCCGCCGCATTCGCTTTGAGCGCCTTGGCGACGTCGTCGGGGATCTCTACCTCACGCTTTTCAGTGTCGAGTTGTAGGTCGATCTCGACGGTGTCACCAGCCTTTACTCCCGCCGGTGCCCGGTGCTCAGCGGCAACACCGCACAGGAACTTGCCGCCCATGACGGCGACGCTGCTGCGATAGGTGTATCCGTTGATGGTCACTCTGACCGGTGGCTTCTTGCCAGCCCCGAGTGCCTCAACTATTTCGGTCGGCACCTCAAATCCGGTGGCCGTCTTGCCGTGGAGAAGCAGCGTGGTCGTGAACTTCATAGCCCGAGTATTGCAGTCCGCTAGGTATCAGCGAACATTGCTGCATCCCCCGCGAAAGCATCTACAGTCGGTCCATGACCTACGTTGCTGACGCCGCTCGTTACGACTCGATGGAGTACCGCCGCTGTGGGCGAAGCGGACTGAAGTTGCCGGCGATTTCACTCGGATTGTGGCACAACTTCGGCGACGACCGCAGCTGGTCCACCCAGCGCGACATCTGCCGCCGAGCGTTCGATCTCGGTGTTACCCACTTCGATCTGGCCAACAACTACGGCCCACCGTACGGTGCGGCCGAAGCAAACTTCGGGCGCATCCTGGCCGCTGATTTCGGCGGGTATCGCGATGAGATGGTGATCTCCACCAAGGCCGGTTACGACATGTGGCCCGGGCCGTACGGCAACTTTAGTTCCCGGAAATACTTGCTCGCGTCACTTGACCAGTCACTAAGGCGGATGGGCCTCGACTACGTGGATATCTTCTACTCGCACCGTTTCGATCCGGAAACACCGTTGGAGGAAACGGTCGGCGCGTTGGCATCCGTCGTGCAGCAAGGTAAGGCGTTGTACGTCGGTATCTCGTCTTACTCGTCGGCTCGCACTCGTGAGGCTGCTCGCCTGCTGGCCGAGTTGAAGGTGCCGTTGCTCATCCATCAGCCGTCGTATTCGCTGTTGAATCGCTGGACCGAAGAGGACCACCTGCTCGACGCGCTTGAAGAGGTCGGCGCCGGATGCATAGCGTTCTCCCCTCTTGCGCAGGGGCTGCTCACCGACCGCTATCTGAATGGAATTCCTGCCGACTCCCGCGCCGCAACAGGCGGTGCGCTGTCAGCCGACTCGATCACCGAGGACAAGCTCGCCCGCGTGAGGGCTCTCGGTGGAGTAGCAACGCGACGAGGCCAGACACTCGCCCAACTCGCCTTGGTCTGGGCACTCCGCGACCCTCGCATGACGTCGCTAGTCATCGGTGCCAGCAGCGTGAAGCAGCTGGAGGACAACGTTGGCGCACTCGCGAACACGGTGCTTTCGGCCGAGGAGTTGGCCGAGATTGAGCACTACGCCGCCGAGGCCGACATCAACCTCTGGAAGCAGTCGAGCGACAATTAGCCGTTGCCGAACAGGCTATTTCGTATTACGATACTATCGATGGAGATTCATCGCTCGGCCCGCAAGCACGGAATCTCCGACGACACCATCTGCCACTCCTCGACCACCTTGGAGATAACTCATGAAACCAATCACCCATAACGGTCGGCTCGTGAGCGACGACGAGATCCAAAAACTTGCCGATCAAGCCGAAGCCGGAATCGACCTCTCACAACTGAAGCGCCGTCCCGGCCGCCCATCACTTGGGAACGCTCCGGCCGATGTGTTCCCCGTCCGACTTGAACCAGAGCTTCGTTCAGCGCTGGAGGAACGAGCTGAGTCCGATCACACAACCGCCAGCGATATCGTCCGCGCCGCCCTGCGAGCGTACCTCAAGGTCGCCTGACGTTGGACTACAGGTCGCTTCAACCTGTCGGCCTCGTCAGGCGGGGCGCTTCCATCGGAGGATGACCATGCCGTCGGTGTCATCGTCATGCGGCAACAGGCGGGCACCTCGCCCGAAGGCACGCCACGGCATGTCCGGCATCGGCAAGGCTTCCCAAGCGCCATCGTCGTGGTCGATCGACTCTGCCGCGGTAATGGTGCAAACGCTGTAGACCAGCACGCCACCGGGCTTCACCAGTTCACGGGCGGCAGCGAGGATGTCCCGCTGGATGGACACCAGCTCATCGACGCCGGTGGAGGTCATGCGCCACCGCGCATCGGGACGGCGGCGCAGAGCCCCGAGGCCTGAGCACGGGGCATCGACCAGAACTCGATCGAACGACGCGGGCTGAAACGGTGGGATAGTTGCATCAGCAACGATGACCGCAACGTTGTCTTGATGAAGCCGACGAACGTTGCCGGCCACCAGACGAGCCCGGTGTGGCTGGCGGTCAGCCGCCACCACCAGGCCTGCGCTATCGGCGAGACGGGTGGCCTTGCCGCCCGGTGCGGCACACATGTCGAGCACGATGTCGCCTCGTTGGGCTTCGACCAGATCGGCGACCCAGGTGGAGCTGCGATCCTGCACGTAGCCGTCTTCGCGGGTGGTGACACTTGGGGCGACATTCATGCGAGACAGCGCGTCATACGCGTCCTGCTCGCCCATCTCGGCAATGAAGCGCCGCACGATCCAGTCGGGGTACGACAGCTCGGTGGCCAGGTCGGGCCAGTTGGGAGGATTGCCGCTGATCTTGCGGAGCACGGCGTTCACCACGGGCTTGAACTTGGTCGGCGCCAGTTCCACCGTCTCACCCACGGCCGCGTGGACAGGCACATTCATGAACAGGATCTGGTAGGCACCCATCCGCAGCATCGTTCGCAGTGCGTCGGGCGGGTCTTTGCTGAGGAAGCGGTCGGCTGCGAAGTCGAGAGCCCGTCGCATCCGGGTAGACCCGTAGACAAGCTCCGTCGCGAAACCGCGATCGCGCTGGTCGAGCTTCGACTTCTCGAGCAACTGGGGCAGGGCGATATTGGCGTAAGCGCCTTCAAGCTCGATCTGGGTGAGCGCCTGCAGGGCGATCTTTCGAGCGCTCACGATCCGAGCACGCTGTTCTCAAGCGAGCGGCCGGCACCGTTCAGCCAGTCCTTCGTGCCCATGACGCCTTTGCCTTCGGGCCGGACCCTGTCAATGCGCAGAAGCCCGTCGCCTGTCTGCACAACGGCGCCGACCAGTTGGCCCGTCGCGCTGATCGGGTCGCCCGGTTGGATGGTTGCGGATACAACTTTCAAGCGTCGCCCGTCGGCCGTGGTCCACGCGCCGCCCAGGCGGATGACGCGATCGATGACCGAAGCGGGCAGCGACCAGTCAATGCGGAGGTCGTTCATCGACAGCTTGGCGGCATAGGTCGGGTCACCGACCTGAGGTGTCGGCGTGCCAAGACCGGTACGCAGACAGCGCACCAACATCTCGCTGCCAATCGCAGTGAGACAGTCTCGCAGTGAGTCGCCGGTGTCGTCGGAGCTGATGGTGGTGCGGACCTCGGCGAAGAGCGGCCCCGTATCGAGCCCTTCTTCGAGCTGCATAAGGCCGACACCAGTTTCCTTGTCGCCAGCCAGCAAGGCCCGTTCCATCGGCGCCGCGCCGCGCCAGCGAGGCAGTAGTGAGAAGTGGAGGTTCACCATCGGCAGCGCTTCAAGAATGTGGGGCTTGATCAGCTGACCAAACGCCACGACCACACCAAGATCGGCGCCGACGGTAAGCACGTCCTGCACGTTGTGACTCACAGGCAGGCCCAGTTCGATCGCCGCCGCCTTCACCGGCGACGGCGCCAGATCGCTGCCGCGGCCTCGTCGCTTGTCAACCCGGGTGATCACAAGTGCGACATCAAAGCCAGCATCAACCAGCGAGCGCAACGGTTCCGCGGCGAGAGCCGGGGTGCCGAGATAGACGAGACGCTTCGGGTAGGTGGGAACGACGGCGAGACTCATTCGCGAAACAACAGGCGACGGCGCTCTTTTTTGACCGGTGCAGGCTCTTCCTGCATCTGCCGCCACAGCGTCATCGCCTCCTTGCGCTGCTCGGGCGTCATGCGCTCAAACATGAGCACGCCGTGCAGGTGATCAAGCTCGTGCTGGAACAGGCGCGCCTCAAGCTCGGTGGCCTCCACCTGCACCTCGTTACCGTCGAGATCAAGTCCGACCATC
>JANMCE010000391.1:0-21238 GCA_031360915.1 Actinomycetes bacterium | reverse complement strand
TTCGAGTCGCGGTGGGAGCCGCCACGGTATGCCGTGCGTGAGCTGATCCGGTCGGGCCATCTGGGTACGCCGTACTTTGTCACCACGAGAAGCGGGGCAGACTATTGGCACCCGACCCGTGGTTTGCAGTCGGAATGGATGTACCGCACGGCCGAGGGCGGCGGCTATCTCATGGGCATGGGCTCCCACGACATTGAGTACATCTGCTCGATGTTCGGCGACCCCGTTGCGGTGTGCGCCGACGTGCGCTCGAATGTGCCCGAGCGCCTCCGGGCCGATGGAACGACGCTGGCCGTTGATGCCGACGACACGTCAGTTCTGCTCATCCGTATGGCCAACGGGGCACTGGTCACCATCCTTACGACCGCAATCGCGTTCCAGCAGAACTTCCGCTCGTTTGACGCGTTTGGTAGCGAGGGGTCGGTGTCCATGGGTGGGGCGTTAATGGGGGAGAGCGAACCCGAGATTCGCCAAGGCACCGTGGGCGCTGACGGCCTGCATACGGTCGAACCCATAGCGCGTATGCCCCGAAGCGGCATGGAGCCGCCCAAGCGTCGTGCCGGCCCCTCCATCCAAGCGCTGGCCCTCATGCTCGAAGACTGGCTGCCGGCGTTCTTTGGTGGCGAGAGCGGCGCACCGTCGTTGCGGGACGGTCACCGCGTCGCCCGCATCATCGACGCCGCCCGGGAGAGCGCTGCCGGCGATGGCTGGGTGAACATATGAGTAGCAGGAGACTGGCTTGAGGTCGGGTTCTCGTGGTGCGCGTCCTCCAGCGGTTTCCTGCATTGCGTGTTCGGAACTACCGGCGCTATGCCCTCGGGCAGACAGCATCGATTGGTGGTACTTGGCTCCAGAGCGTCGCGCTTAGCTGGTACGTGCTGGAGCATCATGGCACTGGTCGTGCGGTTGGGCTCGTACTCGCCGCGCAGTTCGCACCGGCGGTGCTGCTCGGCGCGTGGGCCGGGGTGGTCGCCGACCGATACGAGGCCCGTCGCATCGTGCTCGCGCTCCAGGTCTTCCTGGGGGCACAGGCGATTGCGTTGGCCGTCGCCGTCTTTGCCGGCTTCACACCGCTGTGGGCACTGGTGCTGCTGGCGCTGTGGCAAGGCGTCGGCACATCGTTTGATCAGCCGATACGCCAAGGTTTGATGAACGACCTGGTTGGCGATTCCGAATTACCGACGGCCGTGGCGATGAACAGTGCGCTTGTGCAAATGGGGCTCATCCTCGGCCCAGCCCTTGCGGCCCTGCTTATCCATACGGTGGGGACGGCCTGGTGTTTTGTGGTGAACGCGTGCTCGTTTGGGCTGATGTATGTGGCGATTTCGTCGATTCGTCCGTCGGAAATGTTCCACCGCGACCGACGAGGCGCGGGGGATGGAACGCTGCGCGCAGGGTTCGCCTACATCCGTTCGCGCCGCGATATTCAGACGATGCTGGTGGTGGTGGTGCTCTCGTCGTTGGTGGCGTTTCGGCTCGAAGTGCTGCTCCCAATACTCGCCAAGGATCTGCACGGAGGCTCGGCTTTGTTTTCTGTCATGACGATGCTGCGCGGCGCGGGCGCTCTGGTCGCATCGTTGTGGTTCGCCAGCCGCATCACCGCACCCCGCCCCTCGCAGCTACGCGTCGCGTCCGCCATCATGTGCGGCTCGCTGGCAATGCTCACGATTCCGAGCCGGACCGTCGTGCTGATTGCGCTCGTTCCGGCCGGTATCGGCCTGCTGTCCTCGATGATCGTCACCCTGTCACTCACCCAGGTGGTGGTTAGCCCCGAGTTCCGCGGTCGTATCGTTGCCCTGTGGTTCGTCGCTCTCAACGGCGGTATGGTCGTTGGCTCGCTGCTCACGGGTGCCATTGCCGATGCCCGTGGACCTCAATTCACCTTCGGGGTCGGTGCGGTGTCGCTGGCGGCGATTGTGGCTGGTCTCACTCGCTGGACGGGCACCGCGTCTGTGAAGCGCGTGGGTGGTCTCAGCCGGCGTAATAGCGGTCGGTAATTGCAAGGCCTTCCTGCTCGTCGTCTATGGGTGAGTTGCAGGCGGAACACCGCCCGGGCCCAAACTTGACGACTCTGTCAAATAGAGTGCGGCCCATCCGTTGCTGTCTGCCCGAAGGGACCCCCGCATGCGCCTCGAAGGCAAGGTTGCGATCGTGACCGGAGCAGGGCAGGGCGTCGGGCGTGGCGTGGCGCTCGCGATGGCGAAGGAAGGTGCACTGCTCGCCGTGGCCGGACGCACCGTCGCCAAGTGCGAGAGCGTGGTCGCCGAAATCCAGGCCATCGGGGGACAGGCTGTAGCGCTGCGGTGCGACGTGGAATCTCGCGCCGATGTCGACGCCGCCGTGGCCGACACTGTGGCTGCGTTCGGTCGGCTCGACGTCGTCGTAAACAATGCGCAGACGCTGATCTACAAGTCGGTGCGCAAGATCACTGAAGACGATATGAACTCCATGTGGCAGTCCGGCCCCATGGGATCGTTGCGCGTACTGCAGGCATCGTTCGATCAACTGCGAGCCAACACGGGCTGCGTCATCAACATGGGTTCGGGCAGCTCAATCATGCCGCACCCGGCCATGAGCGGCTACGCCATGGCGAAGGAGGCGATACGGGTGCTCACCCGGGTAGCCGCGGTCGAGTGGGGCAAGTTCGGCATCCGGGTGAACTCGATCTGCCCGCTGGCCGAGACCCCCGGTTGGGATTTCTTCCTCGGCGAAACCCCCGGCTCAGACCAGGCCATCCTGCCGGCTATCCCGCTCGGCCGAATGGGTGACCCCGAGATGGACATCGGCCGTGCCGCCGTCTACCTGGCCAGCGACGACGCCGCCTACGTCACGGGCACCACCCTCATGGTCGACGGTGGGTTCAACTACTTGCGCTAGCTAGTTGGGTTGGCGGGGGCGTTCTACGAATTCGATGAGGATGCCGTCGGGGTCGCGGATGAACATCATCTTCAGGCCGTTGACGAGCTTGGTGCCGGGGAGTTGGAATGTGTAGGGGCTTTGGAGGGAGACGCCAGCTTCGGTCAGGGTGGCGAAAGCGGCATCAATGTCGTCGACGGCCATAGCGCTTCGGTAGAGGCCCTGGTGATACGGCATCCCGTAGGTCGGCCCGATCGGCACTGCGCCCGACCACGTCGTGAGCACAATGCCGAACGTGGGGTCATCGGTGGCCACCAGGCAGCGTTCGGCGGTGATGTGGTGGGTATCGTCACCGGGCCAGATTTCACTACCATCGACGGTGGTCAGGGGCGACTCGGTGAAGCCGATCTGCTTCCACCACGCCGTCGTGATTTCCAAGTTGGAACACACGATGCGCAGGTAGCGAGCCTCGGTTGGACCATCGGCACGCAACACCTCCACCGAGACACCTTCGGGATCCGTCAGCAGTAACCAGTCGTCGGATTGGCGCACGACAGCCGCCCCGAGCGACACCGCTAATTCGGCGGTCGCGGCGAGATCCGCCGATGAAAACGCGGCCGACTGGATGCCACGGTTCCAAGGCTCGGGATAGACCGACCCGATAGTCGCGGGCTGGATCCACTGCACCAGCTCGAGGGAACTCGCCCGCCGACCGCCGCGGTGGTCATACACGAACGACGCCCTCGACACCGCCGGGAGGCCATAGATGCCGAAGGGACTCGCCTCGCCGCCGTCGCTGTCGGAACGCATGACGACACGAAGCCCGAACACTGCGACGTAGAACTGTTCAAGACGATCGACGTCGTAGCAGTTGTAGTTGCAATGGAGGAAACGTCGCACCTCGACGAGCGGAGACATAACGCGATAATCGGCCACACTTGACACTTTTGTCAACTCGTCGGCGGACAGATAGACCAGCCGCTCTCTTGACAGTAGTGTCAGATCGTCGATTTCACCGCAGGTGGTCGAGAGATCCGGGAGCAACCATGGCTGAGGTTTTGATTCTTGATGCCGTGCGCACGGCGATTGGCCGGCGAAACGGCACTCTGTCGCGCATGCACGCCAACGACGTGCTCGGAACAGCGCAACGGGCCATCATCGAACGCACCGGCATCGACCCGACGCAGGTCGATCAGGTCATCGGCGGCTGCGTGCAGCAGGTCGGTGCTCAGAGTGCCAACGTGGTCCGCAATGCCTGGCTGGCCATGGATCTCCCCCAAATCGTCCCCGCAGCCACGGTGAACTCGCAGTGCGGATCATCGCAGGAAGCAAACATGGTGGCTCATGCTCTCGTCGGCAGCGGGTTGGCCGGCGTGGCGATCTCGTGCGGCGTCGAAATGATGTCGTCCATCCCGTTTGGTGCGATGGGTGCGAACGGTGCGTTCGGCATGCCCCGCGAGGGCACCTATGCCGACGTCTACGAGGCCACCTCCCAGTTCGACGGGGCCGAGCGCATCGCCGCCAAATGGGGCATCACTCGCGAGATGGCAGACCAGCTCGGGGTCGAGTCCCAGCGCCGTGCCGCCGTTGCCTGGGCGGAGGATCGCTTCGCTGGCCAAATCGCGCCGCTCACCGTGCCCCAATTCGACGAGAACGGTAAGGCCAACGGCACCATTACCTTCGAGCGTGACGAATGCCCGCGAGCCACGACGGCCGAAGGCCTCGCCGGCCTCCGTACGAACGCGCCCGGCGGCGTCCACACTGCCGGCACGTCGTCGCAGATCTGCGACGGAGCGGGCGCCCTCCTGCTTGCCACGCCGCAACGAGCTGCCGCTCTCGGGCTCAAGCCCCGCGGCCGTATTGTCGACTCGGTACTCGTTGGTTGTGATCCGGAGTTGATGCTCGAAGGCCCGATCCCTGCCACTCGTCAGCTGTGTGAACGCACCGGGTTGACCGTGGCGGACATCGATGTCTTCGAGATCAACGAGGCATTCGCGTCCGTCGTGTTGGCCTGGCAGATTGAGACTGGCGCTGACATGACCAAGGTCAACCCGAACGGCGGCGCCATCGCTGTTGGGCATCCCCTCGGTGGCTCTGGCGTCATCCTGCTGACCCGCGCCCTGTATGAACTCGAGCGCACCGGCGGCCGCTATGCGCTGATCTCCATGTGTTGTGGCGGCGGTCTCGGCACGGGCACCATCATCGAACGGCTCTAACTCTTTCCAAGAGCGACGCGGACGAACCTGGCGACATGAGTTACCAAAGATTCAGGCGACCGGCGAGGCGAGCATCACAGGGATTTGGCGAGTGGTTCGGGCTTGATAGTCGGCGTAAGGCGGGAACGCGGCGACGGCTCGCTCCCACCAGGCGACGCGCTCGTCAGCGGATGCCTCGCGAACGCTCACGTGGAACGGCTCAGGTCCATCCTGGATCATGACTTCGCCCGGATGGGCGATCAGGTTGTGATACCAGACTGGGTTCTTGCGAGACCCACCTTGCGATGCCACCAGCGCATAGACGCCTTCGTGCTCGACCTTCATGAGCGCGATCTTGCGGACATCACCGGTCTTGGCGCCACGCATGGTCACGATGATGATCACCAACCCAAGCTCGGGGTGAATGTTGCCCTCGGTCCCACCCGACCGCTCGTAGACCTCAACGTTGTCTCGCACCCAGTCAACAGTGCTCGGCACGTACGTACCCTCAATACCCATGCTGCACCCTACGTCGACAATCCGTCGACATCTGCGCCAGAGGGCAAGGGGACGGTTGACTTGACACTTTCGTCAAGAACCTAGAGTGTGAGGCCTGACGTGCCCTTCACCGAACTGGAGCCAACATGACATCGCCGACGCAGCCCTCACAACGACTTGCCGGACGCGTCGCGGTCGTCTCCGGATCAACCCGGGGTATCGGGCGCACCATCGCCGAGCTGTTCGCCTCCGAAGGGGCCAAGGTGGCTGTGACGGGCCGTACCGCGGATCGGGGCGAGAAGGTCGTGCAGGGCATTCGGGATCGCGGTGGGGAAGCCGAATATTTCTCGCTCGACATCACCGACGAAAACAACGTGCGTGACGTCATCGAGGCGACCGTCGCCCGGTTTGGCTCGTTGACCACCCTCATCAACAACGCCGCGCCGACCGCGCTGGTGGCGTCGTCGTTCAAGCCACTGAATGAATATTCCACCCAGGAATGGAACGCCATCCTCACGGGCACCCTTACCGGCAACGTGTTCTGGGCCTCGAAGTATGCGTGGCCACATCTGCAAGCAGCGCCGGCCGCAACGATCGTGAATATCTCCTCCGGCGCCGCGACGATGGGCCAGACCGGCCTCGGTGCGTACGCCGCCGCCAAGGGTGGAATGAACAGCGTTACCCGCACCCTCGCCGTCGAGGGCCAGCCGCATGACATCCGCTGCAACGCCATCATCGTCGGGCGAATCGTGGCCGGTCGCAGCGACAGCGGCGCCGGCATGATTAAGAACGCCGCCGCCATCGGCAACCCCATGCAGATCGCCACCACCGCGCTGTTCCTCTCCACCGCCGAGTCATCCTTCATTAACGGCGAACTCATCACCGCCGACGGCGGCCTCAGCATGAACGGCGACGTTCACATGCAGTAAGGGCTGCGGCCCGGAGGTACGGTGCGAGATGCGCTTTGCTCTTTCGACTGCTCCGCAGATGTGTACTTGGGATGAGATGTTGGCTGTGTGGCAAACGGCGGACGATATCGATGTGTACGAATCGGGGTGGACGTTCGACCATTTCGAGCCGATCATGGGAAGCCCTCGCGACGGTGACTGCCTCGAAGGGTGGATGACGCTCGCCGCGCTATTGCACTCGACCAAGCGGCTGCGGGGAGGCGTGCTCGTGACGGGCATGGTCTACCGGCACCCAGCGGTGCTGGCCAAGATGGCGGCCACGCTCGACATCACGTCCGGCGGCCGACTCGAACTGGGCATCGGCGCTGCCTGGAACGAGGCGGAGTGTGCGTCCTACGGCATCGAACTGGGCTCGGTCCGCGAACGCTGCGACCGGTTTGGTGAAGGACTTGAGGTGCTGCGGCTCCTCCTTTCCCAGCCGCAATCGAGCTTCGATGGCGAGTACTTCCAATTACAGGATGCCTACTGCAACCCCAAGCCGTTGCAGGCGAAACTTCCCATCTGCATCGGCGGCAGCGGCGAGAAGCGCACCCTGCCTCTGGTTGCCCGCTACGCCGATCACTGGAATTTCGGCACCGCGGCCAAAGACCCGATCGCGGAGCTTCGCCACAAGCGGACCATCCTCGAAGCGCACTGCGGCCGCATCGGACGTGACCCGGCCGAGATCGCCATTTCTGCGTTGCTTTTCGGCCCAGCCCTGAGCATCGAAGAACTCGTCGACCTCGCTCACCGCTACGACGCCGAAGGCGTTGACCTCGGCATCGTCAGCCTCCCCCGCCCGTTCACTCCCCACGACGTCGAGCGCTTCGCCACCGCCCTCCAAACCCTCGCCTCGTAGCCATGCCCGCACCATCGCCGCCTGTGCCGTGGCGTCCTATCCGTTCAAATCCTCAACGATTCCCATCGCTGCCGGTACCGAATTCTCAGATGGCCTAAAATGAGCGGGTCGCTTGCCCACTACGCTCGTGTTTGTCGCCGATGTTGCCATAGTCAATAGTCGGTAACCCATGGGTTTGTGCCTATCTACTAGTGGATAAACCCTGGGTTTTCGACTAGCATATTCGCTATGGCAACGAACGAAGGTGAGGTCGGGCGGGCAGTCAGACGCGACAGTCCGTGGTGGACGGACCCAAGTTGGTCCACGCGGGACCGTGATCTACGCCAGGCAGACAGCTCAGGCCTCGGGTACGACCCGCTCCCCCTTGACGGCCTCGTCGCCGACGGGCTCTACCTTCTGTACGGGCCGCGCCGGGCCGGCAAAACAGTGGCCATCAAGCGGGTAATCAAGAGCCTCCTCGCTTCGGGGGTCGACCCACGCGCCGTGGTTCGGGTCAGTGTTGACGGCTGGAAGGCCAATCGACTCGGCATGCTCCACGATTACGTGACGCGAGTCGCGACCACCTCGCTGGAATCGGGCCGCCGCTACTGGTTTATTGACGAAATCACCGCAACCCAAGGCGAGTGGTGGTCGGTCATAAAAGATCTACGAGACAACACCAGCATGGGTGACGACTGTGTCGTTCTGACCGGATCGTCAAACCGACACCTTGATCTGGCTATCAAGGCATTCGCCGGTCGCCGAGGGCAAGAGTCGAATCCCGATCGATGTCTCCTTCCGATGACCTTTCGCGACTTCTGCGCCTCGCTCGGCATGGACCGGGCCTTCGTGCCACCAGTGCGGCCGGACGAAATCATGGGACTTGGCGCTCGCGATGTGTGGCAGAGCCTCATTCCCTACACCGATGACCTTGTGAACGCATGGCAGGCGTATCTAGATGTTGGTGGCTATCCCCGCGCGGTCAGCGACTGGAAAGCCAGAAACAACGTGGACCCCTCCACGTGGGGAGCCATCTGGGATGTTGTTCGAGGCGAGACTGCAACCGAAGCGGTCAACGAGTCGACCGTTTCGGCAATCATGTCGGCGCTGGCGAGGCGGTTGACATCAACCGTGGCCATACGGCCGATGGCCCAGGATGTCGGGGTCCGATACGAAACGCTTGAGCGACGCCTTGTTGCTCTCGAGCAGGCCTTTCTCGTCTGGCGCTGTCCCGCCGCTGACGCTCACGGCCGACCCGATCCCCGTCGGCAGAGCAAGTTCTACTTCATCGACCCCCTTGTCGCTCGACTGCCGGAACTTACAGTCGGGAGTACGCCCGTGGATATCACCCACCTGAACGAGCAGCAACTTGGCATGGCGCTCGTGGCATGGAATGAGCGGTCTCGATCAGGCAGTATTCGAAGCGGCAGTTGGATCGTTCACTATCGAACCGGTCAGACGGAAATTGATTTCACCGGCCGGTGTGCCGACAACGGAATGAGGATGACGGCTATCGACGGCAAGTATTCATCCGGTTTCTGGCGGCGCGAAGGGCTGAGTATTCGAAACAGCACGATCGGCAAAGGGGTACTCGCCACTCGCGACATCCTCTCGGTCGACCTCTCGGACAATGTCTGGGCCATCCCGGCATCCTTCATTGCCTACGCCGTCGGACAACATCACTAAAGCATGCGCAGCACGGTCGAACCTGGTTCTTCGACGAGATATCGGCCGTTACGGGCGACTGGGCGCAACAGATCAAATGGCTGCGCGATAACGACGCCGACTTTCGTAACTCGACCGTGGTACTCGCGGGTTCGAACGCAAGCGCCCTGACCGGCGCGGCCGGCACACTGACCGGGCGACGAGGAGCAGGCAACTCGCTGGATCGCACCCTGCTCCCGATCGTATTCAAACGTTCGTCGCGCTCGTCAAAGGCCCGCTGCCCGATGTGCCGCAACTAGCGCCATCAGAGCTGCGAAACCCCTGCTGCCCGCACCGCGCTCAACAAAATCCTTCCCTGGCTCGATGACCTGGTGCGCCTTTGGGAGCTCCACCTGTCCTACGGTGGCTTCCCGAAGGCAGTCGCCGCGGCCGCCGAAGGTCTACCGATTCCATCCAGCCTCGCCAACGATATGTTCAACGTCATCTTCGGTGACGCGTTCCGCAACAGCAAACTCAACGTCCTATCTGGAGTTGCGGTTTCGCTGTGCGGGCGACCGCTCGTGGCGGGGCGCAGCACTCTGCCTGGACTGTGCGGGTACGGTGCCCGGTATTCTCGGTCGGATCGCACACCGCATGTCGCTGGCGCGTATAACCCGCGTCGTACACTGACGCCTCATGGACACCGGATTTCGTACACCGCTGCTCTACGGCTGTCGCCGAGTACTGGTGTCGTGGACCGGACCGAACGGTGAGTCTGAGGTCTCAAGCGGCACTGGTTTCGTCGTCGAATACGAGGGCAGGCCAGTTCTAGTCACCAACCGCCACGTCGTCGACCCTAGCTACTCTGGTGGGCGTTTCACCGGTTGGTCCTATAGCCAGGTGTCGTCGATTGGTACATCGGTGAACAGCGGCTCGGCGACCACGCACCACGTCGCTATAGACGGGCCTCGGGTTGCGTTTGCTTCCAAAAGCGCCGACGGATCACAGAATTTCGCGCAGGAGGCCAGTAGTCTACGGTAGAGCGAGTTTGTGGACTACACTCGTTGAGAGATGGTTCTTGCTCCACAGACTTGGACTACAGCGACCGATCGGGTGTGCTTAGTCGAGCCAACCTCTGTCGGCTGTTCTGAGGAGGGATTGTGAAGTCAGATCTACGAGCCGGTCGGTACGTTCGTCAGCTTGAGGGCTATCGCGCTTTCGAGCCGGCGGTCCTGCCACCTGAACCGCCAATCGACTACACCAGCGATCTTATCGGCCGTTTGTCCCTGGCTGATACCGCTGTCGGCCGGCTCGACGGCTTGGCGCGCACCCTTCCCGACGCCGAACTGTTCCTCGCGATGTACGTGCGGCAAGAGGCGCTGCTGAGCTCGCGGATCGAGGGGACCGAATGCACAATGGACGACGTACTCGCCTTTGAGTTGCTCACAGAAGGTGAACCAACACTCGATGTCGGCGAGGTCGTGAACTATGTCGCAGCGCTCAAGCATGGTGTCGAGCGGCTCACCGAGTTGCCGTTGTGCAATCGGTTGCTGCGCGAAGTTCACGGCGTGTTGCTGCGGTCCGGGAGGGGACATGACAAATCGCCGGGCGAGTTCCGACGCACCCAGAACTGGATCGGCCCCGGAGGGTGCACACTCACAACGGCGTCGTTCGTGCCACCTCCACCCCATGTTATGTCGGACGCCATGAGCGAGCTCGAGAAGTACATCAACGGAGCCCCGGCCCCATTGCTCATCGCCGCTGGTCTTGCACATGCACAGTTCGAAACGGTCCACCCTTTCCTCGACGGAAACGGTCGTACCGGCCGTCTCATGATCGGCCTGTTCCTTCACGAACGCCAAGTTCTCACGCGGCCTGTGCTCTATCTCAGCACGTACCTCAAACGCCACCAGGCCGCCTACTTCGAGCGTCTGACCGCGGTGCGAGCCGATGGGGACTGGGAGGGCTGGCTCAGCTTCTTCCTCGACGGCGTCCAAGAATCGGCCACGAGTGCCGCTGTCACCGCCGAGGCCATTCACCAGCTTCGCGAAGCCGACCGGACCAAGATCGTCACCGTCGGCGGTGTAGGTTACGACATCGCCGTGTTGGATCAGCTCTTCAGTCAGCCGCTCGTGAACGCCAACTGGGTCGAACGAGTTCTTGGCGTGACAACCACCACGGCCAACAAAGTGCTCGATCGATTCTGCTCAGCGAACATTCTTCGCGGAACCACCGGCAACCGCCGCAACCGCCTGTACCGGTACGACGAGTACGTCAACCTGTTCGAGACGACCGATGCGATCGAACACGACCACACCCACGGCTGACAAGCTCCGCCGTGCAAGTGGACGCTCCGCAGGGGAGCCGGACGAGAATCGCCCGAGTTCCGCCCGGGGTACTCGGGCCCGGCTATCCGGGCGCTCGGTTCGACGTCGACGCTGCCAGTTCCCAGTCGCTGCGGACCATGCCGTAGATGTAGCCGTCACGCCATTGGCCATCCCTGAAACCAGCGCCGCGGATACACCCTTCGCGTTGCAACCCGACACGCTCAAGTGCTCGCTGTTCCGCGATGTTGTCGACGGCCGTACCGGCCCAGACGCCGTTGCACGGGGTCGTCGAGAAGAGATAGTCGACGAGCAGACGTTGCGACGCGGTGCCTGTGCCGCGCCCGCGGTGCTCGGGGTCAATCAAAGCGCCGAACTCCCACACGCCAGGCCCTGGACGATCGTTCTGGCGCCAATCGACCCACCCCACAAACGAGTCGGGATCGTTTGCGAAGCGATCGAAGCACACCAGATCAACCTCCTCAAATGGGCGCAGGCGAACTGTGAGTTCTTTCATAAACTGGATTCTCCCACCAGCCGAACCGAACCCCATGCCACGGTGGACCGAGACCGAGGCCTGTGCGCCCAGACCACGATTCTGCACATAGTAACGCTCCACGCTGACGAGAACTGACGAGCGTGATAACCGGCGAAGCGGGGCCTTTTGGAGCACCACAGAATTCGAACGCATCGTGATATCATGACTTCATGACGAAGCAGACTACCGTTCGGTTGCCCGATGACCTCGCGGACGACGCTGAAGCCGTCGCTCGGGTCCGTGGTGACAGCGTGAACCAGCTAATAATCGATTCGCTCGCAGCCGAGATCGAAAGAGTCCGTGCCGACGCCGACTTCACCGCACGAGCGAAGCGACTTTTCGAACGCGACCGGGAGATCCTCGACCGACTCGCAAAGTGACGCGGTACCTCAGCCTCGCTGAGTTCTGGTACCTCGCCGAAGACGTCACCGGCATCGCGGCCTCCACGCTGATCGAAGCGAGCCGGGTCGATCTGGCCGGCTAAGGGATGGGGCCGCGACGGGGGCGGTCGGGGCTGAGGATGTCGAGGTGGTAGGCGATCCAGCCGGACATGACGGCCGGGTCGGCAATGGCGAGGCGGATAGCGGCTTCGGCGAAGGGTTCGGGTTTGGCAACTTCGTCGGCGTTGAATCCACCGAGCCAGGCCACTCCGGGCGACTCGATCGGGGTTGATGGCAGCAGCGCGTTGACGGCGATACCGTGCGGTGCCAGGTCGCGGGCCACCCACTGGGTGAGGCGTTCAAGCGCGACTTTGGTCGAGCTATAGCCGAGCAAATTCATCCCCCCGCCCTCATACGGACCCTCGCCGGGCATGGTTGACGCTCCCGAACTGATGTTGATGATCGCTCCTGACCCTTTGGCCATCATGTCGGGCGCGACCAATTGCATCAGGCGATACGGCCCGAACACGTTGATGTCGAAGTTGCGCCGCAGTCCCCTGGTTGGGAACGACAGGAATCCCGCGAGCGCCACCGACCGCGACACACCGGATCCGGCGCCACCAACATCAGCAATAGCCCCTCGACTCGAGCTGTTTGCACCCTCAGCGAGCGGGGCGGCGGCTGCCATGCCGGAACGGGGGGCGGCAGGTCCCCCAGGGCGCCCGGGGACGGTGAGCGCGGCGTTGTTCACCAGAAGGTCAACTGGCCCGAACGCGGCGTGGGCGGCTGCGACGAGGGCTTCGAGGTCACTTTCGACCGCGACGTCGCAACGAACGGCGAGAGCCCGGCCGCCGGCATCGTTGATGTTGGCCGCGGTCTCGAAAATGGTGCCGGGTAGGCGTTCATCCCACACCGCCTCCGTGCGAGCGGCTACGACAACCGCCGCCCCTTCCCGCCCAAACGCCTCGGCCATCGCCTTCCCAAGCCCACGACTGGCGCCCGTCACAATGGCCACCCGGCCAGCAAGACGATGCTCTGACCGACGGTTCATGAGCTACAGCCTGGCACGCGTACCGGGGCCATGTCGCAGTCTCAGGAACCTCCGCCCAAGTCGGGTCGGTAGCGGCTCGGATAGGCAGACCGAGGAATTGACGGTACTGTCAAGTAGGTGAGCACGCGAACAGATACGCCCACTGAGGGAAGCCATCTGTCGCACCGCAAGGTGCTGCGGGTGATGACTGGCGTGATGGCTGGGATGTTCCTGGCTGCGCTTGATCAGACAATCGTCGCTACGGCCCTACCAAGTCTGGTCGAGAGTTTAGGCGGCCTGCACCAGATCACCTGGGTCATCACTGCGTACATGCTCTCGACAACCGTCAGCGCTGCTTTGTGGGGCAAGATCAGCGACCTTCGCGGGCGACGCCCTGCGTATCTGTCGGCAATGGCGATTTTCATGGGTGCATCGGTGTTGTGCAGCATGGCGCAGAACATGCCGCAGTTGATCACCGCTCGGGCGCTGCAGGGCATCGGTGGTGGCGGCATGCAGGCCCTCGCGTTTGCCATCATGGGTGACGTGCTCTCGCCCCGCCACCGGGGGCGGTATGTCGGTCTTATGTCCGGCACCTTCGCCATGGGCAGCGTGGCCGGACCACTCGCCGGCGGCTTCTTCGTCGATCACGCCTCATGGCGATGGATCTTTCTTATCAACATTCCGCTCGGCCTTATCGCGATGGTGATTGCATGGTCGGCCCTGAAGGGCGTGGGCGCACCACGCCCGGCCCGACTGGACGTGAAAGGTGCCTTGGTACTTTCGATCGCGGTCATCAGCCTGCTGCTCGGCGCGGTGCTTGGCGGAAAAAACTTTGCCTGGCTGTCGCCGGTCATTGTTGGTCTCTTCGTCTCGGCTGTTGCGTTCGGTTGGCTGTTCATGCGCATCGAACATCGGGTACCCGAGCCGATCCTCGCGCCCCACCTGTTGAAGAGCCGCATTCTGATGTTGTCGATCGGCATTGCCGCCATCTCGTCGGTCATGTTCCAGTCGGCCGGGCTCTACCTGCCACTGTTCCTCCAAACAGTGCGTGGGTCATCGGCCACAAGATCTGGCATTCTCGTCGCTCCCTTGATGTTCGGCATGGCGGCGGCCTCCATCACCGTTGGCCGTCGGGTGTCGGCGACCGGGCGATATCGGGTGATGTTGCTGGCCGGCACGCTTGGCATGCTTGGCGTGACGTTCGGTCTAATGTCGCTGAACAACCACACCAGCCCGGTCGTCGTCATCACCATGATGGTCGTGCTTGGCCTTGCGTTCGGCGTGGTGTCGCCCATCGTCAATCTCAGTGCCCAGAACGCCATGCCGGTCGAGCACCTGGGCGCTGCCAGTTCCGCGCTCGTAACCTTGCGAGCCCTCGGCGCAACCCTCGGCATCGCTGCCGTCGGTGCTGTGGTGTTGAGCCGATTGAGCGCAGGCCTCGCCAACCTGCAAGGTCTGAATGGCCTCGACGGTGAGCACTTGGTCACCGGGCCAAAAGCCATCGCCGCGCTCGCTGAACCACTCCGCGGTCAAGTAACCAGTGCCATGGCCCGAGCCATCGCGAGCGGGTTCTGGGTCTGCGTACCGTTGGCGCTCGCTGCTATCGCCATAGCCTGGCTCCTTCCCGAGGTACCGCTGCGATCGACCACGGCCGAATCCGTGCCATCGCATGAGTAACCATCACGCATCGCGTCGAACTCGGGGAGATGTTAGAAAGACGTCGGACGCGGTTGACACATCCGTCAACAGAGGGTCGATCGGGGTAGAACATGACTGATGCAGCGCTTTCCGGTGTTCGTATTATTGACCTAGGTGGCAGCATCGCCGTCACGGTGGCGTCGATGATCCTCGCTGACGCCGGCGCCGACGTCGTTATGGTCGAGCCACCAGGCGGATCCACGTTGGGGGCGCTGCCCGGCTTTCGTACCTGGGGGCGCAACAAGCGCTGCGTCCGGATCGACCTCACCACGCCTGCCGGCCGTGACGAACTCGATTCGCTGCTGACCAACGCCGATGTGCTCCTCCACTCCATCACACCGACCGAAGCGGCAAGGCTTGGCCTGACCGATGACTCCCTCGCGGCCGCCCATCCCAACCTGATCGTGTCGGGCGTGTTGGCCTGGCCTGCCGGTCATGCCATGGCGGACGCACCCGTTGATGACACGCTGATGCTGGCTCGTCTTGGTGTGTTGGATGAGCAACTCGGTCGGCGCGATGGCCCGATCTACGTGCGGTTTCCACTCGGTACGTGGCCCGCTGCCTGGCTGGCGGTGGTCGGCATCATGGCCCGCATCGTTTCCCGCGGTCGCACCGGATTGGTCGGGCCGGCCCACACGAGCTTGGCTCAAGGTGCGCTTGTGCCGATGATGATGCACTGGTCTCGGGCCGAGACCCCGTCTGAGCTGCTGGCCCGCGGCATGCCGAAGAAGGACATGCGGGCGTCGCTGTTCGAGTGCGGCAACGGTCGCTGGATTCACATCATGCCGCCGCCGCCCGACAACACCCCGCTCATGCAAGAAGTGTTCGCCGAAATGGGTCCGGAGCTGATCGCTAAGGCGAACGCCCGCCACGCCGATCGAGCCATGAACGGGTATACGAACTGGGGTGCCAATATCGAGGCGTTCAAGCGCCGAACCTCGCGCCAATGGCTCGAAAATATGTGGGCTAGCGACATCCCTGCCCAAGAAGCTGCCCAATTTGGCGACATCCTCTCTGACGAGCAAGCTCGGGCGAACGGATACGTCTTCGACATCGACGATTCCGTTGAGGGACCCATCACGATTGCGGGCTTGCCGTTTACCCTCGACCCGCCGATGTCGATCCGGTCATCGGCGCCTCAGCAGTCGCTGGATGTGACGACGGTTGGCAATGCGTGGGTGAGACAGATCTCGCCATACGTGCCCGCGGCTGGTCGTGCCCGGTTCCCGCTGGAAGGGCTAAAGGTGCTCGACTTCGGCAACTTCTTGGCCGGGCCCCTCGGGCCGATGCTGCTCGCCGACCTAGGTGCAACGGTGGTGAAGGTCGAGACCACTACGGGTGACCCCATGCGGGCTGCCGACTGGCCCTTCGCTGGGTGCCAGCGGGGTAAGCGCGCCGTTTCCCTCGACATCAAATCACCGGCGAGTCGCCCCGCGCTCGAGGCCTTGCTGCGGTGGGCTGACGTCGTGCATCACAACCTGCGGATGCCTGCAGCTCGCCGACTCGGGCTCGACGCCGCTTCGGTGCGGGCCGTCAATCCCAGCGTGGTGTTTTGCCACGTGAGCTCCTACGGCCCAACCGGCCCGCGTGCCGACTGGCCGGGGTATGACCAGATGTTCCAGTCGAGCTGCGGTTGGGAGGTGATGGGCGCCGGAGCTGGCAACCCACCTATGTGGCATCGATTCGGTTTCATGGATCACCTGTGTGCGATGGCGTCGGCCGCCGCAACCTTGATGGCCATCTATCAGCAAGACACGACCGGTCGCGCCACCGACGTCGCCGCCTCACTCTTGGGCACTGGTGTCATGACGAACTCTGAAACGTTCCTACGTCCTGACGGCACCCTGGTGCCGGTGCCCCAGCTCGACAGCTTGCAGACGATGGTCGGTCCTGGCCAACGCATCATCGAAACGGAGGATGGCTGGATCGCGATCGCGGCGGACTCCGCTGAACAGATCGCGGCCATGACCGCAGCGTTCGGCGTCGCTACCCCCAGCGAGGTTCCGGAGGCTGCCCGCGCTCGATCACGAGGTGAGCTCCTCGCCGCGCTGCTCGCTGCAGGCGTACCCGCAGTGGCCGTGTTGCAAGATCAGCGCGGGCCATTCTTCGACGACCCCGACCATCTCGCCGTCGGGCTTGTGGCCACGTACCGCCACGAGGCGTGGGGCATGTTTGAGCAACCGGGGGCGCTCTGGCACTTCGGCAATCAAGACGTGAAACTCGATCGCGCCCCACCGGTTCTCGGCCAGCACACCATCGAGGTCCTTCTCGAAGTCGGTATGGCACGGGCCGACATCGATGACCTCATTGCCGGAGGGTCTGCTGTTGCCTTCTGATCGCCCGAACGGTTAGCGGGGGAAGTTGTAGACCCGACGGGCATTGGTCTCGGCGATTTTGCGGGCACGATCGTCGGGCACGTTGGCAAGGGTTTCTTCCAGCATCTTTCGGGCGTGCGGCCAGTTGCTGTCGGAGTGGGGGTAGTCGCTTTCGAACATGACGTTGTCTTCGCCGATGCGGTCGATGTTGGCCACGCCAGCCTCATCGGAGATGAAGCAGCCGAAGATGTGGTCACGGAAAATGTCCGATGGCCGGCGGGCGTCGGACATGCCGGTGTAGAGGCGATGGCGTTCCCAGGTGTAGTCGACCCGCTCGAGCAGATACGGCATCCAGCCGATGCCGCCTTCAGAGAGCGCAACTTTCAGTTTGGGTGCCTTCTCGAACATGCGGGAGTTCACCATTTCGACGAAACACGACTGCGAGTTCAGCGCGTACAGCGCAATCGCGGCCGTGAACGGCCCATCGGGCGCGGTGGCCGGTGCGCCGCCACTGCCGAAGTGGAGGCTGAGCGGTAGTCCGGCCTCGGCGGCGATGGCGAAGGCCTTGTCCCAATGGTCGGAATGGAACGACGGCAGCCCTACCTGATGGGGCGCCTCAACGAAGGAGATACCCTTCGAGCCACGTTCGGCGACTCGTGCGATTTCTTTCTCGGTTGCCTCGATATCCCAATAGGGGACAAGGGCGAGGGGGATCTGGCGCCCGGGTGCACCGGCGCACCACTCGTCGAGAATCCAATCATTCCAGGCCGACACACAGGCGGTAGCAAGTCCTTTGTCGGTGGCGGCCGCAAACCGGCTGCCGGCGAAACCGGGGAAGGTGGGGAAGCACAGCTGCGCGTGCACGCCGTCTTCGTCCATGTCCTTGATGCGTTCCTTGATGTCCCAGCAGCCGCGGCGCATGTCGTCGTAGCCGACCGGGTCGATGCCGTAATCGGCCTTGTCCTTACCGGCAACTGCGTTCAGGCCGATGTTGTAGTGCGGTGCGCCTTCGAAGATCCACACGTCACGACCCTGGTCGTCACGCTGAATCTTGGGACCTGCCTCTTTGTAGTGGGCTGGAAGGCGGTCTTGCCACACATTGGGGCTTTCGATGACGTGGTCGTCGACCGAGATGATCTGTACATCGGACGGGAGCATGTGAGCCTCCAAAGGCAGCAGCGGGCGGTTACGATAATACTAACTTGACGGAAGTGTCGAGTGGGTAGCGGAACGGTTTTCTTGGTGGCCCGATCGGGCCTGATCTGCCCGGTTTAGCCGATAAACCGGTTGATTATCGCGGCCAACTCGAGCGGTGTATCGCCTTGCACGCTGTGTCCAGCGTTGGGTACGTGGACCACACGAGCGTAAGGTGCTCGGCGCAGCAACTCGGCCTCGTCGGCATCATCCACCACCGATTGCGGCAGCATGCCCCGCACCAGCATGAGCGGCACGGTGAGGTTGGAAACCGCGTCCCAAAGGAACGAGAAATCGGGATGACCACCGTCGGCCACGTCGCGCAATGGGCTTGGCGCTCGCAACCGTGCATATCGCCACACCCACGAACCGTCCTGTCGTTGGCGAGCATTGTGCAGGATGCCTCGTCGTAACGATGCGACCGTGCGGGTCGGGTTGTGTTCGATGGTGCGGGCCAGCAGCGAATCGAAGTCATCGAACGACTCGGGGCCATTGATGAAGCTGGTGATCGCCATTGACTTCTTGGCGTTCACTCCTGGTGTCACATCGACCAACGCCGCTGCGGCCACAAGCTCAGGCGCATGGGCGGCCAGTGCCAGCGTGGTCATACCTCCGAGGGACATGCCGACAATCGCCTTGGCGTTGGGAGCAAACACCCGAATAGCGGCCGCGATGTCGGGCGCGTTCGTCACTACGTCAATCGACCCGTTGCGACCTGCGTCGGACTGCCCGTGACCCGGCAAGTCGATCGCCACCAGCGACCGTTGCAGCGCCAAGGCCACCGTGTCCCACGTATGAGCGTTCTGTGCTCCGCCGTGCAGGAAAACCAACTCTGGTTCGCCGTCTCCCCACACGAGGGCGCTCAGCTGTCGCCCGTCAGCGACCGGAGCAGACGCTCGTCGCACCGTCGGCTGGCCGACCCAGGGGATGCCGAACTCGTCGGCATTCTCCCGGAAGAGCGAAAACTCGTCATACGGGACATTGTTAGCTTCGGTCATCGCCGCCCACCTTCCTCAATCGGAATCCAAACGGGGACCACGAAGGAACCGCCGGGGAGCGGGTCGAGACGGGCGATGACCCGCATACCGATGGCGACCTGATCAACGCCAACATCGAGCACTTGGCCAGGCAGACGCAAACCTGGTTGTTCATCAATGTCGACTAATGCGACGGCGTAGGGGACCTTGTCGAAGAAGCCCACCACGGCCGGTTGGCGCTGGATGATGAACGTGTAGATGGTGCCATGGCCGCTGATGGGCTCAAACGCGGTCGGGCCGGCACACTGGCGGCAGCGTTCGAGCGGCGGATGATGCCAAAGATGACAGCTAAGGCAACGGCACAATTCGAGGCGGCCCGCGGCGGTGGACTGCCAGAACCGGGCGGTGTCGACGTCGGGCGCGGGCTGCGGTGGCGGCAGCGTGGACCAATCGGTGGGCGTCGTCATGATGGCCGATCCTTCCCATAGACGATGGCACCACCGTACGGCCCGGCACCGGCGGTCACCAGAGCGAGTTCGGCTCCGTCGACCTGGCGACTGCCGGCCTCGCCGCGTAACTGCAGCACCGCCTCGTAGTGGTGATTGAGGCCGTGTAGGTACCCCTCCGACAGCAGACCTCCGTGAGGGTTGACGACGACGTCACCGCCGTAGGTGGCTCTCCCGGCGCGGAAGTAGTCGCCGACCTCGCCTTTCTCGCAGAAGCCGAAATCCTCGAAGGTGGCCATCACGGTGTAGGTGAAGCAGTCGTACATGCAGGCGATGTCCATGTCAGCCGGGCCCATGCCGGTGCGAGCCCACAACTTCGGGGCAACGATGCGTGAATACATCGATGTCATGTCCGGCCACTGGTCCGACATGCCGCCAGCTCCGGTGCCCTCGGCCGCGCCGATCGGATACACGGCCGGGTGGCGCAGGTCGGCGGCTCGCTCGGCCGACGTGAGTACCAGCGCGACGGCACCGTCGACCTCGTACGCGCAGTCGAAGACCCGGAACGGTTCCACGACCCATCGCCCGGCCAGATACTGATCCAACGTGAGCGGGTCACGAGCAATGGCGTGCGGATTGTTGACCGCGTGATTGCGGCCGTTGATGGCGATGGCACCGAGGTCCTCGCTGGTGGAGCCATAGACCTGCTGGTGGCGCTGGGCCCACATGGCGAACCACTGCGGCGGCACCATGTAGCCATGTGGTGCGGCGAATTGTTCGGGGCCGCCGACCGTGACCTCGCCGGTGACCTTGCCGTAGCGCACGTTGGCGTCAAGCACGCGGTAGACGACCACGACATCGGCTTGGCCAGTAATGATCGCCGCTGCCGCGTTGGCGACAACGAGCGCGACCTGATTGCCACCGGCCAGGGTGTTGACCGACCAGCCGATCTCATCGAGTCCAATGGCATGAGCGACCCGCAGCGGGCTGGCGGGATCCCCCGTCGAGAAGCACGTCATGCCATCGACATCGCTGGCTCTGAGGCCAGCGTCGGCGAGCGCGGCTCGAATGGCTTCGGCGGCAAGCGCAAGCCCGGTTCGACCCGAAGATCGGGTGTAGGCAGTGCGCCCGATGCCGACGATGGCTGCTCCCGAAAGGTCCATTACAGGATGTACTCCTCGCCCGTTGCTCGAACGGTGATGTCGCTGATGGCGACACCCCACGGTTGGTTGATGACGTAGATGACTTGCTCGGCGATGCCCTCGGGGGCCAGCGCCCAGTAGCGAGGGTTATCGCGATCGGTCATCTCCGGTGGCAGCGTACCGTCGGCATACTTGGTGAAATTCCCAACGAAACTG
>JANMCE010000386.1:0-8295 GCA_031360915.1 Actinomycetes bacterium | reverse complement strand
AGTGGTCAACACGGCGCAGGTTGAAGCGGGCAGTCACGTTGTCGTCTTCGGCTGCGGTGGGGTCGGGTTGAACAGCGTGCAGGGCGCTCGACTGAGCGGTGCCCGCACCATCACCGCCATCGACCTCGCCGACAACAAACTGGAAGCCGCCCGCACTTTTGGTGCCACCCATACGATCAACGCCCGCAGCAACGTTGTGGACGAAGTAATGGCCATCACCGACGGCAGGGGAGGGGACTACGTGTTCGTCACCGTTGGCGTTAAGGCTGCGTTTGACCAGTCGTATGCGCTGCTGGCGAAGTCGGGGGCGGTCGTGCTGGTAGGCATGCCTCCGACTGGTCAGAACTCCGAGATCGATCCGTCCACCATCGCGGCCTACAACCAGCGGATCCTCGGCTCGAAGATGGGATCGTCCCGCATCGCCATCGACATACCCAATCTGGTTCACCTCTACCAGCAGGGCCGTCTCAAGCTCGACGAACTCATCTCCGGCCGTTACTCGCTACTCGACATCAACGAAGCTATGGCCTCGGTCAAGCGCGGCGAAGCCCTCCGCAACGTCATCGTCTTCTAGACCAGCGCGGCGTGATGGGCAGTATCGTCATGGCGCATGGAACCTGACGACCTCACGCCGGTTTGGTTCAGCTCCGTGCTTGCGGTCGATATTTCGGCGGTCAAATGCACACCGATCGGCGTTGGCATGGTGGGGCTAAACCTGCGGTGCGAACTCGTAGGCGACGGTCGCCATCCGACGTCAGTCCTGGTTAAGTTACCTTCGGCCGATCCCACCAGCCGGGCCACGGGTGTGTCGCTTCGTAACTATGAGCGTGAAGTGAAGTTCTACGACGAGATCGCGCCGACCGTCGGTATCCGCGCGCCGCGCTGCTATCACGGCTCATGGGATGCCGCGTCCGGGGACTTCGTGCTGGTACTGGAAGACGCTGCGCCGGCCGAGCCCGGCGATCAGATCAAGGGCTGTTGGTGGTCGCAGGCGCAGGCCGCGTTGATCGAACTTGCCCATCTCCATGCGCCACGGTGGGGTGACCCGCAGCTGTTCGAGATCGACTGGTTGACCCGACGGGACCCACCCTCGGTCGATCTGATCACGAGCCTCTATCGTCACTTCTGGCCCGAGTTTCTCGAGCGCTACGGTGACTCGCTCCCAACCTCGCAACGCAGCATCGGGGTTCGGCTCGGCGAAGCCCTTCCCGCCTGGCTCCCACGCAGCACCCTCCCACCGACCGTGACGCACGGTGACTGCCGGCTCCACAACCTGCTGTTCGCCAGCGAACGTGGGGGCGACGCAGTGATCGCGCTTGATGTCAACATCCCGATACAGCGTGCCGATGCCGCCGGGGTCAAGCACGGGATCCTCGGCGCGCGAACGGATCGGAGTGGTGACCGAGTGTTGGTAGTCCTTTGTTCCCTCTGCGTTGTCGAAGCAAGCGATGAAGACAGCCTCATCGGCGAAGTTGGCCGGACCCCACAGCCAGAACAATTGCAGCGGTGTTTACGCTGGCGCTCCACCGGACGGTTCGCCGATTGGCCGGATGCCCATGATCGGTCCCGCGTCCCCCAGGTGATCGACGGGTCGATCGCGATACGGGTGCCATCGACCGCCAGCCAACCCGACCACGAACCGGCCTGCGTCATTCGGGTCATATCGACGAAGGCCACGTTGTCGACCTGCATGGTTTGGCGCGCTTCTTCTACTGCGACGGTACGGGCGTTGAACAACAGGTCAGCTTCAAGTCCGTCGCTACTCGCAACGATCACACGCAATTGCTCCATTGGTTTCACCACCTCGACGGTGACTGGGCCGACCGTCGGGTGTCCCCGATCGAACGGAGCTCTGCTCGAAGCGTAGAGGTTCTTCTGTCGGCCGTTGTGCACGACGCTGAACGCGGCGTCGATCACCCGACGGTTCGGGTAGAGACCCAGCGCGGCGCCGAAGAACACCTCGCCCTCGGGCAGGTAGCCGTTGAAGAAGTATCGGTCGTAAAAGTTGCGATCGGATGTAGCTGGCTGCGCAACCGGCAACGGCACCTGGTGGATCGGATAATCATCAAACCGGGTGAGCACACCGCAACCCTAACGGCACGATGCGCGGTGCCGCGCGCTGATGCTCGGCGGGGTCGATAGGCTGATCGGGTGACGAGCGAGACGCCCCACGATCATGATCATGGCGTGGGCGAGGCTTGGCACAAGGTGAGTCAACGGCGCGAGTCTCGACTTCGAATGGCCCTCGGCCTCAACCTGGTCATCGTTGTCGTTCAGGTCGTCTTCGGCATTGTGGCGCATTCGCTCGGCCTGCTGGCCGACGCTGGCCACAATCTCACCGACGCGCTGGCCGTGGTGTTGTCACTGGTGGCGGTGCGGTGGGCTCGCAGGCGGCCTACCGGTCAGCGATCGTTCGGCCATCATCGGGCAACAATTCTTGCGGCACAGGCCAACGCGTTTCTGATCCTGGGTGCGACCGTGCTCATCACCTACGAAGGCCTCCGGCGAATTCTCCATCCCGCCACGGTGAACGGGGGCATTGTGATTACGGTTGCGCTCGTGGCCGCCGCCGGAAACCTTGCTGCGGCCGTTGCCCTGCGGGAGTCCAACGGCGCCCACGGCCACGATCTGAATATGCGATCGGCGTTTCTGCATATGGCGGGAGATGCTGCTGTGTCGGTTGGGGTTGCCGTCGCTGGTCTCATCATGCTGCTCACGAAGGGCCACTACTGGCTCGACCCTGTGGTGTCCATCGGCATCGGTGCGATCATTGCTTACCACGCATGGAAGTTGCTGCGGTCGACCACCGAAGTGCTGTTGGAGTCCACCCCCGCGGGTCTCGACATCGCCGAACTGACCGCAGTGATCGACGGCATGGACGGAGTGGAGCATGTGCATGACCTGCATGTGTGGAGCCTGTCGAGTGACGTCCGAGCGCTATCGGCTCACGTGGTGCTCGACGGTCACCCCTCCCTGGAGGAGGCGCAAGTGGTTGCAACCGCAATCAAATCAACCATTGGTCCGCAGTTCTCTATCGCTCACGCCACCCTCGAATTGGAATGCGAATCGTGCATGGACGAAGGACCGTGGTGTGCCATCGATGAGTTCACCCCCGTCATCCGGCGCCACCAGCACTGACTGATCGGCTTTGTTGTCGTTGGATGTTGCTGGACAACATCCAACGACGACAAAGGCTCACGCGCCGACGGACGGGAGTGTCTGGTAGATCGCGATCAGGTCAGCGACGGTAGTTGCCAGATGTTGGTCGATGTCGATGTCGCTTACCCGCTGCGAGTGCCAGCCGAGCAGGCGGTACTGGCGATCGCGCCATCTGTCGTAGCGGCTTTGCTCGTAGCTGCTGTGCCATGCCGGGTGATCCACCTCGATGATGAACTTACGGCTCGGCTCGGCCAGATCCGGGTGCACAAGGTGACCGCCAGCCAGTTCCAAAGGCATCTGGCGCTGAATCGGCGGGAGTCCACATCTCTCGAGCGCTTTCACCAGGCGCAGCTCATAGTCAGAGTCGACCGGCCGTTGGGTAACCGGGCGCTGAGCCAGCACCGTGTTAAATCGGGCCGCGCCATTTCGCCCGGGCCGGGCGAGACGAGCCTGGGTTGCGAGCAGCTTCGTGCGGGTGAACAAACCCATCGCCAGGCCTTGCTCGATGATCGATTCGAGAAGGTCAGCCGGAATCATCGATGACAAATCAAAAACGGTTCTTGCCGCGGATGTGTAGACGATTCCATCGGATCTCCGGACGAGGTCGGCCGATGGAAGGTCGGACGTCGAGTGGAGCACGACGTGGTCGAGCCCACTTCCCTCGGTTCGGCGCCGTGCGCCCTTGAGCACGCTCATGTGGATGTCACTGTGGCGACTCAACTTTCGAAAGCCCCAGAGCTGCCCGGCCGACGCGTGGGAGATGGCGCCGTTGCTGTACGCAACGAGAGCGACCATGCGCTGCAGTTGGGTTCGGCCCGATGATGTTGCCACGTAGACACCCCGATGGACTTCGACCAACCGCCCTGACTCTCGCAGCCCCCGCACATGACCGTCGGTAAACAGGTGCTCCCTCAGCCATTGCCGGGTGACCACGCCGTGGTGCGACGCCAAGCAGGTCGCCAATACGTCTTCATTACCCATGTCTTCCTCCGACACACTCCTGCATCAAGGGGGAAGAATGATGACGGTACTCCGCTTTGTTGTCGTTAGGTGTTGCTGGAGAACATCCAACGACAACAAAGAGTCGACCGACCTACTGAACGGTTAGCGATGGGGTTGGAAACGGCGGAGGCGCAGGCTGTTGGAAACGACGAACACGCTGGAGAAAGCCATAGTTGCACCGGCGATGAGCGGGTTGAGGCGGCCGCTGGCCGCAAGGGGGATGGCGGCGATGGTCAGCAGTGCGGCTCGACCGGCCACCACCGCGTGCCCTTCGATCGTGCCCTGCACGCCGAGGCCGGCTCGGTTCTCAAAACTCTCAACCGCTGGCAGCGGGCCGACACGATCCTCGGCGGCTCGGGCGATAGCGCGGGCGATTGGATGCTCGGACGCCGCCTCAAGCGCACCAACGATGCGCAACGCTTCCTCTTCGGTGCACCCCGACGTGTGAACGCCGACCAGGCTCATTGCGCCGGTGGTGACGGTGCCGGTCTTGTCGAGCACGATGGTGTCGACCCGTCGAGTTGACTCCAACACTTCGGGCCCGCGTATCAGCAAGCCGAGCTGCGCGCCTCGTCCCGTGCCGACCAACAACGCCGTAGGCGTCGCCAAGCCGAGCGCGCAGGGGCAGGCGATGATCAACACGGCCACGGCGGCGCCGAACGCCTTGGTGGCACCGGACCCGTGCAACAACCAGAACGCCAGTGTGGCCAGCGCGAGGCCGATAACGACAGGAACGAATACTCCCGACACTCGATCGGCCAGCCGCTGAACGGGCGCTTTGCCCGACTGCGCCTCGGTTACGAGTCGGGCGATCTGCGCTAGGGCGGTGTCGTTACCCACTCGCGTGGCTCGCACGACGATGCGGCCGCCAGCGTTCACCGTCGCACCCGCGACAACTGCGCCCGGGCTTACTTCCACCGGCACACTCTCGCCCGTCAGCAGCGATGCGTCGATGGCTGAGGTACCCGATTCGATCACGCCGTCGGTGGCGATCTTCTCGCCCGGCCGCACCACGAAGCGGTGCCCGACGACGAGCTGCTCGATGGCGATGCGCTGTTCGGTTCCATCGGTCGCGAGGATGGTGACCTCCTTCGCCCCCAGTTTCAACAACGCTCGCAACGCGGCCCCGGCCTGTCGTTTGGATCGAGCCTCGAAGTAGCGGCCCGCCAGGATAAACACCGGGACAGTCGACGCGACCTCAAGGTAGATGTGATCCTGGCCCGATGCGCTCAAGCTCATCGCCATCTGCATACCCGCCACACCGGCATCGCCGAAGAACAGGGCATACAACGACCATCCGTAGGCTGCGATGGTCCCGACCGAAATAAGCGTGTCCATAGTGGTTGCGCCGTGGCGCAGATTCATGGCGGCTGCTCGATGGAACGGCCACGCACCCCACACCGCGACGGGGGAGGCAAGCGTGAGGGCCAGCCACTGCCAGTTCTCGAACTGAAGGGCCGAGATCATCGACATCGCGACAACCGGAAGCGCGAGAGCAGCAGAGATCACAAGTCGTTGCCGCAACGAGGCCGCGGGGTCCTCAGATTCAACTGCCTCCGCAACGGCGACAAGCGCAGGAAGCGCTGCGTCGTAGCCGATGGACTGGACGGTTGCGATCAGGTCCGTTGGCGCCACCACCTGCGGGTCGTAAGAAACGCTGGCTTGTTCGGTGGCGTAGTTGACCGTGGCGTGAACGCCATCGAGCTTGTTGAGCTTCTTTTCGATGCGGTTGGCACACCACGCGCAGGTCATGCCCGACACGGACAGATCGACGTGCGCGGTCGAGGTATCGGTCATGATGCCGGCTCGAAGCCCGCTTCCTCAATGGCCGCGCGCAGTACGTCATCCTCCAGATCGGTACCCGAGACGACGACTAGTTTGGTCGTGAGATCAACGGACACCTCCGTTACACCGGCAACGGCTGTGAGCTCGGAGGTGACCGCATTGACGCAATGGCCACAGGTCATGCCGGGTACGGAGTAGGTAAGAGTTGACATGGTTCCCTCGATGACCTCTGGGTCCACCTTACCGGCCCAACTGCATCTGCTACTGATTGTCGCCCGTTGGGTCGCCAGAGTGCGAACCAGATACCCGCTGAAAATTGCCTTTGGTCCCTGTTCAGCCGGGCAAGGGGTGGCTACGGTCAGATCGGGCCAGTCGGTCGGTTCCGACGGGCGGAAAGGGAGGTGGCTTTTGTGACGATCCAAGCGTCGCTCGGGCGTTTGTCAACCTGGAGCGAAGAACCGTGTGTAAGCGTGTACCTGCCGGTCGAAAGGGGGGAGTCGGCCAACACGGTGGCAACGTCGTTACACAGCGCCGCCCGTGATGCCGAGCGATCGCTTATTCGCCAGTTCCGCCTGAATGACCGTGACGCGGCCGTGGTCGTGGCACCCTTACGTGATCTGGCTGACCGGGGCGTCGAAGTGGGTGCGATGCCGAGCATCGGGCTGTTTTGTCGAGGTGGTGAAGTGGAGCACTGTGTGGTCCCGCGCCACTTCGACGGACCGTTCGTGAGCGTCATGCGCCAGCCGAATGTGCTGGCCATGCTCGCCGGCGCCCAACGCGACATCGACCACGCCGTGCTCGGCCTCAACCGCAAACACACCCGCGCATTGCGGGGCGGGGCGTTCGCCCATGACGTTCTCGAGGTGCACATGCCCACCGAGGGCGATCTAGCCGTCAGTCATCAACGCGGACTCGCTCATCACGGCGGGCGTAAGGGAGCGGGCGCCATTGTGGGTGGTTCGGGCAGCAATGAGCACCTGGATGATGCTCTGCTGGCCGCGTTCATGCGCGAGATCGATCGCAGTCTGTTTCAGAAGCTCGATTCGCGCGATCTTCCTGTCGTGGTCGTGGGCGTGGAGTACGAAGTTTCGGCCTTCAGAGCAATATCCACGCAAAGGAATCTGCTTTCCCACGCCTGCGGCAGCACCGAGCGCATGTCCGATGCCGAACTGCACGCTGCCGGCCAGCACCGGATGTGGCAGTACGCCGACCAACGGGTGCAAAGCGCGCTCGAACGCTTGGCCGATCTCGGAGGAACCCCGCGTGTCCAGGCCGGTCCCAAGGTGATCCAGACCGATGCCAACAAGGGCCGAGTCGATACCCTTTACGTTCCCGAGCGCCTGGTGACCGCCACCGAGGATGACGAATCGGCTGCAGCGGCCGAGGCCGCGCTCGCCACGCTGCAGCATCGCGGGATTGTGTGGATTGCGCCCGACCAAGACCTGGCCTGCACCACCGCACTGCTGAGGTTTTGACAACCAGTCACAGTGACAAGGAGGTTCGGGTCGAGTGGGGGGCCTCGACCCGAACCTATGCCTGTCACTCCCGCTCAACCGCCGACGGGGGAGGGCGGCCGGCTGCTATAGATGGCAGAGGTCTTGTCGGCGCTAGTTCAACACGCACCGTGGCCGACTCACTAGGGACCTTGGTCACAAACTTGGCGAGTAGAACGTACGTTCTGCCGTCCGTGGATGGCGGCGAGCGGGTTTGTCGAGGAGCCAAGTCGGTGGTCATGTTCAAGCTTTGAGCAGCGTTGGTGGCAGCAGCGCGAGCGGCGTCGAGGGCTGACTGCAACGAACTGCGGTAGCTCTCGCTGGTGTAGGTGGCGCCAGAAACGGTGTCCACTTGCGAGCTTTGAGCTGTCAGCGCTTCGGTGACAGGAGTGGGGACCGCTCGGTTGTTGATAGTCCGGCTTGGGATCGACAGCCACCACGTCGACCAAACTGTGATCGCCCGCCGAATCGAGCAGGAGTCGAATCGCATGAAACGCCTCGTTGAAGACCTGCTCCTTCTGGCTCGGCTCGATGAAACCCGGCCCGTCCAACGACAGTCTGTCGACCTTGCGGTGTTGGCTGCAGACGCGTGCAGTGACGCAGCCGCAACCGACCCGACGCGGGCCATCACGCTCGTCGCCCCGAAACCGGTCATGGTCGAAGGCGACCGAGACCACCTGCGCCAAGCCCTCGCCAACTTGGTCACCAACGCGCTGAAGCACACACCGGCTGGTAGCCCGTGTTACCTGGAACTCGCTCGGGTGATGCGCGGGGAAATTACGAGTCCGCTGGATGACTTGTGAAGGGAGCGCGGGCTTCAGCCCGTGTTGGCATGAAGAGGAACGGGCTGAAGCCC
>JANMCE010000351.1:0-5983 GCA_031360915.1 Actinomycetes bacterium | reverse complement strand
GCCGCGGTCGGCCAGCGATGCCGCGACCCGGGCCAGCGAGACATCTACCATCCAACGGCCGCCCTGCTCAACGAGCTGTACGACGGCGGCTGCGGCGCTCAGGCCTGCCAGTGGGTCGGCGAGCGCGTCGGCCAGAAATCTTGGCTCGCCCGAGTGCCAGCCGACCAGTCCTCCGGCTGCGGCGGCATCGTCGCCGTAGCCGATGCGATGGGCAAACTTCTGTGATCGACCGTGACTCTGGATCGACACCCACAACCGTGGACCGCTCTCGACGACGGCGCGGGCATCGATGCCCATCTGCGCCAAGGCCCGAGGTCGCGAGCCTTCAATCACAACGTCCACCCGTTGCAGTAACTCCGCCAGCTGCTCTTGGCCAGCGGCACTGGCCAACGGGAGGGTGATCGTTGTGCTGCGGTCGTGCAGACGGTCGTAGAACGCTGGCGTGGCCCGTGCACCATCGGGCCGGGAACTGCTGTCGACCGTGATCACCTGGGCTCCGAGACGAGCGAGGATATCGGCGGCGAGCGGTCCGGCCCAGAGCGAGGCCAAATTGACGACGACGAGGTCCCCCAGCAACGTTGGCTGTGCCGGGCCGATCCTGTCCACCAGTACGGCGCGACGATCAGCCATCTCCCCCACAGCACTGCACGCGAGCCCCAGGAGCCACGCCGTCTCGACAACATCTTCGACGGTCCGATCACGAACGGCAGACTCGACCAGAGCCCATGGGTCAACCAATGGGTCAGCCCCAGCGTCGACGTCGAGCCAGGCGGGTAGGGACCTGAAGTCGTCGGACCGAGCGAGGGAGACCGCGAACCACCCGTCCACCGCGCGCAGCAGATGGCTCGCGCCACCGCAACTGACCAGACCCGACGGAGGCAGTCCGAGCAGAGTCGCTCGTTCGGTGAGTAAGCCGAGACCTTGATGCCCAGCGAGCTGCGCCAGGGCTGCGCCTCGAGCGTCCAACTGGCGAACCAGGCCAGCAACGTGCCGCACCACATCAACCGGCGCCGCCACGCTCGGCGCGGTCAATGCCTTGGCGCCCGACCCGGTCCAGAGCGCGTCGACGTCAACGTCAGCGGGTGGCCACGCGGGCGCCAGATGCTGCCAGCTCACCCCTGCAGTATGACCGTCGGGTCCTAAGCTCCTCGCATTCGGCATCGCTGGTTCACCTCTGAGGCCTACAACGAGTTCATTCGTTCCCCCTTCGTCGGCGAGGAACTTGCTGGCGACGATGCGGTCGCGCTCGTCCTCATTACCGATGACTCCCATGTGCTCGCTGACCCCGGTACGTTGCCAGTCGTCGTCTGCCGGGTTGGCCAGCCGGATGCATTAGAGAGTGCGCGACATGCCGTCGAAGCCAATCCCGGATGGGACCTCGCGGTTGCAGATATCGATGTCGAACGCCTGATCCAGAATGTGCAGCAGTCGCCTCTCGCGGCCAGCACCCTGGCTGTGCACCTGCGTACCATCAGCACGGTCTCGGTGGAGCACGGTCTTGCGCTGGAATCAGCCGCCTACGGCCTCTTGCAAGCAGGGCCCGAGTTCGCGACGTGGCGTGCCGGTCAGCCCCCTACTACTTCGTCCGGTTGCTCTGGCCCCGTTGTCTCCACGGCCAGAGATGGTGGCACGCTCACCATTACGCTCGATCGACCGGCTCGCCACAACGCTATCTCCACACAGCTGCGAGATGAACTCGACGATGCGCTCGCGCTGGCCGAAGCGGACAATGCCATTACTTCAGTGGTGCTGCGGGGCAATGGCGCGTCATTTTGTAGCGGCGGTGACCTCAGTGAGTTCGGGCTACGACCGGACGCCGCGACCGCCCACATCACGCGACTCGCTCGGAGCTCAGCGCGCCGGCTGTATCGCTTGCGAGCTCGAACCACCGTTCAAATTCATGGCGCAACCATGGGCGGTGGTATCGAACTGGCGGCCTTCGCAGACCACATCGTCGCCCACCCCGAAACGGCTATAGCGCTTCCAGAGATCAGCCTGGGCCTGATGCCCGGGGCGGGCGGCACCGTCAGTATCACCCGTCGCATCGGCCGCCATCGCACTGCCGCCCTTGCGCTCACTGGGCAGACCATCGGGGCCGACACTGCGCTCAGGTGGGGCTTGGTCGATACCATCGCCCGTACCACCGAGCTGTGAAGGGGATTGCCATGGCGCGACTCGACGGAAAGGTTGCGATTGTGACCGGCGCTGGACAGGAAGTTGGGCGAGGTATCGCGCTGGCCTTGGCAGCTGAGGGAGCGGCTGTCGTGGTGACAGGCCGAACTCTTGCCAAATGTGAAGCGGTTGCCAGCGAGATCACTGGGCGCGGCGGACGCGCGAGCGCGGTCGGATGTGATGTCGAGTCGCGTGAGGAGGTGGACGCGATGATCGCTTCTGCGCTCGCCGCCTTCGGTCATCTCGACATCGTCGTGAACAACGCGCAGTCGCTCGTGTACAAGTCCGTGCGCAAGATCACCGAGGACGACATGAATTCGATGTGGCAGTCGGGCCCGATGGGGACCTTGCGCGTTATGCAGGCCGCCCACGACGCGCTGCGAGCGAGTCGTGGGTGCGTGATCAATCTCAGCTCGGGCTCGTCGATTCTGCCCCACCCGGCGATGAGCGGGTATGCGATGGCCAAGGAGGCGATCCGGGTGCTGACGCGGGTGACCGCCTTGGAATGGGGCCGGGCTGGTATCCGTGTGAACGCCATCTGCCCGCTGGCCGAGACACCGGGATGGGAGTTCTTCAAGGGCGAGACCCCCGGCTCTGAAGCGCAGGTGCTGTCCGCCATTGCCCTCGGCCGCCATGGGCGACCCCGAGGCCGATATCGGTCGCGCTGCGGTGTACCTGGCCAGTGACGATGCGGCCTACGTCACCGGCACCACGCTGATGGTCGACGGCGGCTTGAACTATTTACGATAACGCGGACTGGATCGATGGCCGGCCTACGCCGCGGTGATGGTGACGGGGACGGCGGACATGCGGGGCATGGCGCTGATGGATTGGAGGTCGACGGTCATGCTGAGCAGCATGTTCACGTTGGCGCCGACCGATTCGCCGGTGCCGTTGGCATCTTGATCGGCAGGTAGGCGGCCGAAGCCGTGGGTGATGGAAACGACGCCGCGTCGCATCGAGTCGTCACTCAGCGCGTAGCACCGCACCCGACCATGATCCGAAGTGACCGAGACCGCGGCGCCATCGGCGAGGCCGAGCGCAGCCAGATCATCGGGATGCACGGAACAGGGATTCATTGCGGTCGGCGGCAAGCCGGGCAGGTTTTTGCCGAGCGTATTCATCGTCTCCTTGGCTCGACGGACGACGAGTTGGAAAGGGCGTTGGTCGGCAAACGCGCGGGTGCTGGCCTGTAGGGCGCGTGCTAACTCGTCTGCGACATCGGTGGGCATCACATCGAATCGGTCAGTGGCATCGTCGCTCGACGGGGCAGCAATCACCGGCGAAACGGAGTCGAAAATCAGGCCGTGGGGATGCTGTTTCACCTCGTCAAGCGGTATGCGGGCCCGAGCCGAGAATGACGCCAACACTTCGTCGGTCGTGGGCATTGCATCACCAGGCGCGTACTCTCGGCCAGCGACATGCAGTGACTTGCCAGCTTGCCAAGCGAGGCGCAGGAAGAATTCCCAATCGTCGATGACGCCGTCGGGGGCGGTCATGATGGCCGGTGTGTACTGGGCGAACGGTTGGTCGAACAGAGTCTCGTAGGCTCGGGTTGTGTCGGGCCGCTCAAGGTGCATCACGGGCGCTATGACGTAGTGGGCCAGGCTTGCGGTCTCCGATGGGAACGGATCGACCGTCACCAGCAAATCGAGTGCCAAGAGCGCATCGACGACCTGTCGCTGCCCCGGGATTGCCGCGGCCGGGTTTCCGCCTGACACCACGAGCGCTCGCAAACGGTCGGGTCGGGGGCGGGTAATTTCGTCGACCAAACTGACGGCCGGCAACTGCCCCTGCAGTAAGCCGTAGCCCGAGTCGCTTTGATAGCCCGTCTCCCAGGTGCGGTTCGGGCCGACCACCTCGGCTCGAGGTGGCTTGCCCGACCCGAGCACCGCCGCGCCGGCCGGAGCCTCACCCGCGGCTGGGAATCGCCCGCACACGATATTCATGCACTGGATGAGGTGCTCCGCGACGTTGGCCCACGGTGCCATGTCCGGTCCGGTGCCGCTGGTCGCCACACCGCTTCGGGCCTGGCCAAACATGCGAGCGGCTGCGATCAAGTCGGCGGCGTCGACCCCGCAGATCGAAGCGACAACATCGGGAGTGAACGGTGCAGTGGCCTGCCGTAAATTGTTCACGCCGAGCGCCCATCGGCTCGTGAATGCGGTGTTCTCGAAGCCCTCGGTCAGCATGATGTTCAACAGCCCCGCGAACAGCACGGCGTCGGTGCCGGGGATGAGTTGCAGATGAATATCGGCCCGTGTCGCAACCTCCGTGCGGCGCGGGTCAACGACGATCAGCTTCAGGCCCCGTCCCTTTTCCTGCTGTAAACGGCGGAAGCCGTCGTGGATGGGAAACCCGGTGAAGTAACCGCCCTGCATCGAGACCAGTGGATTCGTGCCGGCCAGGAGCCACACTTCGGCATCGGCGAATCGCTGCATGCCGGCCGCCCACCGACCGAGTCGACCCTCGGCAACCCATTTGGCCGACTGGTCGACCGTCATGGAGGAGAACGTTTTCTTCGACCCCATCGTGCGCCACCATGCCGTCGCGAACGGGTTGGTCAGCGATGCATACGCGGCTTGCGTGCCGGAATAGAAGCCAATGGCATTGGGTCCGTAGGTGTCGGCGATATCGCTTAGTTGACCGGAGATCTCTTCGATGGCGTTCGACGCCGAGATGTCTTCAAACATGCCGTCGGCGCGGCGTTTGCGACTGTTGCGGAATCGCTGAGGATCAGTATGGAAGTCAACGATGTGTCGCCCCTTCCCGCAGGTGAAGCCTTTCGTCAACCCATGCTCGTGATCACCCGAGACTGTCGCTTCCCGGCCCTCCTCAAGGCCAATCAACAACCCGCAAGTAGCAGGACAAAGCCGGCAATACGTGATGTGCTTCATGGCCCACCCTAAATCCCTTTGGTGGGTAGCGTCGTCGGCCAGATTCAAATCGCGGGAACCCGACCGGGACTAGGAGACCTGCTGGGTGGAGTTCCGCGCTCGGAGCTGGTCGTGGCGGCGAAGGATGGAGGTTTGGCTGACTTCGCCGAGCAGGGTGCCGTCTTGCGCCCAGAGCTCGGCTCGGCCGAAGCCGAAACCGTTGGCCACCTGCTGGATATGGACCGACAGCAGTACCCAGCCGGTACGAGTGGCATGCCCCACGCGCAAGGTGTTGTCGACGCTATTGCCGGCATAGGGCTCGCCGATGGCATCGGCGAAACCAAGGGGCATGAAGTCCCCGATGAACGCTAACTCGGGCACGGTCACCAGGTGATCGGCCTCAGTCCAGACGCGAATCCAGACTGCGAAGGAGCCGTCGCCACGAACGCCGCCAACGATCTCGTCCAACTGGCGACCACTGGCCAGGCGGTGCTCCACCCGATCGCCAAGGTGACCGCCACCAGCCTCAAAAAACCGATAGCGAGGACAGTCTTCCGGCGAGGCGACCACGGGCGGAGCACACCAGATCCCATCGATGGCAGTGTCCCGCTGGCCGAGCGCCGAGTGTGCCGTCAGTATCTCCCGACCGCCGCGGCTGAGCGTGCAGCGGGCTTGCGCGGTGTTTCGTCCGGCAACTTCGACCGTCACATCGACGTCGATCGGTGCTGTGCCCTGAGCGAACGACAGATACTGCGCTGTCACCCACACCGTCGGACGCCCCGTAACCGATTCCATCGCTGCTGTCGCTACCCCGAGCCCGGCTCCGCCCTGCACCGAATGCGCCGGCGTCAACACATGGTTCGGCGGCGTCCATACGAAGCGAGTCGGTTCGTTCGTGGCCTCCAGCTCAAACAAGTTCACCATCGGGTCCACCG
>JANMCE010000339.1:0-8876 GCA_031360915.1 Actinomycetes bacterium | reverse complement strand
TATCAACGGCGCACCGTTGCGAGACGACGGCATCCTCGGCACCGTGTTCCTGGTCATCGGTGGCGGCTTCGATACCACTACGGCATTGACGGCGAACGCGATCAACTGGTTGTCCCAGCACCCCGACGAACGCCAACGGCTGCGCACCGAGCCCGAACTGCTCGGCACCGCTACCGAAGAATTTCTGCGGTACTTCAGCCCATCCCAAGGCGATGCCCGCACCGTCACGCAGGATTGCGAGATCGGCGGCTACACCTTCGCCGAACGGGACCGCATATTGCTCTCGTTCGGTATGACCAATCGTGACCCTGCCATCTTCGATGAACCCGACGAACTGCGGCTCGATCGTTTCCCGAACCGCCACTCGGCGTTCGGGCTCGGCAATCACCGTTGCATTGGCTCCAACATCGCACGCATGCAGTTCAAGGCGATTATGTCCGAGTCCTTGGCCCGCTTACCCGACTTCGAAGTGGGCAGCGAGGGTGTCGAACGCTACGAATCAATCGGTGTCATCAACGGCTACAAACATTTGCCGATCACGTTCCCGCCCGGACACCGTGATGGTGAGGGATTGGCTGCCACGCTTATTCGCTGGCAGGCTGACCTCGATGCCGAGGCGGCTGGCGCTTCAGCGATCAACGACCAGGAGCAGGCGCAACGATGAAGGTTTCTATTGATGCCGACCGATGCCAAGGCCACACGCTGTGCGCCATGGCCGCCCCCGAAGTCTTCGGGCTGAGGGATGAGGACGGCCACGCCTACGTGTTGGTCGCTGACGTCGACGGGGCGCTGTTGGCCGCCGCACAACGGGGCGCGTCGACGTGCCCCGAGCAAGCCATCAGCATCACCCAGGACTAGCCGGACCAAGCATGGTGGGGCGGGGTTCTTTGGGGAGGCCGAGGATGTTTTCGGCCAGGATGTTGCGTTGGATTTCGCTGGTGCCGGCGTAGACCGTGCCGCTGCGAGCGTTGATGAGGAAGACGTCGATCCATGAGTTGGAGGTGTTGGCGGCGCCGGGTTCGTCGGTGCGGAAATGCTTGTTGGGGCGGCGGCCTTCACGCACCATCCCGTCGGCGCCGAGCAGTGACATGGCGAGGTCCACCGCCTTCTGGTGGTATTCGCTCCAATAGAGCTTGGAGATAGACGCCGCCGGGCCGATCTTGCCGTCACGAACGATCTGGGTCAGGATCCGGTAGCCGAGGAACCGCATGATCTCTACCTTCATGTGGCACCAGGCCAGCCGGTCACGCACGACAGGGTCGTTGATCTTGCCGGTGTTCCGAGCGAGCTGCACGATGCGATCGAGTTCGGCTCGGAAGAAGATCGGGTTGGTCGCTGCTTCTTCGCCGCGCTCCAATCCGAGCAGGCTGTTGGCCACCTTCCAGCCGTCATTGAGGGGGCCCACCATGTGCTCGGCCGGGATACGGGCGTCGGTGAAGAACACTTCGCAGAACTCGTCGTCGCCGGTCAGCGTCTTGATTGGCCGCACTTCAACGCCGGGGTTCGGGAACTCGCAGAGGAAGAACGTGATGCCCCGATGTTGCGGCGCGTCGGGGTCGGTGCGGGCGAGCAGGAAGATGCCGGTACCCTCCATGCCGCACGAGGTCCAGATCTTCTGGCCGTTCAGCACCCATTCATCACCGTCACGCACGGCTCGCAAATGGATGCTGGCGAGGTCACTGCCCGATTCGGGCTCGCTGTAGCCCTGCACCCAGGTGGTATCCCCGGCAATCAACGGGGGAAGGTGGCGGCGCTTCTGGTCCTCGGTACCCCAGTTCACCAGCGTATTGCCCAGCATCTTGACGCTCGTCGTGTCGGGCACCCGGTAGATCGGTACTCCGGCCCAAGCGAACTCTTCGGCCAGCACAACCTGATCGATCTTCGGGCGACCTTGGCCGCCGCACTCCTTCGGCCAGGTGATTCCGATCATGCCGTGCTCGGCCAAAGTCCGCCGCCAACGGTTGGTGAACTCCTTGGCCTCCACGCGATCGAGCGCGCCGAGACCCTTCCAATCCTTCGGAAGGTGCTCGGCCAGGAAGACACGCACCTCGGCCCGAAAGGCTTCGGCCTCCGGCGGGAACGAGAGAGCCATACCCGCCATAGTCAGAGGGTACCGATGCGGGGGACAACCCCGGATTCTTGCAGTTTTCTACCAATCTCGTGTTCCGACATGCGCCAGTTTCCGAGCAGTTGGTCCAGCACGTAGGTGCGGCGCAGGTAACGGTGGAATTCGTGCTCCCAGGTGAATCCGATGGCGCCGTAGCACTGTTGCGCCTGGGTGCACGCGTCTTCTGCGGCCCGCCCGGCGGCACACTTGGCTAACAATGCAACCCATGCATCGCCGGATACTCCAGCTTCGGCCGCGATATGGCCTGCCCCGACGACGGCAACGTGAGCGCTGGCCAGGCGATGCTGTAACGCCTGGAACACACCGATTGGCTTGCCGTATTGCACTCGCACCTTGGTGTATTCGACGGCAGCCGTAACCACGTGTCGACCGATGCCGACCAACTCACACGCAAGCAACCAGCGGGCATGGGTCTCAAGCTGCGTCCACGTGGCACCGTGAATCCACGCGCACCCGGAGGCCGTCCCGCTCACCCGCGTGAGCCCGAGGGTCTCGTCGGTTCCCCGCATCGGCGTGGTCGCGAGTCCCTCGGTGGACACCATTGCGAGACGGTCACCGACCGCGACGACCAGTGTGGCAGCGAGCGGGCTGAGTACCACGGCATCGACCGTGAGCACGTCACCGTCACAGCTTGAGGCACCGTACGGGGAGGGCAATGCCACCGTGGCGTTGGCCATCGCCGGGTCGTTGGTGAGCCGAGCGAGGTGTCGGGCCAGCGTGGGTGTGAGGGCGTCGGCGGACGAGACCATTTCACCCTTGATCTCGAACAAGGTGCGCAGCGCGGTGGAGGCATCGTCGGCGACGACCTCATCCCATCCAAGTTCGGCGAGGCGGTCACCGAAGGCCACGCTCGAGGTTTCGGAGAGGACGTGGCGCAAACTCTGGCGCAACATATCGAGCACGTCATCGGTAAGAGCGGCGGTTGACATTCTTCAGCCCCGTGGCATTCCGAGAACACGCTGGGCAACAAGGCCGCGCTGTATCTCCTGGGAGCCGCCGTAGATCGGCGCAGCTCGACTGAACAGATATTCGTGACGAAGCCAAGCGAACTCGTCATCGAACTCGAATCTAGGACCGACGTGTTCGCGGATGGCATTCCAGGTGGCGATCTCGGCGTCGATCAGCAGCAGTTTGTCGACCGAAACCTCCGGACCCAACGTCTCCTCACGGGCGAGGCGTTCAACGGTCTCGCGAGTCTGCAATCGTAGCGCCGCGGCCAGCGAATAGGCCCGACCGAGGGATGCCGCATGGCGCGGATCGGCGGGTGCCATGGCCAAGGTTTGCTCGAGGCGGCGATGGAAGCGGCCCTGCTGCAGCCAGCCCCATGCTCCGCGTTCCCACTGGAGCATGTACATGGCGACGGCCCAACCTTGACCGAGCGCACCGATGACCCGGTGGCCAGGCACAAAGGCACCATCGAGGAAGATCTCGGAGAAGTGGTTGTCGCCGTCCTCGGCGCGAATTGGCCGGACCTCGACGCCATCTTGTTCGAGGTCGACCAACACCATGCTGAGACCTCGGTGGCCGGGTTCGCCTGAGCGGGCGAGCAGCACCGAGCGCTTGGACATGTGCCCGAACGTCGACCACACCTTCTGGCCGTAAAGGCGATACCCGTCGCCGTCGGGCTCCATGCGGGTACGAAGCGAGGCCAAGTCACTGCCGGCATCGGGTTCGGAAAACGCCTGGGCCCAGGTGTCATCCCCACGCAACAGGCCGGGCAGCAGCTCATCGGACAGGTGCGGCGCGAACACCAGCAGCACCGGCACCAGGATTTCGAGCGTCGTAAACGGCTCGGGAATCGGGAAGTCCAGATCCCACAGGGTCTGAAACATCGCGGCCCGAAATCGGGGGTCACCGCCAAGACCGCCAGCACTGGGCGGCCAACCCAAACGAGACCAGCCAGAATCGAACAGCAGCGCCTGCAGCTCGCTGAGCCGCCCCGCGCTCTCCTCAATCGAACTCGGATGGAAGCCGATAAATGGTTTGGCCCGCGGGTCACTACGCAAGAACTCGGCCAGCCCGAGCGCATACGCCGTCGGCGAGTCGTACATCGTGGCGCTCAGATCCGAAGGCGAGGTCAATTGATGAACCGGTCGGCGAAGCTTTGGGCGAACTCGCAGGCGGCCGGGTGGGCGTCGTTGGGGGAGGAGACGACGATGTTGTGGATGCCAAGTTCGCCGAGTCGGCCGAACGCGTCAGCATGACGGTCGTTCTCGCCCTTCGGGTTGTGCACGTCCGTATCCATGTAGGCGATGGTGATTTCGATCTCACTGAACCGCTCGCAGGCCAGTTCCTTGAGGGTCGACAATCGTGAGGTGATGTCGTCGTCGCTGGAAACGGCGGCGGTCTTGGTCGTCTTGAACATGTACGACGGGCCAAGCAACGGCATCCAGCCCTGCGCGCGGGCAGCGACGCGGCGCAGGGTGAGCTGCGAATTTCCACCGATCCAGATCGGGATCGGCTGCTGGGCGGCGGCAGGCTTTCCGACGGTACCCCGGCAGTTGAAATGGGTGCCCACGTAGTCAAACGGCTGGCCCGACCAGTGCAACGGCAGCACGTCGAGCGCCTCGTCGAACAGCTTGTTCCGCTCGTCGAAGTCAACACCGAGCGCGAAGAATTCCGCCTTCAGGTAGCCCGTCCCGACGCCAAGGATCAGACGCCCGTTCGACAGCCGATCGACCGTCGCAGCCGACTTCGCCAGCGACAGTGGGTTTCGATAGGGGAGGACCGCAAGATAGGTGAGCAACTTCATCCGCTTGGTGACGGCGGCGACGTGGGCCAAAGCGACGAGCGGATCGAGGCTCTGGTGGCCACCGCCGTCCAGCCAATGAATCGCAGGCGCCGGATGTTCGGTGAACGCAAAACCGTCCCAACCCGCTTGCTCAGCGGCGATCGCGATGTCGGCTACTGGGCCGGCGTCGAGCATGTCGCCCTCGCTGCCATGCAGATCGGGATACTGGTAGATGAATTTCACCGGGCGGCTACTTTCCAACGAGTTCAAGCATGTTGTCCCGCAGTGCCTTACGCATGTCGACCTCACCTAGGGACACGAAGTCGCCAATCCAATGGCGAGGCGTCGGTAGCCCCTCCGGATGAGGCCAATCGGAGCCCAGCAGCAGCCGGTCGGCACCATGTACGTCGCGGATAGCGGCGATGTTGTCCTCGTAGAAGGGGGCCACCCACACGTGGTCATGGAATGCCTGCACCGGGTCCTGAGCGAACAACTGAGGGGACTTGCCGTACGCAACCTTCAGACGGCGATGCAGCTGCGGTACCCATGCCGAGCCCAGTTCAAGAGTGGCAACCTTGAGCGTCGGGTGGCGGTCGAACAGGCCGTGGCAGATCATGGCGGCCATCATGTCGAAAATCGGGCGCTCGATGGCCACCGACAACACCTCGGTGAGCGGGGAGGCTTTCAGGCCGGTGTAGCGAGTGGTCTCGCCCCAATCAGCCAGGTACTTCGTGTAGCCCGCGTCGCCGGCGTGAATGGAAACCACCACACCGGCTTCGGCGATCTTGGCCCAAATGCGGTCAAACCTCGGGTCGGCCGGTGACGGCGGCCGACCGTAGGGGTTGGCCACCGGACCGGCCCGCATGATGACCATGCGAGCACCGAGTGCGAGCACGCGGTCGAGTTCGGCCTCCGCTAGCTCCGGGTCGGCCAGGCAGAGCATCGGACCGGTCATGATGCGACCGTCGCGGTCATACCCCCAATCGTCGTCGAGCCAGCGGTTGTACGCAGTGAAGATCGCCATGGCCGAGGCCGGGTCTTCCTGCAGCATTTCTTCGATACCAAGACCGAGGCTCGGGATGAGCCAGGCCAACTGCACGCCGTGCTCGTCGAGCTTTGCGACGCGGGCATCACGATTCTGATACTCCGGCTGGAGGGGTTGCATCTGCACGATGTCACGCAGTTCGCGCCCGGCCTGGTTCTCGGCCCGGAAGTACACCTCGAGCGACCCGGGCGCGCCGACCGGGTTATAGGTGGGGTTCGGTACGACGGTGACCTGCTTGCCGTGGATCATGAGCGAGGTGCGCTTGCCCATCTGAATCCACTTCACGACGCTCTGATGCTGCGGTTCCAGGTGGCGGGTAAGGCAGTCGGGTGCCTCGTAATAGTGTTCGTCGGCATCGCACAGGGCGTAGTCGACGTTATGCGTTGGGCCCTTTGTTACGACATCCACCATCGTCATCTTCGAACCTCCGTGTCTGAGTGCGAGGGCGCGGCCGTCGTTGCGATGAGCGCCTCCGCAAAGTGTAACTTGACGTAAGCGTCAAATAGCAGTGCGCCGCACATCAACCGTCCTGGAGGCCTCCGAATGTCCATCGCCAATGACCTCGAATGCGAAGGCCGAGTCGCCCTCGTCACCGGAGCCAGCCGGGGGATTGGTGCAGCCATCGCCGAGCGGCTGGCAGAAGCCGGCGCGAAAGTGGCCGCCGTCGCTCGCACGCTAGAGCCTGACCCCAAGTACGTCGGCTCGCTGGCGGAGACCGTGACACGTATTCGTGCTGCCGGGGGCACGGTCGTGCCGATTCAGGCCGATATCTCCAAGCAGGCTGATCGCCAGCGCATGGTCGCCGAGGCCGTCGATGCGTTCGGGCCGATTGACATTCTGGTGAACAACGCTGCGGTCACGTTCTATCTCCCGTTCACCGAGTTCCCCGAGAAGCGCTACAACCTCATGTTCGAAGTGCAGGTTCGGGCGCCGTTTGAGCTGGCCCAAATGGTCGTTCCCGGCATGCGTGAGCGGGGTGCCGGCTGGATTCTCAACATCACCAGCCGGGCCGGCGTCCACCCGCAAGGCCCCCCGTTCGATGCGGTGCACAAGCGTGGGTTCTCCGTCTATGGCATGGTGAAGGCCGCCCTCGACCGGTTCACCACCGGTCTGGCCGCCGAGGTCTACGACGATGGCATCGCCGTCAACTCGCTCGCCCCATGGGACAACGTGGCCACGCCGGGCGCTGGTGCTCATGACCTCATCAACGAGTTCGCCTTAGAAGACATCAGCCTTATCGCCGAAGCCGCCCTGGCACTGTGCTGTGGCGACCCCGCCAAGCTCACCGGCCGCGTTGCCTACAGCCAACCTCTGCTCGCCGAGCTTCAACGCCGCCCGAAGCGCCGCTAGGCGCCATCGGCGTTCGTCAACTCCGGCGGAATGTTTGGCGTACGGCTTTGGACGAGAGGTCGGCCAAGGCTCGGTCGAGGGACTGATCGAGAAGGCAGAGATCGGTTGCGGCTCCCTCGGCAATGTGACGAGGAATCGTAGGTGACATGGCGCTACCGAGGAAGAGGCTCAACGCAGCCTTGGGGGAAATCCGTTCCGAACTGCCCAGGACGACCCCGGAGGGAGTGGTGCGGTTGACCGCGGCGGCCATCGCCCGCCACGGGTCAGGATGTCCGAACGGCGCATCTGTTCCTGCAGCGACCGCAATGCCGCCGGTCTGAAGCGAGCCGCATCGCCAAAGACTGCCGATGTCGTCGGCATCCACCTCGGCCAGATAGGCATCGCCGCGCTCCGACACAAAATTTGGCTGGGTCACCACGGTCAGCCCCAAACTAGCGATCTCGTCAAAAAGCTCCTCGGGAATCACGCCGCCGTGCTCGATGCGATCACCGGGGAGCGCCCCGACTTCCCGCCAGGCCCAAAGCGCCACCACCAGCCCGACACGCGACACACAGTGCACCGCCACATTGCGGCTCGAATTGTGGGCGCGACGAAATCCCTCTGCGAGGGCGTCAGGGTCGGGGACGCGGTGGTCGGGGAGAAACTTCACCGGGCCGACGCCAAGCCCCATCAGGTCGTCGGTCGGAAGACCAAGGCCACCGGTGATAGTGACATCGAGCGGAAAGCCCGGACGACCGACATGGGCCAACAAGATATCCAGCTCCGCAACATCCTCCGTTGGTGTCAGGTCAGTGATACCGGTGACGCCGTACGACGCAATTTCGGTGGCCGCGCCGAGGAGATCTGGCGTCGATGTCGGGATGCGTTGCGCCAGCAGAGGATCAAGGCCGTAGACCCGTCCCGTCGGCCGTCCGTGGGCATCGCGATCAACGCCGACATCACCGACGTTGCCGAGATCGATGGCCACGATGGCCCTCTCATTTAGGATCCACAACTGTCCTGATCGGTGCTGAACGCGCACCGCCACGTTTGCGCCTTCGGGCACAAGCCGATCGAGTGTGACGGCGTCAAGATCACCGGCGACTGACTCGTGGTAACCGACCGAGCGCACCCAACCATCGGCGGCGGCTTGACACGCAGTCCGCAGAGCGAGCGCGAAGGCGGCCTCGGAAAGAACCTCAGGCGGGCCGACATGCACCGAGCCGCGAGCCGCTGCCAGCGCCATGAGATGCAGGTGATGATCATGGAGACCGGGGAGCAGCGCTCCGCCGTCGGCATCGATCAACGCAACATCCTCGTTGCTGTCCATCCGAAGGGACCGTTCCGCCTTGCTCCGCACCGAGAGCACCACCCCATCGCGCCATCGTACGTCGACGATTCGTCCATCCACTTCGGCGTCCTGGATGCGAAAAGTCTGGCCGGGAACACTCACGCCACCCTCCCCTGTGATGCGAATCGACAAGATGTTTTCATCTAGTTCCGCCGCGGTCGGCCAGCGATGCCGCGACCCGGGCCAGCGAGACATCTACCATCCAACGGCCGCCCTGCTCAACGAGCTGTACGACGGCGGCTGCGGCGCTCAGGCCTGCCAGTGGGTCGGCGAGCGCGTCGGCCAGAAATCT
>JANMCE010000309.1:0-4759 GCA_031360915.1 Actinomycetes bacterium | reverse complement strand
TTGGGCGGCATGGAAAAGTTGAGCTCCGCCGTTCAGATCCTTGATGGCCGCCTGCCCGAGTCGTGCACGCCCAACCGGTGCGAAGTGGTTGCTGTCGGGAAGAACGCCGGCACCGACCTCAATAAGTTGGCCCTTCCCGATGTCGTGATTGTGGGGCACGTCACCCGCACCGATCCGGTGCCCTTCACGGGTGGACTCACCCCCAACGTTGGCGAAACGCTTTTGTTGTCGGGCGACCCAACTGCGGTGAACGGAGTCGAAAGCATCCGCCTCATCCGAAGGGTTGACGCCTGGGTGGCAACGATCATTCCAGCCGAAGTGAACCGGTCGGCCCTCGCCCAATTGCTGGTTACGCTGCCCGCTGCTGCCAAGGACATCACCATCCCGGGGGTCACGATCGAGGCGCCCGACGTACTTCTGCGTACGGCGCTATCGCGTGCCGATGTTGCCGGGCGCAGCCTGGCCCTGCCGATCGGGCAGACGATGGTGCTCCTGTTCGGTGTTTCGACGTTGGTCGGTCTCGGCCTGCGTAATCGTCACCGACTCGCCAGCGATCGACTGGCGCGTCGGGGAGCGGACCGCTCAGTGCTGACGGCGTTCGACGCTATCTCCGGAGTGATCGCCGTCGGTGCCGGATGCGTCGTCGGAACAGTGGCTGGCGCACTGACGTCCTGGTTACTCCTGCGCGGACTCGACCTGCCAACAGGCCCAACACTGCGAGCTGCGTGGACGTCGTCGGCCATCCGACGGTTCGTCGTCGCACTTCTTGGCCTGTGGGTGGTGACCACTGGCTTTCTCCGTCTGAAAGTGCGCGACGGAAGTGCTCATCAGCGACGGGTCCTGAGCAGCGATCTCATCGGGCTGGTCTCCATCGGAGTGATTGCGCTCCTGCTCAAGCGGGGCAATACGTCCACCGGGCAGCTATCGGCCGGCACCGATCCGCTCCTGTGGTCGCTGCCGATCCTCCTTGCCGTAACACTGGCCTGCGCGGCGGTTCGCATCGTTCCGATCCTGCTGTCGCTCGCTGGTCGTGCGCTCCCGAGCCGTGCGGCCTTGGCCCGAATTGCACTGCTGGATGCCACCCGGCGCCCGCTTCGCCCGCTGGCGGCCGCGTCCATTATCGCCGCCGCTGTGGCCTTCGGGTCATTCGCCCTCACGTATCGAAGCACCCTCATGCAGGGAGCTCGGGAGCAGGCCGCCTTCGAGGTTCCGTTCGATGCCAGCCTCAACGTCGGCCGGGATCTCGTTCGTCCGTGGCAATTGACGAAAACGAGCGAGTGGAACCAGGTACTCGCAGGCACAACCGCAACTGACGTTCTGCGACGCGGGGTGACGCTTCGGCGATCCGGCACCGGGGGTGACGGCATCGATTTGATTGGCCTTGACCCCGCCACGCTTACGTCCGCGCGTTCCTGGCGACCTGACTATGGGGCATCACCCGAACAAGTGTCGCAGGCCCTCACCCTGCCACCGCCCGTTGCGGTCGGCACGATGATGCCTGACGGGACAACCGCGCTGCGAGCCGGCGTCGTCGGTACATGGGATGGCAGTGAGCTGGCTTTCGTGCTGGCCAGGGCCGACGGTACGTGGCACGAGGAACTGGCCGCGGCCGACGGGCAGGGTCGACCGACACTCGTGCTCGAAGCCACCGATAGCGGCGGCAGATTTATCGGCTTTCGTGTCGGCCAGCCGGCTTCTACCACCGAACGCATCGAGCATCACGTGCAGGAGGGCAACACGGGAGCACCGGCTGCGTCGGTTGCGCTCGCGTTCCGAGGTGTCGTCGCGGTCACGGCGTCCGGCGATGTTGCGTTGCCGTTCGAACCGTCCCGCTTCTCAAGTCGACAAGCCAACGTGACCGCACTTCCTGATGGAACGATGCAAGTGGATGTCGCGCTCCAGGGTTCGGCCGCGCTCGTACTGCCGACGCCGAGTCCGGAGCCCCTACCAGCCCTGGTCGATACTGTCACCGCTTCGGCTGCGCAGGATGGCATCGTCACCATCGACACCTCTGGTTCGCAGATAGCGTTTCGCGTCGTGGGCGTCGCACCCCTCTTTCCCACGGCTAGCAATCGTTTCATCGTTACCGACGTTTCCCACCTCCGTCAGCACCTCGATCTCGCTCAGCCGGGGTTTGGCACGCCGACCGAGGTATGGCTGGCCGCCGACACATCGGTGCACGAAGCAGCGCTCCGCCAGTTGCTCCATGAGGCTCCATACCGGGCGCTCAAGGTGGACAGCCGAGTGGAGCGCTACGAGACGTTGCGCACCGATCCGCTGTCACGCATGACGCTCGCGGTGCTGCTCGGATCGGCTGCACTTTCCACGCTGTTGGCGGCCGGAGCGTTGGCACTCAACGCAGTAGCCGAGCGATCTGAGGACGAGGCCTTTCATCGGGCGTTGACATTGGAAGGGGCCAGCCACCGGGTGATCAGCAAGCTCGTCGCCGACCGGGCGATGGGTCTCGCCCTGGTAGCTGTGCCAGTAGGTTTGGTGGGCGGCGGGTTTCTCGTGTCGATCATTGTTGATGTGGTGAAGATTTCCGCCACTGCTGGTACGCCGGAACCCCCACTGCGGCTCTTCCTCCCGTGGTTGGCCATTGCCGCCGCCTTCACTGGCGTGATCGCGTTGTTTGCGGTCACCGCGCGCGTGGCATCGCGTCTGGCCCGATCGATCGCTCCGAGCGATCTGTTGCGAGGTCAGCAATGATTGAACTCGACGATGTCTTTGTGCTCTACCGGGGCGCCGAGCATGACGTGGTAGCGCTACGCGGTTTGAGCCTCAAGGTTGCGGCCGGTGAGCGAGTCGTGGTGAACGGCCCGAGCGGTTCGGGCAAGTCAACGCTGATAAGAGTGGTGACCGCCGACGTTTTACCCGGAGCAGGACGGGCTGTGGTGCTCGGTCGTGATCTCGGCCAGCTTGGCGCGGCTGCGTCGCGATTGTTGCGTCGTGAGCGGATCGGCATCATCACCCAGGGCAGCGGTCGAGATCTGGCTCCAGAACTGACCTGCGTTGAGAACGTTGCGTTGCAGGCCCGATTGGCCGGAGTTCCGACTGCCACCGCTCTGATCGATGCCCACGCAGCGTTGAAGCGGTGCCGGGTCGGACACCTGGCCGATCGCTGGCCCGGGTCGCTGTCCGGCGGTGAGGCGCAGCGGGTCGGCGTGGCGGCGGCCCTTGCATCGAAACCGGGAGTGATTGTTGCCGATGAGCCGACCGGCGAGCTCGATCGCGTCAACGCCGACATTGTCTACGACCTTCTGGCCGAGCAGGCCGCGGAGTCGGGAGCGGGGTTGTTGCTGGTCACCCACGACGTGAAAGCCAATCGCATCGCCGATCGCGTCGTGACGATCCGTGACGGTCGTGTCTCAAGCGAGCTGATCGATCACACCTCGCGCCTCATCGTGGACGAACGCGGCTGGGTCCGCCTCCCCGAGGTTGATCGACACATTGCCGGTATCACCGATCGAGCGACCACTCGGCCGTTGTCCGATGGTCTGGTGCTGTCCGGAACTGCTCCAGTCGAGAGGGCCGTCCTTGAGGACCAACAGTGCGCGACCTCGGCGGCGGCCGGAGCGGTACTGATATCGGCACGTGACGTGACGATGGTGATCGATGGTGTCACCGTGCTGGCGCCAACCTCGCTCACGGTCTCCACCGGTCAGCTGACGGTACTGTCGGGGCCGTCAGGGTCGGGTAAGACCACACTGCTTGGCCTCCTCGGTGGTCTGGGCGAACCGAGCGAGGGCCTCATCGAACACCTCGCAGCGCACACGACCAGCATTTGTTCATCCCTGGCCGGATTCGCTGAACAGGTCAGCGTGGCCCAGAACCTGCAGCTGGCCCGGCAGGTGCGCGCCCTGCCCCATTCCGACGTGCTGTGGGCGTTGACCGAACTGGGTATCGAGCGGCTGGCCGATCGCCCGGTCGGGATGTTGTCGGGCGGCGAACGTCAGCGGGTCGGCATCGCCCGTGCCCTGGTTACCGATGCAGAAGTTATCTTGTTGGACGAACCGACATCGCAGCTGGATGAGGCGTCGGCCGTTCGGGTGGCGTCGATTCTTCAACGACTCGCGCAGGATGGTCGGGCCATCGTGTGCACCAGTCACGATCCGGCGTTGGTGGCTGTGGCCGATCGGCTCGTGTCGCTGGGCGCGCTGACGTCGACCACCTAACGCATGACGAACGGATCGGCCCCATTGACCGACTGCTCCGGACGAACGACCACATCGGCCCGGATCGGCGGGTCAACAGCCCAACGCGATGAAACTTGCTAGAAGGGGCACGCTCGATTGCGCGCGTGTATTAATCGCCGGGGCGGATCCGGTCCTTCATCAGGCGGTCGAGCACCTGCGTCGGCAGGCAGCCATTCTCGGTAAGAACGTCCTTCACGTGGCGACGGAAGATGTGGACTGGACCGAGCGTGGCCGCCGCGGCGAGCAAGTCTGACCAGACGGCCTCAGCATCGCCGGCGATCTGCCTGACCACATCGGTGGATGCGAGGTACACATTCGCGTTTGCCACTGGAGCGGCCTCAGGGGCCACGGTCAAGCGGTCCGACACCACGATTGACGCGCTTCCGGCCGGAGCGTTGTCGACACCCTTATCTGCGGCGAGATGATCGAGTTGGGTGTTGGCTTGCCGGATGTCTTTCAGGGGCAGAAGACCATCGGCGTACTCCTCGGATTTCGCCTCGATCGTCAGCCAAGTGGCGTTGCCCCAGCACCAGGCCGAGTCGCAGCGTCCCTGGCCGGGCGGT
>JANMCE010000267.1:0-3006 GCA_031360915.1 Actinomycetes bacterium | reverse complement strand
TGAAGTGGTCGAGGCACGAAGGCATGAGCCCGTCGGTGTGTGCTGACACGACGGCTGCACGTTCAAGAATTCGGTAGAGGTCGCGAGCGACGTAACGCTTCAAGCATCGGCGGATTTCAGGTCGGGTCTTTCCATCGGTCGTGCGTTTCGCGACGTACGCGAGCGTGTCGGGATCGGCGCGTAGTCGTGTCGTGACGATGGTGTGCAACGCGCGGTTCAGTTGCCGATCACCGCGACGGTTCAACCGGAAGCGAACGGTCTGCCCCGATGATGCTGGGATCGGCGCGACACCAGCGAGCGAAGCGAACGCTGCTTCGCTGCGGTGGCGGCCTGGGTGCGACCAGGCGCAGAACACGACCGCCGCGGTGATCGGGCCGACACCATGCTCCGCGATCAGTTCCGGTGCGACGTCATCGATGATCTTCGCGATCGCTCGTTCCAGTACGTCTGCTTCGGTTCCGAGCGCGACAGCACGCCGGGCTGCGCACCGCAACGCAGTCACGGTCGCTCGCTCCTCGACCGGCCAATCACCCATCACACGCAAGCTTGCGCACCGCCGTAACAACATCGTGGTGCTCAAGTCGCGAAGCCGATCACGAATCGATTCCGGTGCCGTGACGACGAGCGCATGAACTGCGTTCGTGGCTTGCGTACAGGCATGCACCGCGCCTTCTCTGGTGGCGTTCAACACCCGGAGTGCTTCACGATCGTCACCGCGACGAGGCTCACCGAGATGTGGCCGGCACAACGCTTCACGGGCTGCACGCACAGCGTCGAGCGCGTCGGTCTTTGAACCGTTCCGTCGCGCTGGTCGGGACGGGTGATCGATCTCAATGATCCGTTCACCAAGCCGCCGCAGCACACGACACAGACCGGCGCCGTAACTCGACACACCCTCGATCGCCCACGCGCGCCGTTCACGCGGGTAAGCGGCCGCGAGTTGAACGATTTGCGCGTATCCCTTCGCAGTGGTTGCTACCTCGACCGTAAGTAACTCGGCGCCAGTCGCGCTGACGAGCGCCGCGGTGTGGGTGTCCTTGTGCGGGTCGACGCCAACTACGACATCGACGTGTTCTGCCAACGTGTTCATGATCCTCCTCGTGATGGAAACGGATGGTTCCGAACCGAAGAAAAGCGGTGGCAAGACTGTGATGAGTCACGACGACAACGCCGTCGGACATGCTCCTGATTAGGCCAGCACTCAACCCGGGTCGGGGCCGGCAGCAACGAACGGACAGATCCCCAGAAGAGCACGAACGCCGAAACGAACGGCCAGCCAAATCACGGGTCACGAACATTGCCACCAACACCAGCCCAACACGGTCACACGACCGCAGAACGGATACTCACAGCCAAAACAGGTTGACAAACCCAACTATGTATAGAGTCTCTAGGTGTCAAGCGTCTGTATCCGAGTTGCGCCGCCGTCAGGCTGGCAGCTGAGACGCACGATAGGTATGGGGTGCCGATGACTGGTGCGATGGGTTTAGGGCGACGCCATGGGGGTAGAGGACTGAAACACACTCTCTGATCGGAACACTGACGTGACTCGTCGGAACCCCTGTCGAACATCATGGCGGACCTCGTGAAGATGGTCACGGTAGTTGAGGCCCCCGACTATGACGATGAGCGGTTCGTCGCAGTTCCCTTGCTTGAGGGCACGCAGACGAATGTACGCATGATTCGCCTCAGCGCGGGCCAGACGCTTCCGCCCCACACCCACGCCGGGTCGGATCTCATGATCTACATCGTAGAGGGCTCCGGCGCACTCGAGGCAGATGGCGCGATTGTAGCGTTCGTCGCCGGCTCGTTGTCGTTCTATCGCGGCGACGAGGAGCTGCGACTGTCGAACACCGGCCAGACCGGACTCACCGCGCTCGCGTTCCTCGCTCCACCGTTTCCCCCTCGCCCGGCCTGAGCCGGGCGGCGCAACTTGCCGGTCGAAATGATCGGAAACGCATGGAATAGCGTTCGGAGATTGACCCGTGCCGGCGTCTACGCAGGATGAACAAAGGTGGCCCGAATGCGAACAGAAGTACGAGTCGACGGGGCGAACTGTTCGCTCTGTTTGAATGCCCTCATCGAGCACCTCTGCTCGGTCGAGGGAATCAACGCCGTCGACTATTCGATCACCGAAGGCTGCGTGGCTATCGACCACGATCTCCTCCAAACAGACATGCTCGACTTGATCGGCACCTCCTTGCACGGCCTTGCCATGGCGTCCAACGAAGTCGTTATGACCACCGTGACACCGACCATCTCCACACTTGGCTGCACCCATCAAGCAACGCACCAGACGTCCGCGGCAGCGGCTGCCGAGCACCGGCTCGAAACGGTCACCGATGCGCTCACTCGTCTCCGCGCCGAAGGTTTCGGGAACGATTTCTATGCGACCGAAGAGGGTGAACTCGCCTGTTCTGGGTGTCTTCAAACGATGGACCCCGGCGTTATGCATGTCCATGAGACGGTCCGGTTTGAGGGCGACAGCAACCCCGACGACCAAGACATCGTCGTTGCCATCGTCTGCTCGTCGGGCTGCAAAGGGGTCTATTCCGCGGCATATGGACCGTTCTCTCCACCGAATGACACCGCGGTTCTACAGAAACTTGCTCGCCCCGTTTGAAGTGTGAATCCCAGCTCGGGGTCATCCTCGACGAGCGATGATGCCGACGCAGGGACATCGACTCCGGCGACGTCCCTGCATGCCAGAGCCGCCTGTCCTCTCAATGGGTCATGGTCGTTGTGTTTCGTGCGGCGGTCAGTACGCGACATTTGTAGGGTGTCGTGCACCGTCGTGAGTCGCTTAATCGTGGGGTTGGCGATCCAGTAGCGCCACCGGTCCGCTGGAAGGGCGAAGCCCACCTGGGGGGTAGCGATTGTTGTGCAGGCCGTCTCCTTTCCTGCCCGATCATGCGGATGCCGGGCCCACGGAGAGGAGGCCTTCGTGCCGACTGACGTGTTACCCGACATTGATGACTTCGACACCGCTTACGAACGAACGCAGGC
>JANMCE010000261.1:0-1707 GCA_031360915.1 Actinomycetes bacterium | reverse complement strand
TCAGCAAAGGTCGGCGATGACCTGATGCATCACGGCTCGGGCGGCGTCGGCGTCGATCGTTTCCGCCACGCGACTGTTGGGCGGTTTGACCCATGTGGTCGAGCGTTGGTCCACCACGGTCATGCCGCGCGTGTAGTGCCCGCGGGTCTCGACCACCACGTGTCGATCGCTGAAGGTGAACAGTTCGGGATGGGTCAAGGCCAGCACCGCGCAGGGATCGTGCAGCGGACCGCCCCGCTCCATGCCGAAGTAGACCGAGTTGTAGGCCGTGGCGAAATGGTGGATGAGATCGGCTACAAATTCGGCCCGTTCGCCACCGCGTTCTCGCACGTGGTCTTCGTCCTCGGTGCCCCACAGGAACTGATGGGTGACGTTCAGCCCGCACATCACGATCGGCGCGCCACACTCGAACACCATGGCCGCAGCCTCGGGGTCGGCGTAGATGTTGAACTCGGCAGTCGCGGTGCGGTTGCCGAACGTGGTGCCGCCGCCCATGAGCGAGATGCCGGCGATGCGATCAACCAACGTGGCGTCGGCTCGTAGAGCGAGGGCGATGTTGGTGAGTGGCCCGGTCGGTACCAGCCACGCACCCGGATTTTCACGGGTTGCCGACAGCAGGTAACCAACGGCGTCGGTCCCGTCCACGAAGCGGGTGAGCGTTGGCAGGGTCGGTCCGGCTAGGCCGCTCTCACCGTGGATGTCAGCAGCGAACACCGCCGGCTCCAAGAGTGGTCGCGCCGCGCCGGAATGGACCGGTACGCCGAGGTTGAAAAGCTGGGTGGCGATGAGCGCGTTCTTGGTGGTGTTGGCGAGCGGTGAGTTGCCAGCCACAGTGGTGATGCCGAGCAGATTGCAGTGCCGGGACGCCAGAAGGATCGCCATGAAGTCATCATGGCCGGGATCACAGTCAAGGAACACCGAAGGAATCGACATGGCGCGACCGTAGCCAATCCAGCGAGAATAGGACGAGTGACGCTCGCGTTTGGTCCCCTCACTATCTCACCACCGGTTGTGCTCGCCCCCATGGCGGGTGTTACGAACGTACCCTTCCGGTCGCTGTGTCGTCGGTACGGCGCCGGTCTGTACGTGAGTGAAATGGTGATGGCGTTGGCCATCGTCCACAAGAACCCCAAGACCGACAAGATGATGTCGTTCGCAGAAGATGAGACACCGCGCTCCATTCAGATCTACGGCACCAACCCAGAGGTGATCGGGGAAGCCATCCGCCGCGTCTGTGCTGAGGGTCGCGTCGATCATGTCGATCTCAACTTCGGTTGCCCGGCCCGCAAAGTGACGCGCCAGGGTGGGGGCGCCGCGGTTCCGGTCAAGCGCAACCTGATGCGCAACATTCTGCGAGCCTCAGTGAAGGCGGCCGAGCCGTACGACGTTCCGATCACGGTGAAGTTCCGCAAGGGAATTTCCGATGACCTGCTCACGTATTTGGAGACCGGTCACATCGCTGCCGAAGAGGGCGTCGCTGCCATTGCATTGCACGCCCGCACGGCCGAGCAGCACTACGCCGGAACGGCTGACTGGAATGCCATCGGCGAGTTGAAGGCGCACGTTTCGTCGATTCCCGTTTTGGGGAATGGTGATATTTGGGAAGCCTCCGACGCGGTTCGCATGATGGATGAGACCGGCTGCGACGGCGTCGTTATCGGACGAGGCTGCCTGGGCAAGCCGTGGCTCTTCGGTGACCTGGCCGCC
>JANMCE010000210.1:0-11067 GCA_031360915.1 Actinomycetes bacterium | reverse complement strand
ACGAATGTTGAAATCGCCGGCAACTGCCAGTTCATCGGCCAACGCACCGTGAATTCCGGTGGGATAGACCTCGGCAATGGCTGGCTCCTTCAACTCGTGCAGGTACTCGTTCCAGATGGTGACGTTGATGTTGGCCATGGGAGCTCCTTAGGACCGCCGATCGCCACCAGTACCGGCGGAAACCCGGACAACATTAGTGGTCTTCGCCGTGGGGCCGCCAGATGTGGTTAGGCCGAGAGTTGATCCGACCAACCGTCGGGGCGGGACACCAGTGGGCCGATCGATTCGCCCTGAAGCAGGTCGAAGTCCATCTCGCAGAGCAGGGCTACCCACTCCGGATCGGCCACGCCTTTGGCCACGGTACGGCCGCCGGCAAGACGGGCCGCTTGGATTACCTTCGCGGCGACATCACGTCCGCGTTGGGAACGTACGGCGGCCACAACCAGCAAATGGTTCACCTTCACCAGGTCGGGGTCGACGCTCAAGAGGAAGCCAAGGTTGGTTTCGCCCGCGCCAAAGTCGTCGATCGACAAGCCGATGCCCGCTCGCTGCAACACCGTCACGTTACCCCGCAACGCAACCCAGTCAACGTCGGCGGCCGTCTCTGTGATCTCTAAGACGAGACCTCTGGGGTCGAGGTTGGCGGTACGAAACTCCGTCAGAATCTGGTCGGCGAAACCATTTTCCTGGAGGCGATGGGATGCAACCGGCACAGTCACGAACGGAGCCACGACAGTAGCGCGGGTGCGGAGCATCGGAAGGGCCTCAACCGCTCGGCGAATCATCTGCCGATCGAGCGACATCTGACACCCCGAGTCGGCGGCCAAGAGCTGAAGTCGTGCGGTCGACAGGGCGCCGTGCCGGGGATGAGGCCAACGGACAACGGTCTCGAATCCGGCGATGGCAAGGTCGCCTGACTGCACGATCGGCTGGAAGTGAGCGACAATCTCACCGCGAGAAAGCGCCGCTCGGAACTCACGACGCACGCGGGTCTCGCGCAGCGTCGTCTGCCGCCCCGGCATGGTCATCAGCGTGCCAGAAAGCCACACCAGGCCCACCAGTTGCGCGGCTGCGATAACCGAAATGATGACAACCACCGCCGGAGTCGAGTTCGCTCCGCGAAGGAACGTAACCAACAGCGCGTCGACCCCGAACACCGCCAGCATCACAATCGGGGTCACGATGGTGAGTGGACGATCGGACACCTCGTTCAGGGGTTGACCCAACCGGGTCATGCCCGATCGCAGTGACGATGACGCAATCAGACCCGTAGCAAGCGGCATGTAAGAAAACGCCCGCAGCGGCGGATGCGGACCGAAGGCCACAAAGGCCACAACCTGTCCAATACCAAAGATGCAGCACACGCTGACCAGCGTGAGATCGACGGTTCGACCCAGCGCCAGCAACGGATGATGCAGGTAGAGCCGAGACGCCAGGAGGGAACCAACCGAGAGAACAACGACGCCGCGGATGACCAGGCCAAGGGTGCCGGTAGGTGGCGAGCCAGCATGCAGCCACTGCGTGCTGGCCAACGTGAGCACAAAACCGACCACAGCAAGGCGGGCCGGGCGAGACGTGGAAGGAAGGTGCAGCAACGGCCGCAGGATCGTGACCCCCGCAAGACCGAAACAGACGAGCGCAAGCGTGCCGAAGGAGGCGTTCACTGCCGTCCACAGAGCCGCGTGCGAGCCTTCCTCTATTCTCAGGTAGCCGACGAAGGCACCGATCTGCAGAAGGAACGCGAGGTGAAACATCCGCCAGATCACAACGTCGTGCAGCGGCCGACGACGCCGACCGACGGTGATGACGGCCAATTGCAGCACGAGGAACGGCGGTCCGACCAGGCTGAGGACGCGGTGAGGCAGGAGGAAGAACGCGACGCCAGCGAGTGTGAAGAACACAGCGATCAGCTGAGCCGTCGGCTCGGTCAACCGCTGCTTCGCCGTCCCATGCAGGAGCGGCGAGCGCGACGTCATGTCTGCTGGCCGGGATCCGTACCGCCAACGGACAGGATGGAATCAAGCGCCTGTGGTCGTCCGAACGCATAGCCCTGCAGGAGATCGAATCCGAGGTCATGCAACTCGGTGCGCCACGCGTACTCGGCGATGCCTTCAGCAACAACGCGGGCGCCGGCCGAGCGGGCTGCATCGGCCGCCATGCGCGCGACGGCACGACCTCGCGTCGAGGTCATCGCTGCTTCCACCAGCGTTCGGTCCAGCTTCACCAGGTCCGGATCAAGGCTGACCAACAGACCGAAATTAGCGTGACCGGCACCGAAGTCATCGATGGCCAGTCCGATGCCGGCATCCTTGAAGACCGCTACGTTGCGCATGATCTCGTCCCAGTCTGTGACGGCCGCTGTTTCGGTGAGCTCGATGATGAGGCCGTTGGGGTCAAGGTTGAGATCGCGAAGCGTCGTCAGCACTCGATCGGCAAAACCCGATTCCTGCATACGAGTGGGCTCGACGTTCACCGTCACAAACGGGTGATCGACGGAGCTCGTGGCGAGCAGCGCAGGCAGGGCCTCGACGGCGTGACGAATCATCATGTGGTCAATAGACGCCAGAAACCCCTCATTCGACGCGACCGAAATAAAATTGTGCGCCGATATCATGCCCAGGCTCGGGTGCGGCCAGCGGGCCAACGTCTCATAACCGGCAACCGCCAGATCTCCGGCTCGCAAAATCGGCTGGAAATGAGCCCTCAACTCACCGCGAGATACCGCACTACGCAGTTGACGCCGTAGGCGACGATTGGGTCCGCTCCAACGTGTCGCAAATCCGGTCCACACCGAACCCGATAGCCACACGATCAAGATGAGCTGGAACGCGACAACAACGGACATCAGCATGGCGAGGCGCGACACCGGCCAAGGTCCCTGGGCGAGACCCAACATTGCGGCGTCGATGACCAACAGGGCCAACGACATCACGGGCGACACGATGGTCAACGGCCGATCAGAGAACTCTGTCAGCGGCTCCCCCAACTTCGCCATGGCGGGATGAAGCGCGGCGGCTGCGACCAACCCAGTCGCCATCAGTGTGGGCACAAACAACTGTGATGTGGGAACAAGACGGGCGTGCGAAAAGAAGTGCGGGACCTTTCCGATGCCATAGACGACGGCCGCCGCCAGCAACATGACCTCGGCGTCCCGGCGATGAACGTGCAGCGGCGTAACCAAGAGGGCCAGGGCCACGACGAGGGCGACCGCTCCGAGACCGCAGACCAACGCCAGGGCTATCCAGGGTTTGCCGTCAGGACGATTGCCCGGGATCATCCACTGGGTGGCAACCAGGGTAAGGGCAAACCCTGCGAGACCCAACCTGGAGGCCCTGGCCATTGACGGCACGGAAAAGAAGACCCGGAACGCGGATGCGGCGGCCCAACCGAAAAACAGCAGACTGCCGAGCGTGAGGGCCACATTGATTGGTGGCCACCAGCGGACACCGGGGTCGATTCTGGACCGGATGAATGCAAAGCTCGCCGGAATCTGCAGGGCAATGCCCCACCGGAATGAACGCCATATCGTCATCTCCCGATCGGCGTGTCGGTGCATGCCCGCGGTGATGACCCAGGCCTGCACTGCGAACAGGATGGGTGCCACAATGCCGTCGACCGCGACCGGTAGCCAGAGCATGACGGACGCAACGCCAGCAAGCGTGACGCCAATCAGCCAGCTGAATTTAGCCAGGGACTTACCCACTATGGATACCGCATGCGCCCGCATAGCATCTCAATTCACCCAAATCCGAACAGTGCGGAGGACCTCAGAACCGTGGGGCCCTAACCGTTTGGGAATCGTAGCGGGACGAATCGATAGCCTGGGTAATTCCACCGCCCTGGAGACCTATGCGTCGCCGCCGGTGCCGCAGTAGCTGGCGACCGAGTCGGCCTTCCCAAACGCATAGCCCTGCATGTGGTCGAATCCGGCCGCGCCGACAATCATGAGAACACAAAGCCGACCAGGCCGACTTTGACCGGTCGTGCGGTGGCGGGAACGCGAGTTCGTGCTGCCGCTACGTGCACCGGTTGACACTATCCGAGAAAATCGACGAGGTGGTCTGGCCGAACCTCCTAGGAAATGAGGCGTCGGTCGATGGATGACAGCAAACGCTCGGACTCGGCTAGGGCGATGAAGTGTTGGGCAGGCAGAAGTCCGAGGCGCAGGTGGGTCCAGCGCACGAGCGTCTCATAGCCGACGACCTGTCGATCGGTGCTGCGAACGATCGGTTGGAAGTGGGCTATCAGCAAACCCTGCTTCAATGCGGTACGGAGTTCGTGGCGCAAACGTCGATCCTTCAGCAAACCGAGCTCTTGCAGAAAACCGAGCAGCGTTCCCGACAGCCACACAATGGCGACGGTCTGCACGGCAACCGCAAGGGCCAAAACGAACACCACGCGCGAGACCGACCAGGGCCCGAGGGCCAGACCGGCCAGTGCACCGTCGACCAGTACCAGCACAATGAGAACCGTCGGTGACAGCGCGGTCGGCGACGTCTCGGTGAACTCGACCAGTGGTAGGCCCACGAGGTCCATCTCCGGTCGGAAACTTCTGGCCGTACCGGCCGTGAAGCAGGCCATTTCGAGTACCAGAGAGCCCACGGTCAGCGCACCCCAGATCGACCCATGCTGGGCCATGCGATAGCGGGGAATCGCGAGACTGTTGATGATCAGGAGCGCCACGCCGCATTGCCACGCCATCCACGTCCCTCGATCATGTTCCGGCCGACGGTGCACCGCAACGGCCATGGCGATCGTCTGCGCCGCAAAGAGACTGGGGGCAACCACCGAAAAAGTCCGATCGGAGAGCCACAGCAACGATGGGGCGCTCCCCAGGAAAACGGCAAGCACGACCCAGGAAAGCAGTCGCGCCTGTCGGTCTTTGGTGCCGAGGCATGATGCGCGCTCCGAGCTCTCGTTCTTCAAGATACGACGTACTTTCGCCCGTTCCCCGTCGGTGACGGGCAGCGAAGCCTACCGCCGAATCGGTAATCCTCTGGAAGTTATCAAGAACCCGGTCAGGTGGCGGGCAGGCTCTTGAACGTCTCGCGATCGGTAGACAACCCGCCCGTGATCGGACCACCAACAGGCGGGGTGCCGGTGGCGGTCATCGTGGTGGCGAGGTCGACATCGTTGATCAGCTCGGACGTTCCAGGTACAAGTAAATGCAATTGCTCAGAGCTTGCCGAGAGCTGAACCCAACAGACGACGGTGGGGTCGGTTGCGTGCGTGCCCAGACGCGCCGAAGCGGCCCCACATGCTCAGCTGTTGAGCTTGTGGGGGCCGCTGTTGGTGTGGATCAGGTCGGGCGGGTGCTGTCGTCACCGGTCGCAGTGATGGCTGCGACGTAGTCAGCGGTGCACTGCTCTCCGGCGGCAACCGTGTGGGCTGCTGAGGCAGCCAGCGATGCGGTGAGCACACCGGTGCGATGGGCGACCGCGTCCACCCCGTCGAACTGCCACACGGTGGCCGAAGTACCCAGCGTGACCAGACCCGATGTGGTTCGCACTCGACCGACAACATCGAACGAGGTGAACGGAGCCGAGCCGGACGTGACGCTGTTGGTGCGGATATCACCAGCGGCGATGGTGAAGTCGGTCTCGTACCAGAACCGACCAGACGTGGCCTTGGCACCAACCGGCTGGGCGTAGCAGACACCGGTGTGGGTGATCGGATTGATCAGGCCTGCCGGGCAATCGTTGGTGCCATTCACGACGACACCGGCTGCACCAAGCGAAACGAACTCGGCCGGGAAGTCACCGCCGTCGTCGTAGACCCCGTCGAACGACCAGGTCATTGGCGTGCTACGCAGTCGGAATGGCGCCGAGTACACGATGCTGTATCCGTCAACCGCAATCTCCGAGAAGGGGGGATTGAAGCCGGCAGCGCTGATGGTGTTGTTGGTCATGTGGGAAGCCGAGACCGTGACCGCCGAGCGGTAAGCGAAGCGACCCTCGGTGGCGATGGAGCCAACGGCACCTTCGTAGCAAACCTCAAGTGCGGGAGCTACGGGCGGGCACTTGCCACCTTCGATAAGGGCAAAGGTGGGATGCATACCGCTGGGGATGTTCATCGTGGCACCCGTGACCCACAGGCCGGGGCGGGCGATGGCCTGGTAGATGGCTTCCTCATCGACAATCACCCGGGCCACGGTCTGCACAGAGCCGTCCGACCACGTGATGGACGCTGTGACGGCCGAGATGGTGGCGGGGTCCAATCCGGCTTGCGTTGCGACGAAGTGCCACACGTCGTTGTTGCAAACAGGGCTCACGGTCGACGCGCTGTAGGGCAGGACCACGATCGGGATGGTTGTGGTGGTCGTGGTCGGCGGCAGCGTGACCGTGGTGGTCGGTGCGACCGTCGTCGTCGTCGGCGCAACCGTCGTCGTGGTGGTCGGTGCAACCGTCGTCGTCGGAGCCGTGACAAGCGAACCGGCAACCGTTGCTGACGTGGTCGTTGTTGCCGCGGCTGTCGTCGTAGCGGCTACCGTCGTGGTAGTGGTTGACCACGGCGCATCGTCGTCGAAGTACTCGCCGCCCTCAGGAAGGTTGGCACAACGCAAGACGGTGCTGTACGCACTGGTCGTACCGGCGCTGGCCATCGTATCGATGAACATGCTGCCGTTGATTCGGGACCCGTTGGTGGCCACCGAGGCCTTGGGGGCCAGCAACGTTCCTTCGAGCGTGAACCCGGCAACATCGATGGTGTTGGCGGTCGGGAAGTTCCACACCACATGGGTGCGGTAGGCCTCAGCGATAGCACTGGTGGAGTTTGGCGAGTAGGCCGTGTACGCCGCGCCGTCCCACAGGGTGCCGTCGTTGCTTCCGGTGGAGCTGAAGGAGTTTCCGGTGACGTTGACGACGGCCATCGATCCGTTGGGGATGCGAAGCTGCGTCCTGCGGGCACTGGCCAGTTGCGTGGTGGTAAGGGTGAAGATGTTGACCTGAGCGTTTTGGCCTTCGAAACGCAGTGTCTTGTTGGCGGCGGAGGAGTCAGTGACCACAACAGGTGCCGTCGGTGCCGACTGTGCCCACACCAAAGACGCATCGTCGGCCCAGCGCATATCGGTCTTGATGGAAGGAGTGGTCTCGGTGCGAACGGAGCCAGCAGCGTGCAGGGAGCCGGTCACCCGGCCGGCGACGGCAATACTGCCGTTCGGGGCAAGGCCGCTTGCAGAGGTGACATCCGCGTTGAAGGCCGCGTCGATTCGGTTGGGCAGGTTGGGCAGATCGAGGCCGGCCTGCCAGTTTGCTCCGCTTACGTTGCCGCCGACGCTGAGACGACCACCGGACTTCATACCGGCAAGAGCGGCCGTACGACGAACCAGCACGTTGTTGTCGGCGGAGGCACCAAGGCTGCCCTGACGGCAACCCGCCGGCGGAACGTATGGGCAACGGTTGGACGACGTGACGACGGTGTTGGTGGCGGGGAGTGATGCGGTAAGTGGAGCAGCAGTTGTGCCGTGACGGACGCCGAGATCGTCGGTGCCCGAGAAGGACCACATAATCGGTGCACTGCCGAGGGTGTAGACCTCGCTCCAGCGAGGAATGTTCGCACCAGTGTCAACCGAGGCAAACGGTCGCGTTCCGCCTCCGTTCACCGAACTGACGGTCACACGGAACGACGGCACCGTGTTGGAGAACTTGTAGCCGAACCGGCCCTGGAGAGCCAGGTCACCGATCTCGCCAACAACGCAGGGGCTGAGCAGATGCGAAGAGGAAGAACCGAAGATGGAGGCGAGGCAGGCATCGATGTCGTTGGTGTAGCCGGGGTACTCCTCCTGCCACTCGTAGCTACCACCAACGCGGAGGTGCACGTTGAGGTGGGGAGCTGCGCTGACTTCACGCTCATAGACACACTCGGACTCAGCAGCACCGTTTCGGATGTGGATGTAGGAGCGCAGGTGGCCGCTCGACTGATAGTCGTAGTGGAAGGTACCGGCGCACGCTGCGCGCGGCGCGGCGGCCAGGCGTAGCGAGCCGGACCAGCGGCCCGGCACCGTGGCGGTCACGAGGTTGACGGAGCTGGTCAAGTTGGTGGCCGTGTAATAGTGGGCGGTCGTGCCTGACACACCGTCGAGGGCAATGTTGGCCTCCTGGCCGTTGGCGAAGGCCACACGAATGTTACGGGCCGCCTGGTTCGGGTTGTTCAACCCGGTCATCGTGAAGTGCCACTCGTCCAGGGTGCTGCATCCATAGGCGGTGTTGTCGGATATCACCGCAATGCGGCTGGAGTTGGCCGAAGCAGCGCCCGCTCCGATCACGGCTACGAACGCCGAGGCAGCCATGGCCCCAAGGCAGACGTATGCCACGATAGAGAAGAGCCAGACTTTGCCGATTTTGCTTGAACGTCCCATAACGAGCCTCCGAGTAACTGTGCGCGACCGATGCGGTCACAGAGTTAGTTCGGCTTGTGATGGAGTAAACCGAAGCCAAGAATTGTCCGGTTGCGTCAAGAGACGTTCTCCTCCCCTTGAGGCTGGCCCGCGGAGGGGCGCCAACCTTCAAGACGCCGACAACTTGCTGCTCGGCCGTCAGTTCACAGGTGATGTCGCGACGGGGAAACGCACCAGGCATTGCCGTGGTCCCCGTACCTGTCCTGCCGCCCAGGTGACCGCGCCAGGATCAACCAGCTTGAACTCGGGGATGCGCTCCATCCACGTTTGCAACGCCACACGAAGCTCGAGTCGCGCCAGGTTGGAGCCGGCACAGCGGTGGATCCCCGAGCCGAACGCAACGTGACGGTTGTGTTCCCGTTCAAAATCGACCACGTCCGGATTCGGGAAATGGCGGGGATCGCGATTGGCCGCAGGGAAGGCCATCAACACCCGGTCGCCCGCCTTCATGGGGCAGCCCTGAAACTCGATATCCCTGTCAACGATGCGCGCCATCGTCACCGGCGAGTAGGCCCGCAGCAGCTCCTCGATGGCCATTGGCCAAAGAGATGGTCGATTCCGCAACTGTTCGCGATGCTCGGGATGTTGTGCGAAATGCCATAGGGCCGACCCGATTGATGACCAGGTGGTGTCAACGCCCGCAATGAGCATGAGGTTGCAGACGCCGATCACATAAGAGTCGGGTACCGGATCGCCATGATCGTCAACCGAGTTCACCAGCGTAGTGATGAGATCGTGTTCCCTAGGGTTGGTCCGACGGTCCTGTACCTGGGCGTGGAAGAACGGTAGGATCTTCATCCGCGCCTCTAGTCGACCTTTAGGGTTTTGCAGGTCGAGCGCACCCTGCACCCAACCGGTGAACTCATCGGCCATCTCCACCGGAACGCCAAGCATTGCTGAAATGACCCGGGCCGGGATCTGCTGCGCGTAACCCTCGGCTGCATCGGCGACACCCTTGTTGATGAATCCGTCGATCAATCGGTGGCACAACTCGCGGGTGCCGGCCTCGAACTTGGCGACTGACTGCGGTGAGAACGCCGGCAAGATCAGACGGCGGTGCCAATGGTGGTCGGGTGGATCCGAGGTAATGGGTGGTGCCGCCACCGCGCCGTAGGCGCCCTCCGCCGCGCCCGGAACGGGAGGCACCACGATGATCTGCCGGGACGTGAACACGTCGTGCTCTTGCGCCATGGCCACCACATCGTCGTAGCGCGTCGGCAACCACGAACCGCCGTAGCGGTCGGTGTGCGCAATTGGACACTCGCCCTCGCGAATCTCACGCATGACCGGGTACGGGTCGATCATGAAATCGTGGGCGAAGATGTCGTAGTCGCTCGCCCAGTCCTGTACCGGTTGCGAATCCGCCATGATCTTCCCCGTTCAGTCGTTGATGGTGATGGCGTGCTCGGGGCAGTTCCGCTGCGCCCGCCGGGCAAGATCGTGGAGCTCGGCCGGCAGGTCACCGGTGATCAGCACCACGCCGTTGCCGATCTCATCACTGCCGAAAACGTCGGGGGCAACGATGGCGCACGCCTGATGGCCCTGACAGATGTCGTCGTGAATCACAACCCGCATGCCGTATCCCCCTTGCTGGCTTACCTCGCTAGCCTACGACGCTCTGGACCAGCGACGCACGGCGCCGACCGGATCGTTCGCTGATCCAGATCGCAAGCAGCACAAGTGCGCCGCCGACTGCGTCGCGGACGTGCAGCTTCTCCCCGACCACAAGCCAGGAAGCAAGCACGCCCACCAGCGGCGTGAGGTACATCGACACTGCGACGCGGCTAGACGGTTGACTGGCCAGCACCGAGCACAGCAGCAGATAGGCAATGGCCGAACCAATGCCCAAGAAGATCACGGCAATGGCAGCCTTCGGTTGAATGGACGCGCCTCGAAGCATGCCGCCACCGGCGACGTCAAACAGACTCGCGGGGATGACAAACGCGAGCGCTCCTACCTGGGTGATCGCAGCGACAGCGAGAGGTTGCACGCCTTGGCGCGCCCTGCGCACAAAGGCGGTATAGACCGAAAAGGTGAGGACGGTTCCGAACAGCAGGATCATCGGCGCCACGGGCGACGGACCGGTGTGCTCGGTGAAAACACCCGACGCCACGATCGCCCCAAAGAAGCCGACGACCAGGGCGATGATGGATTTTCTGGTCGGTGTGTCGCCGACCAACATCACGCCCGCCAGCGCAACCCCGAGCGGCTCCAGGCCCACCACGATCGAACCGATGGTGGCCGACCCTTTGTCAACGCCCGCGCCGAGGAACAACGCCATAAGCCCAATTCCGAATGCGCCGATCACGAGCAGTCGGCGGCGTTGGCCGATGGCCGTCGCGATCTGGCGTCGTCCCGCGAAAGACAGCACCGCCGCGGCCACCACGAAACGGCCAAGGTTGGTCGTGGCTGGCCCGAAACTGCGCAACGCGATCTTGTAAGCAGGCAGACTTCCCCCGAAGAACGCCACCATGGTCAACAGCGCGATCCGCACCCGCCAGGTGGCTCGATCGGCCGCCACCCCAGGCGCAGCGACACGAGTGACCATGGGCAGATCGTAGCCCCAACATGCCGCCGGTCGGGGTGGTGGGTCAGTAGACGGACTTGCTGGCAGCGGGCTTGGCCGCACCGCGGGCCTGGGCCAGTTCGGCCCCCATCGCACCCCGCATGGC
>JANMCE010000182.1:0-7304 GCA_031360915.1 Actinomycetes bacterium | reverse complement strand
GGCACGCCACCAACCCCGGTCACGGCAACCTCTACCGGCACGTTGCCCTGCGGTTTGGCACCGAGGTCGCGCGAATCGAAGAGGCGAACCGGCGGGAGGGGTACGTACTTGCTTTCGCACATCGCGGTCGGCTCGAACGTGGCCACCAACGACTGGCCGGCCGCCGCGCTTACCGTGTGGACCCGAGCTCCCCCGTCGGACCAGCGCACGAACCGCTGCTTTACGCCGTTTACGCACTGCTCAGCCGGAACCTCAACGCTGTTTTGAAAACCCGGGACGGTCTCGATGGCGAACGGGAGAACCTGCGTGATGCCACTGAGCACGGCGTTGGTGGGTATGTTCGACGTGACCGGAACCGTGATCTTGGTGGGGTTGATCTCAATCGACGTCGTCGTGGAAACGTTGCTGGCATCGGCGGCCGTCAGCGAGATGAGAAACGATGTGCTACCCGAGAATTCATGGCCGCTGGTCGGGATCGGTAGCGACACCGAGCTGCCGGGCTGATTGCTTATTTCGGGGTGGGTGTGGTTGTCGTGCTTGAAAACGATGGTCCACGACAGCTTGCTGGCCGCGAGGGCTGCGCCGGTTGCGTCTGTGGCGGTGCCGGTGGCCACCACCGTTTGCCCGGCGGCGAACACGAAGCCGTTGGCCGGGCCGGTGATGGTGACGTTCGGGCCGTTGCCCACCTTGATCTTGATGGGGTTGGCGTTCACGGTGACGCCACCTGCAGTCACCTTCAGCAGGGCGCTGTAGGTGCCACCGTTGACGTAGCGGTGGACGGGTGAGGCCTGCGTTGATGTCGTGCCATCGCCGAAATTCCACAGGTACGAGACCGAGTTGCCGGCCGGGTCGGAGGCGGCGCCGGTGAAGGTCACGTCACGGCCGACCGGCCCCGTGGCCGCGTTGGCCGAGGCCGTCTGCACGATGGGGTGCTGGCCGTAGGTGAGCCGGCGCAGGTTCCCGGTGAAGATGTCGAGGAAGTAGATGTCGCCGTCGGGGCTGACATCGACCCAAACCGGAGCCTCATCGAGATTGTTCGTCTGCAGTTTGTATACAAGCCCCGAGTTGGTCGTGGGCTGTCCGCTGACATCGGGCACCATCCATGAGATGGTCGATGACGGATAGTCGCCGTAGATGTATGCACCGGCCAGGGGGAAGTTGCCGCTGCGGTACATCTGTCCGCCGACGATCGCCTTGTTGAAACAGCACGCAACGCCCGCCGTATGTCCGTAGGTGAGCACCGGTCCGGTCACCCCGGCGGGGCAGGCCACACCGTTCTTGGGGAGCCCGAGCGGACCTTCGCACAGCGGCCAGCCGTAGTTGGCCCCGGCCTGACCGACGTTCACTTCCTCGTACGCCGTCTCGGCCACGTTGCCGCCAACGTCGCCGATCCATAGTGGCAATGCCGGAGCACCCTGCGGATTGGCCGTCGTGCGGCCTCGCTCGAACTGGCTTCGATACGGATTCCGCAGCCCGTACGCCCAGATCTCCTGGATGGTCTTGTCGGGGACGGTTTTGTCGAGGATCGGCGGGTTGTCGGTCGGCACCGAGCCGTCCAGATTGATCCGCAGCACCTTGCCGAACACGTTGGTCAGATCCTGCGACAGGCTGGCGAGCGCGTCGCCGATGGTCAGGTAGAACGTGTGGTCGGGACCAATGTCGAGCGAGCCGCCAATGTGGTTCGTCGGGTCGGCGTAGACCGTGCGCAACGGACCCGGATTCGACCAGATCGTCACGTTGGAAGAGACCGTCGTGAAGAGCGAATCGACTTCGAGCTTCGCGATCCGGAGCCTCGAATCCGAGTCGGCGGAGTAGTACACATACAGTCGGTGATTGGTGGCGAACGAGAGGTCGACAACGATATCCAGCGCACCCGATTCACCAAGCGAGTCCACATCGGGAATTGTGTAGAGAAGCGACTTGGTTTCGGTCGACGGGTTCACCACGTACACCGAACCCGGTTTGGTCAGCACCACCATGCGACCATCGGGGAGCCAGTCTGCCGCGACGCCCTGAGACATGCCGCCGATGACGAACTCATCGTTGACCAGCGCCGGGTCGAACGTCGGCGCGGCGTGCGCCGACGCGGCGAGGACGGACACACCGCTCAGGATCATGCAGGTCGCCGAGACGAGGGCGAGCGCGCTCCTCTTCACGATGAATCATTCTCTGCGTTCTCGTTGCGACGCCTTACCTCGGGATGCAAGATTGTGTAGAGCGCCAAACCAAGCGCCAACACCGCAAAAATCACGACCCCATTGGCTCGCTTGAAGTAGAGGGGCGTCAGCACCACACCGGAGAGGATCGCGGTCCAGAGCCAGAGGATAAACACGCTCCGGCGATGACCGTGGCCGAGCCGCAAGAGACGGTGATGCAGGTGTCCCTTGTCGGCACCCGTAATGCCTTGGCGCTTGCTGGTCCGACGCACGATGGCGAATGCCACGTCGAAAAGAGGTACCCCCAAAATCACCAGAGGGATCAGCAGAGGGGCGAAGAGAAAGTACGTCTGACCCTGCGTGCCTTCTACTGGCGTTCCTTCATTCGGACTGACCCGGCCGCCAACCAGAGCGGTACAGACGGCCATCAGCCCGCCGAGCAGCAGCGCTCCGCAGTCCCCCATGAAGATCCGCGCCGGATGCACGTTGTAGGGCAGGAAACCAAGACACATACCGAGCACGATGACGGCGATCACCGGACCAAGACTGGGAGCGATCAGATGACTGTTGTCGAGGTTTCGGCTGTAGAGAAAGAACGCGCCAGAACTGATCGCCACAATGCCAGCTGCCAGTCCGTCAAGACCGTCGATGAGGTTGATGGCATTGGCCATTCCGAGTAGCCACACGATGATGACGAGGGGGCGAAGGTCGCCGGAGATCACCAGGATGCGACGACCGAGAAAACCCGGCACGCGGAAGTAGTACATCGAAGCACCAGCTAACGCCAGCACTGCACCGGCCAGCACGAGTCCGGCAACCTTGGCGGGAGCCGAGATGCCTTCGGGATCTTTGACCCTCGGATTCGACTTGTGCAGATCATCCAGCAAGCCGACAATCACGATAATGGTTGCGGCCGCTACCACGCCCAACGATTCACTGGTGTTGAACACTCGGGCGAAGCGCTTCATTTGGCTGGCAATGCCGAACGACACCAGAAAACCAACGTACATCGCCACCCCGCCCACCGACGGGGTGGCCTTGGTGTGCACTCGGCGGGCGTCAGGCAGTGTGACCCGACCAGCGTGGATCGCCAGCGCCCGCACAACCGGCGTGGCCGCCGCCGTGGTCAAAGCAGCGATCGCTCCAACCAACGGGTAACTATCAGACCATGCCACGGCGCAAAGCGTAGGGCACGCAGCCGGTCAGAATTCGTCCTCTAGCGCAGAAAGCATGGCAACGCGACGAGCGTGACGGCCACCTTCGAAGGCTGTGGCCAGAAACAACGTCACGATTTCCTCGGCTAGACCGAAGCCCACCACCCTGCCACCCATCGACAACACGTTGGCGTCGTTGTGTTGTCGGGCCAGTCGGGCGGTGTAGAGGTCGTTGCAGAGCGCCGCTCGAACACCGCGCACCTTGTTGGCAGCCAGTTGTTCACCCTGGCCGCTACCCCCGATCACGATGCCCACCTCGGCTTCACCGTCGCGCACGGCTCTCCCCACGCCGGCGCAGATCGGTGGATAGTCGACCGATTCGGTGCTGTCGGTGCCATGGTCTTGCACCTCATGGCCGACGGCCTGCAGCAGGGCGACAACGTGCGCTTTCAGGGGGAATCCGGCATGGTCGGCACCAACGGCAATACGAGTCATAGGCGCCGAGTGTACCGAACGGGCCGTCGCCGCCTTGACTACTTTCAGCGTCAACGCCACCACAGAATGACCCACCCTAACTGCACGGATGAGCACAGTTGGTGGTCGCACCGGCACGACTCGCTCAAGGTTTCGTCTGACTCTTCTCCGGGGTCTTGTCACCGAATCTGGTCGTACGGCAACGTGCCAGCTATCCGGCGAGCGGCGGAAGTTTGTGGCTATCCAGATCAAGCGAGCGAACCGGACCCAATTTATGACCAGCACCAGTGCAGCGACCGTCAGGCGGACGAATGACCATGACCCTTCCCTCAACTCAGACCTCACTTCCCGAAGGGGTTGAGATGCCGCTTACTCCGGACGAAATTGCCAACAAGTCCTTCCCGTCCGTCCTTCGTGGCTACGCCAAGTGGGAGGTCGATGAGTTCCTGAAAGATGTTGCGCTCGATTACCAGCGCGCCCTTGGTCTGGCCGAGTGGGCGATGCAACGATCGTCACTCCTTGTCCCCGACGCGGCGCTGCCCGAGCAGCGCAGCGTCGCAGAGGCCGACCGGCCGGCCTCGGTTACCGTCAACGTTTCCACCGCCCTGCCGCCTCCTCCCCCCGCGTTCGACGGAGCGGCTACCGGTCAGTCCGTTGTCCAGATCGAAAAGCTACACGAGCACATCCGCTACCTGGCGGTGCTGGTGAACAATCTCAACCAGCGCATCGAGGTGCTCGAATCGCAGCGTACCCAGGCAGCTGCGGTGCCGGTTCCACCGATGCAGGTCCGCTCCGAACCGCAGCCGGTTGCCTCGCTCGCCAATGGCGTCTACCCGTGGGGATTCGCGGCCGGCGCGCCGCCGAGCGCGCCGTCACCCATCGACACCGTCGAACGGACCCGGCTGTCACCAAGCGACTGGTGGCCGACCGAGTCACCCCTGTGGGTCGTCAACAAGAGCAACGGTTCGACGTCGCCCTCACGCAACCATCCTCCGGCGTAACGATCACATCGGCCCGAAGGCTCGTACCGGCGCCTGATTGCTCTAGCCTGCCGGTTTCGTGGATCCTCGTACCCCGGTTCTGATCGGCTCCGGCCAGCGCACCCATCGCGCCGCCTCACTGGCTGACGCGCGTTCGCCCATTGCGCTGATGGCCGAGGCGGTTGAGCTTGCTGTTGCCGACGCTGGTCTGCGCCACCTGCCCGACATTGATCTGCTCACCGTGGTGAACACGCTGAGTTTCCGCTCGGCCGACCCGGCTCGCTGCGTTGCCGCTGCGCTGGGAGTCTCCCCGGCCGTGTCGGCGGTAACGACGGTGGGCGGCAATGCTCCCCAAGCACTGGTCAACCACGTTGCAACGTCGATTCAGCAGGGCAAGCTCGAGTTCGTCGTCCTGACCGGTGGCGAGGCCCGGCGCAGTCAACGCCGCGGCCGCGCCGCGGGCACCAAACCGTGGCCCGACGATCCGGACCCGACCCCAGCCGACGAAGTGCTCGGCGAGGACTTCGTCTTGTCGAGCCCCGCCGAGTTGGCCCGCGAGATCTGGCTTCCGATTCAGATTTATCCGGTCTTCGAATCGGCGCTGCGAGCCGCGTCAGGTCTGACACCGTCGGAGCATCGGGCCCATCTGGCCGCGCTGTGGGCTCGCTTCGCCGCCGTCGCTGCCGACAACCCGTTTGCATGGAACCGAACCGCTCCGACCGCTACCGATATCGCCACGCCCGGGCCGAAGAACCGCATGATCGGCTGGCCGTATCCGAAGCTGATGAACTCCAACAACGACGTGGACCAGAGCGCAGCGCTCTTGATCTGCTCCGTTGAAAAAGCCACGGAACTGGGCGTGCCTCGCGACCGCTGGGTGTTTCCCGTGAGCGGTACCGATTGCCACGAGCATCCGTTCATTTCCAACCGATGGACGTTCACCGAGACACCAGCGATTCAGGCGGGCGGACGGCTGGCGCTCGAACTGGCGGGCCTGGGAATCGACGACATCGGCGTGATCGATCTGTACTCGTGCTTCCCGTCCGCAGTGCAATTGGGCGCAACGTCGCTTGGTCTGTCACTGGATCGGCAGCTCACCCGAACGGGTGGTTTGAGTTTCGCGGGTGGGCCGTGGAACAACTACTCGATGCACGCGATTGCGACCGTTATGAACGATCTCCGCAACGATCCAACGGCCAATGGCTTGGTGTGGGCCAACGGCGGCTTCGCCAGCAAGCACGCGTTCGGCGTCTACCGCACCCAGCCTCTCACCGAGGGGTACCGCTACGCCTCGCCGCAGGCCATGATCGACGCGCTCCCGCAACGGGCCGGGGCGGATCCGGCCGAGGCTGCCGGCGGCGCCGCCGTGGAGGCGTACACGGTGATGCACGACCGCGACGGGCAGCCCGAACGGGCGATCGCCAGCTGTCTTCTAGCCGACGGGCGACGGGCCTGGGGAACCTCGATCGACGGGCAGCTGGCGGCCGCGATGACCGACGGTGAGTGGGTCGGGCGTACCGTGACGCTGAGAGATGACGGCGTTCTGGTGGCGTAGTCTGGCGACACCCATGACTGACACTTTCCCGCGGCAATATGCCCGCACGCGTCACCTCACGCTTGGCGAGCCGAGAAACCTCGTGGTCTCCCCCGATGGCGCTCGGGTGGTGTTTCTCCGTTCCCGTGGCGGTGACGACCCGGTCAACTGCCTGTGGGTTATGGATCCGCACACGGGTGTCGAGCAGCTGGTCGCCGACCCCCTGGTGCTCCTGGTCGGCTCCGATGAAGCCGATCTTCCGGCCGAGGAACGGGCTCGCCGAGAGCGGGCTCGCGAGGGCGCCGGTGGCATTGTCAGCTTCGCCACCGACCGGGCGGTCACGGCCGCCTGCTTCAGCCTCGCCGGTCGACTGTTCACCGCCGGGTTTATCAGCGCGACGTCACGCGAGCTTGAAGTACCCGGCCCCGTGTTTGACCCGCGGCCCAACCCGACCGCGACCCGCATTGCATACACCCGGTCTGGCGCGCTGCGACTCGCAACGACGAAGGGAACCCACTGGGAGTTGGCCGCCGACGATGACGACAACGTCACCTGGGGCGTGGCCGACTTCATCGCCGCCGAGGAGATGGGTCGATCTCGCGGTTTTTGGTGGAACCCGGAAGGTACCCATCTGGCCGTCGCCCGGGTGGACAACACTCCGGTGCATCGTTGGTGGTTGTCCAACCCGGCCGACCCCGGCCTAACGCCGACCAGCGTGCCCTATCCGGCTGCGGGAACACCGAACGCCATCGTGCAGCTATTCATCATCGATGAAGACGGCGAGCGTGTCGAAGTCGTGTGGGACAAAAAGGCGCTCCCCTATCTGACTGACGTGTCGTGGTCGTCTCACGGATTGCACATCGTTGTGCAGAGCCGTGATCAAAAGCGCGTGGAAGTACGCACCGTTACGCCCGCTACCGGCGCCACGCACCTCCGCCTGGAAGATGTAGACCAACACTGGGTTGAGCTGGTGCCGGGCACGCCCACCTTCCTCGGCGACGGGCGG
>JANMCE010000152.1:0-1874 GCA_031360915.1 Actinomycetes bacterium | reverse complement strand
CGGCGGCGGTTGGCTGGACGGTCGTGCGAGCTATCCGACGCAAGTCGTTGCAGTTACAACTTGTTGTCATTGGTCTCTCCACCGTACTCACGTCATGTGTCGGTGTGTCGTTAGCGGCCAACCGCATGTTCGTCTCGGGTCACGACAGCCAAGTGCTTGCGGTCGTACTGGTCGTTTCCGCTGCCGCTGCCATTCTCGCCAGCTGGTTTCTCGGGCGGGCGTTCAGCCGCTCGGTAGCCACAGTCGGCAACATGGCAGTTGGACTGCTCAAACTGAACCAGCCAGTGGAGGCACCACAGCAGCTCGTCACGAAAGAACTCCGCTCGCTCGCCGGTGAGCTCCAGAACGTGGCGGTCGAGTTGGAATCCTCCCGTCAGCGTGAGCGTTCGCTCGATGCCGCCCGTCGTGAACTGGTTGCGTGGGTGAGTCACGATCTGCGAAGCCCGATCGCCGCTATCCGCGCCATGTCCGAAGCACTCGAAGACGGCGTGGTTGACGATGACCTCAGCGTTACCCGCTATCACCGGGCCATTCGCCAGGAGAGTGAACGGCTCGGCCTGCTCGTCGATGATCTCTTTGAGCTGTCCCGCATCTCGGCCGGTGTGGTGGATGCCAAGCAGCCGTTCGTGCCGCTGGCTGAGCTGGTACTTGATGTCCTTCGTGCCGCAGAACCAGCCGCCGCCGCCAAGGGCGTCACCGTGGTCGCACCGATGAACGATCTACCCGATGTGCTCGTCCCTGCGTCGGACCTCCGTCGGGTCTTGCACAACCTGCTCGACAACGCGGTGCGGCACACCAGCACCGGGGGCACGGTACAGCTCGACGCCAAAGTGCTCGGCGGAAACATCGAGATCAGCGTTGCCGATCAGTGCGGTGGCATACCAGCCGCCGATCTTCCCCGCGTCTTCGAAGTGGCTTTCCGAGGCGACGCAGCTCGTACTCGGGACCGGGCCGGTGGTGGCCTCGGGCTGGCGATTGCCCGCGGGCTGGTGGAAGCGCACGAAGGAACTATTCAGGTGGCAAACGCCAACTCCGGTTGCCGATTCACCCTTCAACTCCCGGTGGTAAATCCGTGAACGAAGTACCCATGAACGACATACTCCCCGTCAAGCAGTCTCCCAAGTTTCTGATCGGCTTCGTTGTACTGGCCGTCGTGTCTGTCGGTGCCATTGCGGTGTCCCGACGCACATCTGGCCAAAAGATCGTAAAAGCTGCTGCACCAGCGGCTCCCGCTAGCGCTGCAGCCAAGCCCGTCGTGACCCTTCCCGTCTTGAGCCCGTCGGCGCCAGACGTCGTGCCGGCCGGATGGATAAACACGCCCGGACTGACCCCGGCCGATCTCGAGGGCAAGGTGGTGCTGTATGAGTTCTGGACGTTCGGTTGCTACAACTGCAAGAACGTGTTGCCGCATGTAAAGGCGTGGCACGCCCGTTACGCCAAGGACGGCTTGATCACGCTCTCCATCCATACACCCGAGTTCGACTACGAGGGCAAGGTGGAAAACATTCAGAAGTTCGTCACTGAGAATGAGATCACCTACCCCGTTGCGCTTGATCCCGACAGCCACATTTGGCAGGCGTTCCAGAACCACTACTGGCCGAACATGTTCCTGCATGACCAGCAGGGTCAGCGTCGGTATGAGCACATCGGCGAGGGCTCCTACGACGAGACCGAGGACGCTATTCGTTTGCTGCTCGGTGTCGATCCTGCGTCACCACGCGCCGAAAACGTCTGATGAGCCCGGCGGCGTACATTGCCCTTTTCGGTGCCGGTGTCGCCTCGTTCCTCGCCCCGTGCGTGGTGCCGCTGGTGCCTGCGTATCTTGGCATGATCACGGGATCGGCCACCGCCTCGAAGCCGGGCAAGATGGTGTC
>JANMCE010000281.1:0-18915 GCA_031360915.1 Actinomycetes bacterium | reverse complement strand
CCGGCCGCGGTTGCCTGGCTCGGCGTGACGGCTTACCGCATCGTGCAGCTCGTGCTGCCCATTCCCGCCGGCGCGGTTTGCTATGCATCGCTGCGGTTCGGACGCTGGAAGGTAGACAAGGAACACAACCTGCAAGATCTTCGCGCCGAAGCCAAGCCGATGGTCGAAAGCCAGGCCAGTGTGTACGACTGGTTCGAGACGATCGACAGACGCACTGTGGCTCGGAATGGTTCCGTTGATCCGAATCAGTCGTAAGGCGCTGGCTACGCTCGCAGGATGACGACGCACGAGCGGCCCTTTGGTCGATGCCTGGAAGACTTCGTGGTGGGCGACGTGTTCCGTCACTGGCCCGGCAAGACCATCACCGAGTACGACGATCATCTCTTCTGCATGATCACCATGAACCACCATCCGCTGCATACCAATGACTGGTTCGCCAGCGAAAGCGTGCAGGGCCGCAACGTTGTGGTGGGCAACCTGGTGTATTCACTGGTGCTCGGCATGAGCGTGCCCGACATCAGCGGCGCAGCCATCGCGAACCTCGAGGTGGAGACGCTGCAGCACAGGTTTCCGACGTTTCATGGCGACACCATTCACGCTGAAACGCGCGTGCTCGAGGTGGCCGAGTCGAAGTCGAAGCCCGATCGTGGCATTGTCACCGTTGAAAGCAAGGGCTTCAACCAGCACGGCCAGGAGGTCTGCTATTTCCGCCGTCGGGTCATGGTCTGGAAGCGGGACGCTGTGCCAGCGCGCAGGCGTCCCTATGACGGCACTGACGTGTGGGGCGGGTGACGGCAACGGCTGCGACGATGCAGGATGCGCTGCTCGGCTGGGGGCTACCGCGGCTGCGTGACCTGCCCTGGCGCCAGACCCGGGACCCCTGGGCGATTCTTGTGAGCGAGCTGATGTTGCAACAAACGCAAGTGGCCCGCGTACTTCCGAAGTATCTCGATTTTTTGTCGCTGTATCCGACGCTTGCGGCGTGCGCTGCAGTGTCGCCCGGTGACATCGTGCGGGCGTGGGCCGGGCTGGGTTACAACCGGCGTGCGCTCAACCTGCACCGCGCCGCGTGCGCAGTAGCGGAGGCAGGATCGTTTCCGTCGACCCTGGCCGGATTGCTGGCGTTGCCCGGCGTGGGGCCGTACACGGCGCGAGCGATTCTGGCCTTTGCGTTCGAGACCGATGTCGCGGTGGTCGACACCAACATCGCTCGCGTGCTCGCCCGTCTGCACGGTCGATCTCTGGCCGCACGCGAAGTGCAGGCGCTGGCTGACGGTCTGGTGCCTGAGGGCGACGGCTGGGCGTGGAATCAGGTGCTGATGGAGTTGGGCGCCACCACGTGCACGGCTCGGTCGTGGGCGTGCACCAGGTGCCCTCTGCAGCCCTCGTGCGTGTGGGCGGGCGACCCCGCGGTCGACCCCGCGGTCGACCCCGCCGTCGGATCGGCCGGTGTGAGTGGCGGGCAGTCTCGCTTCAACGGTAGTGATCGCCAGGGCCGAGGTCGGCTGGTGGATGCGCTACGGACGGGCAGCGTTTCTGCCGCGTCCCTCTCAAAGGTGATGGGTTGGCCCGACGAAAAGGCGCGAGCAGAACGCGTGGTGGCGACCCTGCTCGCCGACGGCCTGGTGTTGCTCGAAAATGGTGTCTACCGGTTGCCGTAGCCTCAGTCGGCGTCGGTGACGACCGGCACCAGTTCGGATGTGCAGTATTTGCATCGGGTGGCGTCAACGGCCACGAACTCTTTGCACGCATCACACTCGCGCTGGCCTTGCGCTTTGAAGTTGCCCAGCCGGGCTTTCTTGAACGCCTTCACCATCATGAGCAGTACAAACGCCACGATGACGAAGCTGAGCAGATCGCCCAGGAACGATCCGACGTGGATCTCACCCTTGCGAAGATGGATGACCGTACTGGAGAGGTCGGGCTGCCCGCCGAGCGCGGCAATGAAATCGCCAATGATGTTCTTGGCCAGCGACTCAACGACGGCAGCGAAGGCCGCGCCGATGATGAAACCGATCGCAAGGTCGACCAAATTTCCGCCGAACGCGAAGGCTTTGAACTCATTGAGCAGTTTCTTCATCCCCGGATTCTCGCTTACGGGAATAGCCAAACGGGTGGATGCTGCAGCAGATTTATGTGGCGTCGGCGGTAATGCGGGCGATTATCTCGTCGTAGACGGAATTGGCGTACGCGGTAATCTCATCGTCGGTGCGGTCTTGGATCGGGTGCGGGACGAACACCCGAGCCGGGGCGATGCCGAGGGAAGCAGCCTGGGCGTCGGCAGCGGCGACAAATGCGTTGGACGCGACGAACACGCCAGGGATACCCCGGCCTTCCAGATCACTGATGTCGTGCACACTGCACGACGTACAGCTGCCTCAATCTGCCAACGCTTCGATGACGACGTCGCAGGTGACGGAGATCTCGTGGCGCAGATCGATCGGCGCCGGTTTGGCGAACGTCGGCTTGCGGAACCGCTGAACCTTCACGCCATCAGAAATCAACCGTCGCTCGATCTGGTTCAGAAAAATATCGCCCCGAGCCTTACTGATATCGAGCAAACCAACCGTAAGCCCGTCGAGCGACCCGGGCCGTGACGTCAGCTGCCGATCAGCCACCAACCGCTCCGACGTCGGATCCAACAAAACAAGTGCGGTCATTTCATATCCAATCAGTGATTGATGCGGTGACGGGTTGGCTGCCGGTGACACCGTTGACCCATCCGCCGATGATGGCCGAAAATAGACCGGCCTCGCCGCCCGCGTGGACGAGGATGAGGCCTCCGGGACGGAACTTGGGCCAGTCACCGTTTTCCATCGACTCGGGAATGCCTTCAGCAATACCACCCGCACCCCGAATGACCTCCGCGCCGTGGATGATGAGGCGGGCGTTGATTTCGTCCAGTACGCGCTGGCGATCCCAACCGGCATCGGCGAAAACACGGGCGTGCTCAGGGCCGAGCACCAGAATTGCGTCGAAGGCCAGTAACAGCTTCGGGTGTGGCACCGGGCGAAGGCATGCGGCCAGGGTATTGGCCAACGACTCGGGCGTACGCGAAAGCTGATCGACGATGCAGCGAGGACCCTCCCCCGCGAAGAGAGTGACCGTGTCCTGACCAGCCTCGAAGCCCTGCTGGACGGACAACGGCGTGAACGGCGACCGCTCCTCATCCTCAGCAAAACAGAACCCAAGCTTGCCCGGCTGGCCGTGCGCAGCCCGATCGATCTGACCTGGCCGCCCGCCACCCATGTTTCGAATGACGAGCTGCAACGCCCTGCCGATGGTGGCGTTGGCCCGGTTGCCCTGGCCGAGCACGTTGACGCCCGAGTTCATGCCGATGCGTTGGCGAATCGGACCGTTGACGACGAGCACCGGTCCGACCGGCATGGTGGTAGCCAGGATGCCGTGCATGTTGAAGCTGTCCGTACAGGCGGCTGCGAGCGCCGCAAGCACGATGGGAAGGTACTCGGGCTTGCAGCCGGCCATGACCGCGTTGATGGCGACCTTTTCGACCGTGACCGGCACGAGGTCGGGCGGCACAACGGCAACGATCTCATCGCGGCGACGAGACGTTCCCGTCAGCATGCGCAGAACCCGTTCCTCGGTTGGCGGAACGACGGGTAAACCATCGCTCCATCCTCGTTCGAACATCGACTCCATGTCGTCTTCCTGTGACGCGAGTTCGATGCGACGGCTGGACAGACCTGAGCCGAATCGAGCCTCAAGTTCAGTGGCCCGATCAGGGTCCACCGACAGAGACCCGCAACCCGGCCGGTAGGGGGGGAGATCATCGCCGAGGTCGGCGAGCTTGGTGAGTGCTCGCCACTCGTCACGATTCCAGCCGACCGTGCGAGCGACCTCAACACCGTCGTGCACCTGCATCAGCGTGGGCACCGTGTCGATGTTGTGATGCCAACTCACCGAAAGGTCGTCGTCGTGAATGGAGGGCACACCGGTTGGAAATGTGGGATCGTCCTGCGTGTAAACCACGGCCCGCGCCGACCGCACCAACTCGGCCACAACGGGTGTCACCATCTCGCAGGTGGCGCAGTCACGTTTCACCACAATGGTGAAACCGTCGTGCAGCGTTGGAGTCGACATCCCGTCGCACCCTAGCCCGAGTGTGAGACTTTGGTCACTCGGCATGGACAAAGTCGTCGCCTTTCCGTAACTTTCTCGAAACGGGGGGTTCGGATTTGCGCATAACCTTTTACGGCGTTCGGGGATCCACTCCATGTTCGTCGCCATCGACTGCCAGGTTCGGTGGAAACACGTCTTGTGTGGTGCTCGAACCTGTCGGCAGCGAGCCGATCATCCTTGACCTCGGGACCGGCCTGCGTCCGTTCGGCTGTTCGTGGCCGTCAGGGGAAACGTTCCGTGGCACGGCGCTGGTCAGCCACCTGCACTGGGATCACATACAAGGTCTGCCCTTCTTTGCTCCGATGATTGCGTCGGGTTCGCGACTCGATGTCTTCGGTCCAACGCAGGATGATGGTCGCACGCTGTCGGAGGCGATCGACGATTTCATGCGTCCTCCTTATTTCCCCATTACCTTGGGTCAGCTCCCCGCCGAGATCACGGTGCAGCAATGCCCGTCGGAGCCGTTCAGGGTTGGTACCGCAAGGGTAATCGCCCGCGAGGTGCCGCATATCGGCGCCACGCTTGGTTTCCGGGTGGAGGCCGACGGAGTGGTCGTTGCCTACATCCCCGATCATCAGCAACCGCTCGACGGGTCCGACACCGTTGCCCCCGCCGTGCTTGAGCTGTGCCGTGACGCTGACGTCGTGATTCATGACGCGCAGTTCACCGACGCTGAATTCGCCCAGCGATCTACCTGGGGACACTGCACCATTGGTTACGCAGTGCACGTGGCCATTCAGTCCGGCGCCCGGCGACTCGCCCTGTTCCACCACGATCCGGGCCACAGTGACGATCAGATGGACCTGCTCTTGGCCGACGCAGTACGGGCGGGGCGGAAGGGCGGCATTGAGGTATTCGCCGCCGCTGAGGGTCTCCGGGTTGACGTGCCGTCGGCCCGGTACGCTCGGGTTTCATGAGCCAAATAGACGGGGCGAAGTTTCGTCAGGTCCTCGGGCACTTCCCGACTGGCGTGACAGTCATCACCGCTGATCCGGTTGGGCATCAGCCGGTCGGACTGACCATTGGCTCGTTCACATCGGTGTCGATGGACCCGCCCCTCGTTGGGTTCCTCCCGCAGAAGACCTCCACCGCATGGCCCTTTGTACGGGACGCCGGAGTGTTCTGCGTGAACGTGCTGGCCCATGGTCAAGATGATCTGTGCTGGCGCTTCGCCAAGCCCGGCGAGGACAAGTTCGACGGCGTGTCGTGGCGACCCGCTCCGCAGACCGCATCACCGATCCTTGACGGCGTGTTGGCCTGGATCGACTGTCGTATCGAAGAGATCATCGATGCCGGCGATCATTTGTTCGTGCTCGGTCGTGTGATGGAAATGGATCATGCCGAGGGCGACCCGCAGATCTTCTTCAAGGGCAAGCTCGGCACCTTCCAGCAGGACTGAGATGTGGCCATGACGCTCGGCAACGCGGCGGGGGTTTTACTTGGCGTCGTGTTGCTCGCCGCAGGCGCATCAAAACTCTTCGACAAGGGATGGGCGGAACGTGAGCATGAGCTTGGCTCACCAGCCTGGGCACTGCCGTTTGTCGCTCCCACAGAAATCGTGCTGGGGGCGCTTATCGCTGCGCGAATCGCCCGGCCTCTGTTGGCCATTTCCGGCATGATGTTGATGGTGACCTTCACGGTCTTCCTGCTCATCAAGTGGGACGAGCGGCGCGGCGAGCCATGCAACTGTTTTGGCGTGCTGTCAAAACGACCAACGAGCGCCTGGACGATCGTGCGAAACCTCGCACTCATCGCCCTGGCGCTCGTCGCAGGGTTCCTATGACATGCCTCGCTGGCTCGGTAGCGAGCAAATGAGGCCTGTCGAGGCATGTTACGTAAGTGTGGCGATGCTTTCGACGACGCTGACGTTGCCGGTGGACATGCGCTCGGTGGCCCACTCCATGACGGTCGGGTCGGCGGTCATATAGACGACCTGCACCATGTTGCTGAGACGCTCGATGGCGTACAGCAGGTCGGTGATCTGGTCGGTCGCAAGTCCCTGCAGCGGCTCGGAGAGCACGGCGAGCGAGGCGGTGCCCCGGCTGCCAGCGTTGCGCGCACGACCGAGCCAACCGATAAGACGCTCGACGAGCTGCGGGACCGACGGGGCCATCTCGCTGCTGAGCGCCGGCAGCATGCCGAGGTCACGTGGGTTGACGTGGGTGATGCGGGGAAGATCCTCCGGACCGGGAACGGTCGAGTCGCCCGAACCAGCGTCGTCCAGAATCGACACACGACGGCGGCCGCCGCTACGACGCACGAGCAACCGACGACCGGCAGCATCGAGATAGCGCAGTTCGGCATGATCGACAGAGCCGTGCATCGCACGGTGGAAGAGCTCGACGACACTCTCCCGCTCCATCAAATCAAGGCCACCCAAGACCGTGAGACGATTGTGGAAGTTCAGCCGTACAACTCCGTCGGGCTGCATGACGAGCAGTTCTTGCATTCTCATGCTTGTTGTATCGGTCCTGCTTGGTACGAAATGAATCAAGAAATGCGAGGGGTTTCGTTTGGCCTACCTCCGAATGTCTCTGGATCCCTGACGTTCGGTACGCTGACGTCGATGCGGGTATGGATTGACCAAGATCTGTGTACGGGAGACGGGCTCTGTGTCGATCACTGCCAGGACGTCTTCTTGCAGCTGGAGGACGGCATCGCCTATGTGATGGAAGCCGGAATTCCGGGCAACGATCCGGGCGGATCCGGCAGTTTGGCACGGGTTCCCGAGCGGTACGAGGGCGATGTCATCCATGCGGCCGACGACTGCCCGGGGGAATGCATCTTCATTGAGATGGACCCGCTCGCACTCGACCCGGCCTAGCCTCACTGCATGTCGTCTGACCTGTCGCCTGATGCCGTTGCGTGGATTTCCCGGTTCGCTGATTCACTGGGCCAGCCGGTGCCAACGTCGAGTGAGATTGAGTCGCTCCTCAATTTGGCGGGGGTGGCAGCTCACGCATCCCATCGCCAAGCCGCCCCAGTCGCCTGCTGGCTCGCGGCTCTTGCGGGTCTCACACCCGACGCCGGCCTCGCCGCCGCTCGCGGTTTGCCTGATTAATCCCACCAACTTGCGTCCGTTACTGCTCTAGGCGAGCAGTAACCGTCGCAAGTTCGAAGGAGGAAGCGGTTCCCCGTTGGTTCGGAGGCGGATAATTGTTACTATGGCCGTAGTGCAAATTCCTTCGACTCTGCACGGGAGCCCCCATGAGCGTTGCTGATCTCGATCTTTCCAAGTACAGCCTCGGCTGGAACGACGGCGATGAATTCGTTATGCGCCCGGAGAAGGGCATCAACGTCGACGTTGTCGAAAACATCAGCCGCATCAAGAACGAGCCGGACTGGATGCGACAGTTCCGCCTGAAGGCCCACCGCCAGTTCGAGCGCAAGCCGATGGCGCCGTGGTTCGCCAAGAACATGCCCGACCTCGACTTCCAGGACATCTACTACTACATCAAGCCCACGTCCGAAGGCGTGGTCGATGAGTGGGACAGCCTGCCCGATCGCATCAAGCAAACCTACGAAAAGCTCGGCATCCCCGAGGCCGAGCGCAAGTATCTGGCCGGCGTGACCAGCCAGTACGACTCCGAAGTCGTTTACCACAAGAATCGCGATGATTTGGCTGCTCAGGGCATTCTTTTCTGCGACATGGACACTGCGCTTCGGGAGTACCCGGAGCTGGTGCAGAAGTACTTCGGCACGATCATTCCGCCCGGTGATAACAAGTTCGCCGCGCTGAATACGTCGGTGTGGTCGGGCGGGTCGTTCATCTACGTGCCACCGGGCGTCGAGTGCGAGATGCCGCTGCAGGCGTACTTCCGCATCAACTCTGAGAATGCCGGCCAGTTCGAGCGCACCCTCATCATCGCCGATGAGGGCTCCAAGGTGCACTACATCGAGGGTTGCTCGGCGCCGGTGTACACCACCGATTCGCTGCACTCGGCCGTCGTCGAAATCGTGGTGAAGCCTTCGGCACACGTCACCTACACCACCATTCAGAACTGGTCGCCCAACGTCTACAACCTGGTCACCAAGCGGGCCAGGGTTGAGGCTGAGGGCCATATGTCGTGGATCGACGGCAACATCGGTAGCCGCCTCACCATGAAGTATCCGGCCGTGTATCTCGTCGGCCCGAAGGCTTCTGGCGAAGTGCTGTCCGTTGCCTATGCGGGCGAGGGGCAGCATCAGGACGCGGGCGCCAAGATGGTGCACGCGGCGCCGGAGACGACTTCCAAGATCGTGTCGAAGTCCATCAGCAAGGACGGCGGTATCACGACCTACCGCGGCCTGGTTCGGGTGGAAGAAGGCGCGACCGGCTGCAAGAGCCACGTGCAGTGCGACGCGCTTATCCTTGATGATCAGTCGATCTCCAAGACGCTGCCGTACATGGAAGTGGGCGAGCAGGATGCCCAGATCGGCCACGAGGCAACCGTGTCAAAGGTGGCCGACGAGCAACTCTTCTACCTCATGTCACGTGGCCTCACGCAGGAGCAGGCCATGGGCCTCGTGGTGAACGGCTTCATCGAGCCCGTCACCCGCACGCTGCCCATGGAGTACGCCGTCGAGTGGAGCCGCCTCATCGAGCTCCAAATGGAAGGCTCCGTCGGCTGACAGCTGTGGCCCATGCGGCCTACGCCGAACCATGTAACACCCCGCCGGTAGGTTGGAGGTATGTCTATGACCACTCAGATGCTTGTTGAGGATTTCCTCGGCGGCGATGTCCCTCCTCATTCTCAACTGATCAACGGGGAGGTCGTCGTGCACGACCCCAGCTTTCGTCACCAGGAAACACTGAGTGACATTCATCTTCTGCTCAAACAGTGGTCGCTTGCTGCGCCCGGACGAGGCCGTGCCGGCATTGGTGGCAACTGGATCTTTGGTCCAGCAACCTCCCTCATCCCCGATGCGTGGTGGGTTCCAGCCGAGCAGGCACCCAGCCTGGTCGGCATCCGAAGTGATCTGCCGCCGGCTCTGGCCGTCGAGGTGCGCTCGCCGTCAACCTGGATTCGTGATGCCGGAGTGAAGCTGCGTATCTTCGAAGAAGGCGGCGTTCAGGAGGTGTGGCTGGTGGACAACATTGCCAACATCATCGGGGTCCATCGCCGGTCATGGCCAAGCAGCCCAACATTCGACGTTGCATTCGACATCAGCAGTGGGCACTTGGCTTCACCGCTTCTCGCTGACTTCGAGCTCGATGTCGTCGCCTTGTTTGCGATGCTCGAGTATTCACCGACCTGAAGTTCAAGGCTCGCCGTAGATTTGCTCGAACTATGAACGATGAATTGGTACGGGATACGAAACTGTCCGGAGGTGTGGTCGCCGAGGGGTTGAGCAAACGCTTCGGCGAGCTGTGGGCGCTACGTGGGTTGGACCTGCAGGTAGCCCCCGGCACCATCCTTGGCCTGCTTGGCCACAACGGCGCGGGGAAGACCACGGCTATCCGCATTCTGACCACGCTGTCTACGCCGACCGAAGGACGCGCCACCGTTGCCGGCTACGACGTGGTCCAGCATGCGGCTAGCGTTCGTCATCGCATTGGGGTGGCATCGCAGCAGGCCACGGTTGACGGGCTCATGAGCGCCCGTCTCAATCTCGAACTCGTCGGTCGGCTGCATCGGCTTTCAAAGGCGCAGGCACGAAGCCGGGCTGACGAGCTGATCGAGCGTCTTGACCTGGTCGAAGCCGGCAACAAGCTGGTGAAGACCTTCTCGGGCGGCATGCGTCGCCGTCTCGACCTGGCCGCCAGTTTGGTCGCAACGCCAGAGGTGCTCTTTCTTGACGAGCCGACTACTGGACTTGACCCGCGCAGTCGCGGTGACCTGTGGGAGATCCTGCGAGACCTGGTGCGCGACGGCACCACGCTCATCTTGACGACCCAGTATCTGGAGGAAGCCGACCGCTTGGCCGACGACATCATCGTGCTGGATCACGGCAGGACGGTGGCGCACGGCACGCCCGAAGAGCTGAAGGCTCAGATTGGTGACGACCGTATCGACGTCACCGTCGCCTCGCCATCCGAATTGGTCGCGGCCGCCAGCGCGCTTGCCGGTGTCGCGTCGAACGATCCGAGCTTTGACCGTGACCTGCTCATCGTCACCATCCCCGTGCGGGCCGGAACTCGGGTGATCGATTTGGTTCGCACTCTTGATGACGCCGGCATCGATGCCGTCGACATCAACCGTCGTCAGGCCACCCTCGACGATGTGTTCCTCACTGTTACCACCGATCGAAATGCTGCAGGAGACAATCAATGAGTACCGCATCCGATGTTCGGGTCGCACCCGCAGCGGGTACCGAGAGCGAACAGAAGTCCTCACTGAAAGAGCTTTGGGACGACAGCCTGGTCTTCGCTCGCCGCAACCTCGAGCACATTCGCCAGGTGCCCGAGAAGCTGATCGAAGTGACCGTACAACCCGTTATGTTCGTGCTGCTTTTTGCGTTCGTGTTCGGTGGTGCCATCGCCGTTGGCGGACAGAGCGGCAAGTACCGTGAGTACCTCATTGGCGGCATCCTGATCCAGTCACTGGCCTTCGGCATGACGGGTCCGGCGATCTCGATGGCGAACGATCTGAAGGAAGGCGTGATCGACCGTTTCCGCTCCCTGCCCACTACCAAGGCGGCCTATCTGATCGGGCATTTCCTAGCTGAACTGGTCGGGCTGATGGTGGCCATTGTGGTGCTGCTCAGCTCGGGCTTCCTCGTCGGATGGCGGGCTCGTACCGACGTTCTCCGCATCGGCGGGGCGGTGCTGTTACTCCTCACGTTCGCAGCCGCCATGATCTGGGTTGGGACTTGGATTGGATTGCTTGCCCGTTCAGCCGATGCCGTGCAGGGCATCGTGTTTACCGTGGTGTTCCCCATCACGTTCTTGTCCAACGCGTTCGTGCCGATTGACTCGCTGCCCAACGTGCTGCAATGGGTGGCATCCATCAACCCGATCAGCGTGCTGGTGCAGGCAACCCGAGTGCTTTTCGGCAACCCGACCGCACCGATCGCGAAGTCAACCTGGCCCATGACCCATCCGGTTGCGGCCAGTTGGCTCTACTGCATCATCATCCTCGTTATCGCTGTGCCTGGCGCCCTTCGCCGCTACCAGGCCCGAACACAGGATTGAGTATCGCTCTGTAGGCTTGTGGCATGCCGATGCGTGAGGAGTGCAAGCACTACGAGAGTCGCACCTATGCCAACGGCGAAACCGCGCGCCGCTGCAAGATGGATCTTGCGCCCGACGCGCCCTGGCGATGTCCGGATGAATGCCCGAAGTACGAACGTCGTTTGGCCGATGCTGGCTGGATTCGCGGCACGCTGGTGTCGCCGCCCACCCCGGCGGACCCTCCCGGGCTGGACGATGGATCGGCTGCGGCCGTGCTTGATGAGGCCGAGGACTTCCTCAACTCCATCGTCGCTCAGGTGATGTCGGAAGTCAGCGAAGAACAGCGTCGCCTCGCCAATCGCCCCAAGAACAAAAAGAAACGCTTCAAAAAGAAGTGAGCTTCATGCTGCGCTTTCGCCCGTGAACTTGCGGCATTGTTTGAGCGAAGCGAGTCTGAGCGCAGTGGAGCGGGAGGCGAGGAACGAGCCGGAGCGCAACAAGCGAGGCTTATTGCGGGGTTTCTCCTATGTGGATAGTAGAATCTCCTACGGTTCTATGACGCTCTCACCCGCATTTTCCCCCGATTCAGCTGTTGCTCTCGCCGGTCCGGCCTGGTTGCAGGCCCGCCGGACAGAGGCCGCCGACCGGGCTGCCGCCACCGCATGGCCCACCGCCGAGGACGAGTTGTGGCGCTACAGCCGTATTGACCAGCTCGACCTGTCGACGATGTCGATCGGCCCTGCGGCCACCACGGTCGAAAGCGGCGACGGTTTCGTGGTCGAACTCGACCCCGACATCTGGTGTTCCATCATGGCCTCGCCGCTCGATCTGTTCGCCGATCTGAACAACGCGTTCTCCTCGGCGCCAATTGTCGTTCGCATACCGCAAGGTCAGGCCACGGCTGCGCCGATCGTGATCACCCACCGGCTCCCGGCTGGGGTCGCATCGTTCCCGCGCCTCATCATTGATGCGGGTGAGAACGCCGAGGTCACCGTCATCGAGAAGTTCGTGGGTGGCTCGCAGGGTCTGGTCGCTCCGGTCATGGAACTGCGTGCCGCGCAGTCGGCGCGGGTCCGGTATCAAGCGGTCAACGAGCTTGATCGCGACGCTTGGCTCATTGCCAACCAGATCTCGCGCAGCGAACGCGACAGCACGACCGTGCTCGCCACCGTGGCGCTCGGCGGCGGGTACGCCCGGGTGCGTACCGATGCTCGGCTGCTCGGCCAGGGTGCACACGGCGAGCAGATCGGTGTCAGCTTCGGCGAGGGTGATCAGATGCTCGACCTGCGTGTTACCCAGACCCACGCGGCGCCCAAGACCACCAGCGATCTGCTGTTTAAGGGCGCCGTGCAGGATCGAGCCCGCAGCGTGTACACCGGCCTCATCCACATCGAAAAAGATGCTCGCGGCGCGAGGGCGTTCCAGACCAATCGCAACCTCAAACTCTCGTCCGAGGCGTGGGCCGACAGCGTGCCCAACCTCGATATCGAGAACAACGACGTGAAGTGCAGCCATGCCTCCACCGTTGGTCCGATCGATGAAGAGCAGCGTTTCTACCTGGAGAGCCGCGGTATTCCACCCGAGATCGCTGATCGCTTGATCGTGCTCGGCTTCTTCGACGAAGTGATCGACAAGCTCCCGGCTCAACTGTTGTCGGCCGAGTTGCGAGCCGAGGTTGCCGGCAAGCTTGATCGTCGCCCGGTGGAGGTGTCGGCGTGAGCACCGTTTCGGTCTGCAAGTTCGACGACCTCGGCGTCGCGGAGGCTCGTAAGTTCGTTGTCGAAGGTCACAAGGTGTGCGTGGTGCGTATCGACGATTCGATCTATGCCATTGGTGATACCTGCTCCCACGCTGACGTTTCGCTCAGCGAGGGCGACGTGTATCCCGAAGAGTGCGAGATCGAGTGCATGAAGCACGGCAGTACGTTCAGCCTGAAGACGGGGGAGCCGCAAACGTTCCCGGCTACGCAACCGGTGCCGGTCTACGACGCGGCCGTTGTTGACGGCATGGTGCACATCACGATCACGGCAGGAGCGCACAAGTGAGCGAACTGGTTATCACCGAACTGCAGGCTGGCATTCCGGGCAAGCAGATTCTGCACGGCATCAACCTCACCATTCCCGCTGGGGAAGTGCACGCCATCATGGGCCCGAACGGCGCCGGGAAATCGACGCTCTCGTCGGTGCTTATGGGCAAGCCCGGCTACGACGTGATCAGCGGTTCCGTCACCCTTGATGGTGAGGACATGCTGGGCCTGCCCACCTGGAAGCGAGCGGCGGCTGGCCTGTTCCTGGCCATGCAGTACCCAACCGAAGTACCGGGCGTTGGCCTTGAACGGATGCTTTCCGAAGCCATGCTCGCCAGCGGTCGTGACGTTGCCGGTCTGCACGCACTCATGACGGCCGAAGCCGGCCGGATTGGTTTCGACGAGAAGTTCCTCGAACGGGCGCTCAACGTTGACCTGTCGGGTGGCGAAAAGAAGCGAAATGAAACGCTGCAACTCGCCGTGCTTCAGCCTCGCTTCGCCGTGCTCGACGAGCTGGACTCCGGCCTCGATGTCGACGCACTGCGGGCGTGTGCCCGTCGGGTGGCCGAGGCCAGCCGCGAGCAAGGACTCGGGGTGTTGGCCATCACCCACTACAACCGTCTGCTCGATGAGCTGCGCCCGAATGTCGTGCACATCCTGGTGAAGGGCCGCATTGTGGCTTCGGGTGGTCCCGAGTTGGCCGCGCAGCTTGACATCGACGGGTATGCCGCGTTTCAAACGCCTGAGCCCGAGCCGGAGTTGAACCAGTCGGCGAAGAAGCCGTCGCTTGACGACCTCTTCGCTTTGTAGCGCTGTACCTGCTCAGAGCGGAATCAGCAGTTCGTCGTTGGTGTCACGGCGGCGAACGACGCTGCGCGGTGTTGGCTGCAACAGGCCAACCTCGCCGATCGATTCCATGACCCCAACGTCGTGGTGCCAGAGCATCGGTTCGCGCCGCGCCGGCCCTTTAAAGTTGAGCTGCACCGGTGGCAGCTTGCGGAGTGCACGTCGACGGCTGGCCTGCAGTTGGCTTGCTGCGAGGTAGATCGATAGGCCGGCGAGCGCCAGGATGAGGGCTTGACGCTGCGCGGGTGTCGGCGGCGGAAAGAGGCGGCCGATAGCGAGGTGGGAACCCGAGCTCGATGCGTCTCTGACGTCGACGACGGCCCGGTTGAACGTTGGCAGAGCCAGGATGAGGATGAACAGAGATGCCGATGCGGACCAGAGAATCGACCGTATGAGTTTCATATCGCCCCTTACGAAATGAGTGGAGTGTGACGACAACTTGATCGTCGCATTTCGGGGGCAGGTTAAGTTCGCAGACGAAAACAAGAGGCTATTAAGTTCATTCGTTGAGGCAAAAGGCCTACGCGTAACCAAAGAGCGGCGTCCGCTCGTTGTCGACGCAGCGTCAGGCGGCCAGAGCGAGTTCGCGCATGCGAGCTTGCTGGCGCATCACGGGCAACGCGATGGGTTGGAGCAGGCCGACCGGGCCAATCGACTCCATGATTTCGATGTCGTGATTCCACAGGATCGGACTCAGATGCCGGGTGGCCCGAGGGGCTTCGAACAACGGCGCGGCACGCAGGGCCAGGCGGCGCTTGCGTAGCAGCCGTTGTGCCATCAACCACACGGTCAGGCCGATGACCGACAGGATGAGTGCCCGACGTTCGGCGCCCTTCGGATTCGGAATCACCTTGTCGAGGTTGTCGATGGAAAGACGGAATTTGGGTGCCGGTGCGTGGAGCTTTTCAACGTTGTCGATGAGGGTCTTGCGCTGCTGCGCCTCTATCGACAGCTCGGCCGTGGCCACCTGGTAGTTCCCGAAGGCCGGGACCACCACGATGATCACCAGGAGCGCGGCGGCGGTCATCCACAAGATCGCTCGTAGCTTTCTCATCCGCACCTCCGCACAGCTCCGTGGTTACCTCACCAACTCATCGACGCCGGTCACCCGAAACGTGAGCGAATTGAGCCGAACTGAACAATTTTCTGGCGGCCGCCGGTTCGGATTGCGCACGGGCGAGCTAGCTGGCTTCGTCCATGGCTTGGGTAAGGGTGTTCCAGGCGAGGGTGGCGCACTTGATGCGAACCGGGAACTTTTGCACGCCGCTCAGTGCTTCGAGGTCACCGAGTTTCACGGGGGGCTCCTCGTGATCGTGGTCGGCGTCGTGCTCGGGGTCGGGCGGGGTCATCATTGCCTTGAAGGCACGAATGACGGCGCGGGCTTCGTCCACCGTCTTGCCTTTCACGGCCTGCGACATCATGGATGCCGAGCTCTGGCTGATAGAGCAGCCCTGGCCGGAGATACGGATGTCGGAAACCTTGTCGTCTTCGACCACGAGGAAGACTTTGATCTCGTCACCGCAGAGTGGGTTGAAGCCCTCGGCCATAATCGCAGGCGGATCGAGCTCGCCACGGTTACGAGGGGAGCGATAGTGATCGAGGATGATTTCGCGGTAAAGGTCTTCGAGGCCGGCCATGGGAATCTCCTACGAGGCGAACAGGGATCGGGCGGCATCAAGGCCGAGGACAAGGGCGTCAACGTCGGACTCGTCGTTGTACACATACAGGCTGGCGCGGGCGGTGGAACCAACACCGAGCACCTTCATGAGCGGCTTGGCGCAATGGTGCCCGGCCCGCACGCAGACGTTGGTTTCATCGAGCACTTGGCTGATGTCGTGGGGGTGAATGTTTTTCATGGCGAAGCTGACGACGCCGCCGCGCAGCTCGGCGTTGGTAGGGCCGTAAATACTGATGTCGTCACCGAAGTGGGCGGTGAGTCGGTTCATCATGGTGGCCGTGAGGTCGATTTCGTGACGGCGGATGTTGGCCATGCCGAGACCGTTCAGGAAGTCGACGGCGGCACCGAGGCCGACCGCTTCGATGATGGGTGGGGTGCCCGCTTCGAACTTGGCCGGCAGGGGTGCGGTGGTGAAACCGTCGAGCCGTACGTCGGCGATCATGTTGCCGCCACCGAGGAATGGGGGCATGGCATCGAGCAGCTTCTCTCGTCCCCACAGGATGCCGATGCCGGTCGGGCCGCACAGCTTGTGGGATGAGAACATCATGAAGTCGGGGTCCATGGCCTGCACGTCGGTGACCATGTGCGGTACGAGCTGGCAGGCATCGACGAAGGCGAGCGCGCCGGCCTTGTGGGCGGCATCGGTGAGTTGCCGTACCGGGTTGATGGTGCCGAGCACGTTCGACATGGCGGTGAAGGAGAAGACCTTGGCGTCCTGCAGAAGCTCGGTCAGGTTGCTGAGGTCGAGCAGGCCGTCGTCGGTGAGGCCGACCCATCGGAGTTGGATGCCTTTTTCGGCCACGAGCATGTGCCAGGGCACGATGTTGGCGTGATGCTCCATATGGGTGAGCACGACGACATCGCCCTGGTTTAGGTTCGCCCGGCCCCACGACTGGATGACCAGGTTGAGGGCTTCGGTGGCGTTCTTGGTGAACACGACTTCGTGATCGTGGGGGGCGTTGATGAGGCGGGCGACCTTGGTGCGGCCGCACTCGTAGGCGTCGGTGGCTTCCGACGCCAACCCGTAGGCGCTGCGGCTGACCGGCGCGTAGCTGGTAGCCATGAAGCGCGACATGGCGTCGATGACACTTTGTGGCTTTTGGGTGGAGTTGGCCGAGTCGAGATACACGATCGGCATGCCGTTGATCTGTCGTTGCAACACGGGGAACTGGGATTTGATGGCGGCGACGTCAAGCATGAGCGGCTCGGAATTCGTCGTAGCCCTTGTTCTCCACGATGTCTACCAGTTCCATGCCGCCGGTCTGCACGATGCGACCGTCGAGCAGGATGTGCACCACGTCGGGCCTCACCTCATCGAGCAGGCGCTGGTAGTGCGTGATGAGCACGATACCGAGGTCTTTGCGGTCGGCTTTTACTTCGCGAATGCCGCTGGCGACGGTTCGGAGCGCGTCGATGTCGAGTCCGGAATCGGTCTCATCGAGAATGGCCAGGTCGGGCTGGAGGATGGCCATCTGCAGGATCTCGTTGCGTTTCTTTTCGCCACCGCTGAAGCCTTCATTGAGGTAGCGGTCGGCGAACTGCTTGTCCATGCCGAGGCGGGCCATCCACTCCATGATGTCGAGTCGGAGTTCGAGCACGCTGAGGTCGATGCCTTTGCGGGCTGACAGGGCCTGGCGGAGGAACTGGATGACGGATACGCCGGCGATCTCCTGCGGGTACTGGAACGCCAGGAACATGCCCTGCTTGGCCCGAACGTCGGTTGGCCATTCGGTGATGTTGTCACCCTTATAGAAGATCTCACCACTGGTGACTTCGTACTCGGGGTTGTTGAGCAGCGCAGAGGCGAGGGTGGATTTGCCGGACCCGTTGGGGCCCATGATGGCGTGGACTTCGCCCGCCTTCACTTCAAAACTCACGCCACGCAGGATTTCGGGGGCCACGGTGTCGTCGTCGACAACCGGGCGAGCATGGAGATCGACAACCCGAAACAGTTCGTTCACGGCTCTCAGTGTATTACCCCTATCGCCATAGTGGAAACCCCGAGTGACGCATATCTACTTCGCTTCTCGCTGTTCGCGTGGCCTCACTCGGTCGCTACCGCTCCGTATCGTTCGGCGGCGGTCGTGGCGCTCATTGTCGCTTCGCTCCGCGATGCTGCGGGCGTGACACATGGTTCACCAGACCAATTACCAGCCGCGGGTGACCCATTCTTGGAGGTGGGGGCGTTCGGTGCCGATAGTGGTATCCACTCCGTGGCCGGGCATGACGATGGTGTCGGTCGGAAGCGTGAAGAGGCGGGTGTCGAGCGATTGAATGATCGTGTCGAAGTCTCCGCCCGGAAACTTGGTGGCACCGGGGCCGCCGGGGAAGAGCGTGTCCCCGCTGAACAGGATCGGCTGATCGGCCAAGCGGAACGACATCGAGCCTTCGGTGTGGCCGGGGTTATGGATGGCGTGGAGTTTGAGGCGGCCGACTTCTATGACTTCTTCGTCTTCTAAGAACACGTCGTAGCCGACATCTTTCAGGCGGGGCGCGTCGAGCTCGGTTACGGCCACCTTGTAGCCGGCCTCGCGCATGGCGACGACCGCGCCGATGTGATCGTGGTGACCGTGGGTTTCGAGGATGCGTTTCACGCCGAGGCGTTGAGACATTTCGAGCAGCCGCTCGTGCTCGTTGGCCGCGTCGATGAGCACCGCGTCACCCGTCTCGGTGCAACGCACAACGAACACGTTGTTCTCGTAGTTGCCCACGACGACCTTGTGAATCTCCACACCTGTTGCCGACCAATGCAATGTCATGTCCTCAGTCTCGCGCCTTGGCTGCTCGGTTGCCTTCTGGTGGAAGTTGGTAGAACTATCCAAAAGTACACCAAGCTGCTTAGGACTACTTCGGATGCTGCGGTCGGGAGTTTATGCGGTCCGCCGGGCCGCTTAGCCAGCTCGGGCGAATGGTGGGGGGTGGGTCATGCGGGTGCCGTCGGGGAGGGTGACGGTGAGGTAGCGGGTGGTGGGGTTGAGGTTGAGGTGCCAGCCGCCTTCGTGCACGAAGTGATGGTGACGGCTACATAGGGGGATCAGATTGGCTATGTCGGTCGGGCCGTGGTGTTTGCCCCAGTAGGCAATGTGGTGGGGTTGGCAGTCGTGCGCGGTGACGGTGCAGCCATGAATTGCG
>JANMCE010000119.1:0-27946 GCA_031360915.1 Actinomycetes bacterium | reverse complement strand
GCCCGCAAGAAGCTCTACCTCCTCCTCAGCCAGGACTAGCTTTCGCGGCTCGGACTGACCACGAGGTGGAAGAATCTGGGAACCGTTTGCGGCCGCGCGGTGTCAGGGTTCGTGGAGGCCAGTTTGGGCACAGACGAAGGGCTGATTGAGCGAGCGACATCGGGCGACGCGAACGCGTTTGCCGAGCTGGTCGCGCCCCATCTTGCGCTCGCTCGTCGGATCGCCGCATCCGCAGGTCAGGCCAGTGATGCCGAGGACGCGGTGCAGAACGCGCTGATGAAGGCCCACCGATCCCTTGCCAGTCTCGACGCTGGCAGGGACTTTGCACCGTGGTTCCTCACCATCGTTCGCAATGAGGCGCTGAACCAGGGACGCACGGCTCGCCGGCATGAGGCCGCCGTTGGACGTTTGATCGATCAGCCGCAACGGTTCGCCTCCGCACCGGCCGAAGACATCGCCATCGCCGATGCGCATCGCTCTGAAATTCGAGCCGCAGTTGATCGTCTCAACCCGACGGATCGCGCGGTCATCGAGACCCGGTTCCTGCATGAACACACCGAAGCCGAAACGGCCGCCGAACTCGGGCTGCCGATCGGCACCGTGAAGTCACGCACGAGCCGGGCTCTGCGTCGATTGCGGGTCGCAATGGTGGCCGTGGTGATCATCATAGCGGTGCTCGCGATCGCTCCTGTTCGACGGGCGGTGGCCGGGTGGCTCGGCCTGCGCGGCGTCCGTATCGAGCAACCCATCCCGCCACCTACGAACGCAGCATCACCGACGTCACCTGCGATCACCACCGCTTTGTCGCCCTCCGCAACCTCAGACGAGGCGACGACGACAGCCGCGCCAACGGCTGGATTCGGCGAGTCGATCACGCTCGCGGAAGCACGCAAAGCCGTGGCGTTCACGGTGCGAATCCCGAGCGACTCCCGACTGGGCGACCCTGACCTCGTCACGCTCGAACGTGACGTGGCCAAGGGTCTGGTGACGTTGTGGTGGAAACCGAACGACCGCCTGCCGCTTCCGGCCAGCCCCACAAACCGCGCGTGGGGAATGGCGTTCAGCGCGTTCCGTGGTTCGGTCGAGGACTGGTCGTTTTCGAAGATGCTCGGACCCGACGCCAGGGTCGAGTTCGTGACGGTTCAGGGTGCATCCGGTCGTTGGATTGAAGGCGAGCCGCATCAACTGGCGATAGCCACCGATGGCCAAAGCGCCATGGTGACCAACCGCCTGGCGACCAACACGTTGGTGTGGGAGCGCGACGGCATCACCTATCGGCTGGAGGCCAAAGTCAGCCGAGACCTGGCGCTGTCGATTGCTGAAACGGTGAAGTAGGGAACCGAGAGGCTCGCGACGGTGTAACCGAACTGTCCAACTGTTCGGAGGTCCACCATGCGTCGCTATCTCGTCGTCACTGTCGCTGTGCTCCTGCTCGCTCCCAGCTGCGGTCGCGCGCCAAGCCGGGCGGTGGCGACTGCCCCGACCGAGCCAGCCGGTGTGGTGTCGAGCGCTGCGCCCACCGTCGACACCGCCTCCGGATCAGCCCCGACCGGGCTCGGGATGTCCGTGGCCGTGATGGGCAAGGGCGCGTACGTGTCGTACGACCCGAACGGTGCGATTCGATTCACTGCGGCGGCCGGACTGTTCAGTGGCGATGGTCATCAGCTGATCTCTAGCGTTGTGGACGGCGGCCAGACGTTTGTCGACTGGACCGATCCGTCTACCGGGCAACGGCGCCTCCGTAAGACGGTGCCGGGCACGTTCTCGCTCGCCGCCGTGTCCTTCTTCGGGGACAAGGTTGCCCTGGCCGACGCCTCCTACCAGTCACCGCGTTCGGGTGAGCTGGCAACCGGTCGAACCAAGAGCCACATCGTTGTGGTGGGCAAAGGCGACACTCCGCTCATCACACGTACGCTCGACGGCAACCTTCTGCCCGAGGCCTTCACCCAAGGCCCAGAATTCCTCGCCATGATCGAGTTCCTGCCGGCCGACCATCCGACAAAGTACCGGGTGCGCCAACTGGACCTCTCCGGCGGTGAGCTCCTGTCACCGTGGAAATGGAACACAAAGGAGCCACTCGACGAGACGATGGCCGGGCTGCGAGGCAGCCACGTCGTGACCGAAGGCGGCCAGTTCCTGTACACGCTCTACCGAGCCGAGAACGGTACAGCCTTCGTGCATGCCCTAGCCCTGGACTTCGGAGCGCAGCAGCACTGCATCGACCTGCCCGCCGATGTCGGTCTTGGCAAAGGCACTGGATCCATCGCGGCCAGCGTCGATGGCAGCCATCTTTACGTGCTCACCTCGACGGGCAAGCTGGTCACGATCGATACCAACACTCACAAGGGTGAGCCAACCGACCCGGCCGTCGTAAAGGTGACCGATCTCGGACAGACCTCCACAACCGGCCGACCGGCGCTCGCCGTCAACGCCCGGACGCTCTACGCCAGTCTTGATGATCATCTGGTCACCGTCGATCTCAGCAGTGGCACGAGCTCAAAGTCATCCATCGGCCAGGTGGCCACTGCGCTGGCCATCAGCCCCACCGCCAACGCGGTGCTCGCCGCCAACGACACGTCGATCTGGCGTCTCAACAGCAGCAATGCGCCGGTCCGTCTACCCGAGACTCTCGGTTCGGTCGAGATGGTGATGCCAGCCTGAATGGGTGGGCAGCGGTGGCAGAGTAGGTGGATGACTTCTGAGCCGACTCTCGATGCCGGCGATTTCTCGACGTGGCTGGCCGAGATAGAGGGTGCACTGCGAGGTGACCACGGGTCCGAGGTGCCGTGTGGAACGTGCACGGCGTGTTGCACCTCGTCACAGTTCATCCACATCGCTCCGGACGAAACCGACGCGCTGGCCCACATCCCTCGCCAGTTGACCTTTCCTGCACCACGACTGCCGAAAGGTCACGTGCTGATGGGATACAACGAGCACGGGCACTGCCCGATGCTCATCGATACTGCCTGCTCCATTTACGAGCACCGGCCCCTCACCTGCCGCACCTACGACTGCCGGGTGTTCCCCGCAGCTGGTTTGGATGTTGACGACGAGAGCAAGTCCGATATCGAGCACCAAGTGAAACGGTGGCGGTTCCGCCACGCCTCTGCTGACGATGAAACACGACATGAAGCAGTGCGTGCCGCTGCCCGGTTTCTAAACGAACGGGCGGCTGATATCGCGCCGGTCACCAACACCCAGCGCGCTGTCCTGGCGATCGAGCTGCACGACACCTTCCTGGCCGACGACGGCTCGTTGGTCGATCCCGACCCACAGACCGTTCGCGTGGAGATCACCCGCCGTCGATCTCGCTAACGCTCTCGAATGGAAGACACGATCGCCATCGGCGCTACCGACGCTGTCCGCTCACATCATCCGAAATCGAACTTTTCCCGCTGGGCCGGGTCCTTCCGGAGGCAATTGGACGCGGCTCGGCGATGAGATGTTCGGCGAAGTGGGGCGAGAAAACGGCGGGTATGCCGCCGGTGTGCCAGAACACGATCGGGCCATCACCGAGGACGTCTGTGGGCGCGTCGATCACGGCGTGCATCGCCTTGGCCGTGTATACCGGGTCGAGCAGGATGCCTTCGGTGCGCAGGAGCAGACGTAACGCATCGAGTGCGCCACGAGTCGGTTCGGCGTAGGCGCGGCCGAGGTAGCCGGGCACAACGGTGATATCGAGCACGCTGTCTACGGAGCCAAGGAGCTTGAGACAACCTTGAGAAATTTCGACGATCTCGGCGTGAAGGTCGCCGGCAGTCTTGGCCACGCCGATGCCGAGGATCTTCACGTCATCGTGCAGGAGATGGGCGCCAATGGCCAGCCCAGCTTGCGTGCCGCCTGACGACGTCGCGTGCACGATCGATGACGGCTTCACGCCGACGATCCCAAGCTGCTCGCGAAGTTCGAGATAGGCGTCAACGAACCCGAGCGCGCCGATTGGGGTGGAGCCACCAATCGGCATCACGTAGGTGCGCTTACCGTGCGCCCGCAGCTGCTCGGCGACTTCAAGCGAAACCCGTTCGAGCTCTTCCCAATCGTCCGTGCCGGGAAACTGGATACGAGCACCGAGCATGTGATCAAGCAGAAGATTGCCAACGACAGGCGAGTCAGGGTCGCCGCCCAGGACAAGGTCACAGTCGAGGCCCTCGATGGCAGCGACAGCCGCGACGCATCGAGCGTGGTTTGATTGTTCGGCTCCGACCGACACGAGGTGGTCGGCTCCACCCTCCAGTGCGTCGGCGACCAGGTAGCCCAGTTTCCGGACCTTGTTCCCGCCACCAGCGACGCTGATGAGGTCGTCACGCTTGATCCACACCTCGCGACCAATAGCACGGGAGAACCGGTCAAGACGGTGAAACGGTGTGGGGTAGAGGCCGTAGCGCCGCGGTGACCGAGCGGAGAGCAGTGACTTCAGTGAATCGGCGGAGAATGCCATGTCGTCAGCTTTTTACCGAGCAAGTTCCGCACCGGGTTGAAGGGACGCCTGATCGGCGGCTACACGGCCAGCATTCCAGCCGGCGGCGTTGCTCACCCGGCTGCGCACCTGTCGCATGCGGGGGAATGCTTCGGCCACAGCCTTGTCGACATCGGCCTCACGTTGAACCAGCACGGGCAACAACGAGGCCCCGAAGTCGACCTCGGCCTCCTTGGTGGACGCCGACGCCGCTTCCTGCAGGCGTTCGCCGATGCGATGGGCGAACGAGATGAGGAAAGATTGCCGGAATGACCGAGTTCTGGACACACCGGCCTGGTTCACTACTCGACCGGCTACCACCATGGCCGTCGTGGCCTGAGCGAGCAACGATGTGAACAGCACATCCACCACGGCAAGATCGGTGGAAAACCCGAAGACGGTTATGAACCCGAATTCGGATAGCAGTACCGACCGGCAACGGTTTGCTGACGCCACAGCATGCACCAGTGACGCTTTGGCGTCGATGTAGGGCGGATCGAGATGGATGCGGCGCCCCTCCGGCCCACCGACAGCCACCCCCGATGTGGCCGCGACCATGGCGACATCAATGGAGTAGCGCGTCATCAACTCCTGCGCCTTTTCGGTGAACGAATCGGCTTCCTCCGGGAATTCCGTCGACTCGGCCTTCGCCAGGAGCGCACGGACCCGACCCAGCATCTTCGGGTCAAGCGCGGCATCGGTAGTCAGCCTTCGACGGGAAGCTGCCATGGCTGCCCCCGGACCGGGCGGCGGGATGAGCGTTGGCAGTTTCGGGAATCGCTGCAGACGGGAAATCAGCGTGACAGCGTGTTCAATCGCATCTCGCATGCTGAACCCGATGGTGCCGGTGAGGCGGAGCAACCACGGTTCGCTGAATGTTTCGCGGGCCGACCACCACGGCTGCATGTCGTCAAGCTGCGCGGCCCATTGCGGATGCATCGGCTGGCCGGCGTCATGCCGAGCATCGTCAACAACCGTGGAAGCCGCCACGTCGGCATGCACCGATGATTCGAGACGGCGCACGACACTCACCACATCAACCGGTTGCCACCCGTTTTGCCAGCAGAACCGCAACAGCCGGGACACTTCCGTGGCCAGAGCCTCAGAAACCGTTGCCTGGCCGTCTGCGGCAAGAACCGAGAGACGGTCGACGGAGGCGTCATACAACCGGTGATCCTCGGTAAGACGACTCTGCACCGCACCCTGGATCAGCAAAGCGATGGTCGGGGGACGGCCGGAGCCGTAGGCCGTAGGTCCGGCGGCGCGGCGGTCGGCGAGGCGCCGTTGTTCAGCCCGACGTTTTTCGTTGTCTCGTTTGCGGTTGTTCTTGGCCATGCCAATCCCTTCGTGTCGCTGCACACCGTACAGAGGGGGTGATACAAGGTTCCTCCCGAGACAACAACTCGGAAGGAGGGCATCGGTCCAGCCCCTCGAGCCGAACACGATCGAAGTGAGCTATGCCTGATCGAAGAGTGCTCGGAACGTGTCGTAGACACGCTGATCGTGGCTGAACTCAACGATATTGCCGTCGGGATCGCGAAGCATGCACACGTAACCGACCGGCTGAGGAAGATCAATCGGTTCCCGTTCGAGACAACCAGCTGCGGCCGCCTTGGCGGCGATCGCATCGACATCGGCACGCTCGGGCATCTCCATGCCGAGGTGCGCGAACGGAAAGAGCTTCGGTTGCCTCCCTCCGTGATGTTCATTGAAGTCCACCAACACCAGTACGAACGGATGCACTGTTGATGCGGCGTGACCGAGCCAAGCCGATTGTCCTGCATCATCGGCTCGACGCCGGATCAGCTGCAACGGTGTGAACTGCTCGTACCAGACGATGGACGAGTCAAGGTCACCGACGGGGAGGGCCACATGGGTCCAGCGAGGAACGACAAGACCGGCCATATCGCGAAGGTACTGCGTTTCGAGGGTCACGACTTTCGGGCCACGAAAAATGCATGGCCTCGCTCGTGCCGAATGATGCCAACGGCGGTACGGTCTGGCGGTGACCCGTGCATGGACCCGCCTCGCGGCAAGCATCGGCGCGATCGCCACCCTTGTGGGGTGTGCGAGTCCGGACCTGCGGCCGACATCCAAAGGGGTCACGGTGATCGCCGATGGGTTCAACGGCCCGACCCAGATCGCCGATGGACCCGATGGCCTGTTGCTCGTGGCCCAACTGAACGGCGAGGAGAACGCGTCCACCGGGCAAGTGGTGGTCTTCGATCCGAGAACGAAAGCCAAGCGCGTTCTTCTGACGGCGCTCGACAAGCCGACCGGCGTCTTGTGGCAGGACGGCGTGCTGTGGGTGATGGTCCACCGAGGTCTCGTACGCGCTCAGTGGAACAGAGACGACACGGTTGCGGGCCCGGTCGAGTCCGTGCTGGAAAACCTGGCTTTCAATGGTCGCAGCGAGGGCACCCTCACTTCAGTCGACGGTGGACGGTTCCTGTATGAGACCACCGGGACGTTGATTGGCGACAGTCCCGAACCGGGCAGCGGCACGCTCTGGCTCTTCAACCCGACAACGAAAACCTCTACGCCCGTTGCCACCGGCGCGAAGAACGCCTACGCCCACGCGGTGCTGCCCGACGGGCGAATCGTCACTACCGAAATCGGTGACAACATTGCGAACGCACCCGTCGAGGAAATCAACATCATCCCGCTATCGCCGACGGCCGATCTCGGTTGGCCTCGCTGCGCTGGCGATCAGGACTGTGCAGCGGTGATACGACCAACAGCACTGTTCCCGAAATCATCCACACCAACGGGCGTTGCGGTAAAGGGGAACGACATCTTCGTCACTCTCTTCGTCACCGGTCAGCTCATGCGCGTCCCGCTTGGCACGTGGACAGCTGGTCAACCGCCAGTACTATCCACCGAAGTGGCGACCGGGCTGAAGGGTCCGCACACGGTGCTTGTAAGACCGGACGGCACGTTGTGGATCAGCGAACATCTCGCCAATCGCATCGTGTCGATCAAGCCCTAACCATCACACGACCGTGAGATGGAGCAGCATGCCGTTTTCGGGGTCGAACGATGGCATCTGCAAACCGTGGACAGCCAGTTGCGCTCCGGTCAGTACGATGCCGTCAGCCAGCCAGGCAGGCTGGCGGCGACCCGGGCCGAGCCGAGCCTGACCGGGTAGCAAGATGGTCTCCACTCGGTACGTCACCTCGGCCGACAAGCCCGGCAACCGCAGCGGAGGAGGCGTGAGCGACGGAGCCGTACGCAATTGGATGAAGGCAACCAGCGCCTCGGTCAGATCGGCGGAATAAACACCGTGGGCCTGTGCCGCGCCGCCGGGCACGTCGAAGCGCACCACGTCACCACCGTGCAGCAGCGGACGAAATCGCTTGTGCAGGGCGATCACCGTGGCGAGGTCGGCCCGCTCACTATCCGACAGCGTGAGCAGGTTCCACTCCACGCCGAGGTGGCCAAACAGCGCAGTGATCGAACGGAATGCGAGCGAGTGATTGCGTGCCGTCGTGTGCGAATGCCCCGGGCCGATATGCGCGCCCATTAGTTCGGGCGGCAGCAGCATGGATGCGCCCCGCTGAATCGTTTGACGCTCAAGGGCGTCGTTGCAGTCGGACGTCCACACGCGGGCGGTTCGCTTCAGAATCTCGAGGTCGATGCGACCGCCGCCCGACGCACAACTTTCGATCTCAACATTCGGATGTCGAACGCCAAGCTCATCAAGCAACGCATAAAGCGCAACGGTCTGCGCACTCGATCCCGCCCGACCGTCACGCCCGCTGCCCTGCACGTGGTCACGGTTCATATCCCACTTCACGTAGGCAATGTCGTGGTCACGCAGCAGCGCGTCGAGCTGACCAAGGATATAGGCGTATGCCTCGGGGTGCGCAATATTGAGCACCAACTGCTGGCGCCCGTACACCGGCGGATAGCTGGGCGTGGTGAGCGCCCAATCTGGGTGAGCACGGAACAGGTCGGAGTCGGGGTTGACCATTTCGGGCTCGACCCAGATGCCGAATTCCATGCCGAGCGAACGCACGTGATCGATCAGCGGATTCAGGCCATTGGCGTACATCTCCGGCGACACCCACCAGTCACCAAGACCCATTCGATCGTTACGACGTCCACCGAACCACCCGTCATCGAGCACGAACCGTTCGGCGCCAACCGCCGCCGCGGCCTCGGCCAGGCCCTTGAGGACCTCGGTGTCGTGGTTGAAGTAGACCGCTTCCCACGTGTTCAACAGCACGGGCCGAGGCTTGCTGAGCGGCGGATGATTGGGCCGCGACCGCACGTAGCGGTGCAGACGCTGGCTGGCCTGGGTAAGACCCACGCCGTAGGTGGCGACGATCTCTGGTGTCTCGTAGCTCTCGCCCGGTTCGAGTTCGATTTCGCCAGGGTGCAGCAGCTCTCCAAGTTGCAGGTAGCGGCGGCCATCGGCCATCACCTCGGCGAGCATGGTGTTGTTGCCGCTCCACGCCAGGTGCACACCCCAGGTTTCGCCCGTCCACTCACCGAAGTTCCTAGTGCCGGCGAAGAGCAACGGAATGTGATCGTGCGAGGTGCGCCCGCGACGATTTTCCACCAGGAGCGCGCCAGTCTCGAACGGCACCCGCGTGGGATGAAACTCGCGGCACCAACGACCCGGGAAGGTCAGCAACTCCTCGGCCTGTGCTGGCAGCGGCAGGGTGAAGCTGAGGTCTTCAAGCTGATAGCTCTCGGTTCCGTTGTTGGTCACCTGGTTGCGGGCCAGCAGTACGCCATTGGCCTCCAATGTGAGATCGCAGGTCAACGTCAACTTCGCAACCGTGTCCGTCGCAGTCACTCGAACGGACTGACCAACGTGCTCGACATGTGCTGGTAGGAAGCGGGGCGCCCACGCCGAACCGCCCGGCCAGTGGCCACCGAGACCGGGGCGTCCGGCGAACGCGGAGCCGTGCTCAGGCACCACGGCAATCGGTGCAACCACGTCCATGTCGCCGTGCAGAATGGGGCGAGCCATGGCGTTGCGGAGTGAGGTCAGCGAGGTGTTCGCCGGCAGAGCTTCACCCCAGTGCAGGATGACCGGAGCGCCGAACGAGGTGTCAACGATGACGCTCACCCCGGCCGCCGTGAGATGGATCAGGTCGGTCGCAACATCGTTGGGCACGGTGTCAAAAGGTAGCCGCTGCGCTGCGGTCTGTATTGTGCCCATCGGAGGTCACCACATGAAATACCGCAAACTAGGAAACACCGGCATAGACGTTTCGCCCATCTGCCTCGGCTGCATGAGCTTCGGTGAACCCGACCGCGGCGGCCATCCGTGGACGATGACCGAGGAGGCCAGCCGCCCATTCCTGCGTGATGCCGTGGAAAAAGGAATCAACTTCTTTGACACCGCCAACGTGTATTCCGATGGGTCGAGCGAAGAGATCATCGGGCGGGCTCTGGCCGAGTTCGCCACCCGTGACGAGATCGTGGTGGCCACCAAGGTGCACGGACAGATGGGACCCGGACCCAATCAGCGAGGGCTTTCCCGCAAGGCGATTTTCATGGAGTTGGAGAACAGCCTGCGCCGTCTCGGCATGGACTACATCGATCTCTACCAAATCCACCGTTGGGATAATCGGGTGCCGATCGAGGAAACCATGGAGGCTCTACACGACGTGGTGAAGTCGGGCAAGGTTCGCTACATCGGCGCGTCATCGATGTTCGCTTGGCAGTTCGCCAAGGCCCAGCACGTCGCCGACATGAATGGCTGGACCAAGTTCGTCGCCATGCAGAACCATCTCAATCTGCTCTACCGGGAGGAGGAGCGAGAGATGCTGCCGCTCTGTGCTGATCAGGGGGTCGGCGTCATCCCCTGGAGTCCGCTGGCCCGCGGTCGCCTTACCCGGCCATGGGGTGCCGACACCGAGCGCATGTCGTCGGACATTTTTGGTGAAACGTTGTACGTCGATGGCAGCGAGGCAGTCGTGACCCGTGTCGGTGAGATCGCTGCTGCACGCGGCATACCGATGGCCCACGTCGCGCTCGCCTGGGTCAGTCAGGTGCCGGGTGTGACCTCACCCATCGTCGGCGTCACCCGCCAAGGCCACCTCGACGACGCCCTCGCCTCTCTCGATGTCAAGCTCACCGCCGAAGAAGTCGCATCCTTAGAGGCCCCCTACGTCACCCAACCCGTCGCCGGCCACGCCTAACACCAATACCGTTGACAGCGAAATTATGGCCGAGGCCACGAAGCTCGCTGTCTATTTTGGTGAGCGCACGAACGAGTTGACTCACAAGGCCGCCGGGTAGCGCGTCAGCCGGCCTTCGGCGTCACCCCGGGCGGCGCAGCAACCATTCATGTAGGGGCCTCTCTCCACCTCGGCCTCCGTCGCCTTGCGGATGACCGTCTCGGTAGCGCTGAGCTACCGTCTCGAATCCGAGATTCATGAGATCGAACGTGATCTCGAGATTGGTCGGTTCGCGGCGTTCCACGGTCAAATTCTATCCGTAGCTGGGGTTGCCGATCGTTCGCAGATGGGTTAGGTGCGCAGCAAGTAGGCGGAGTGGAGGAGTTCGGGCTTATCGATGAGGTCTTGGGAAGGGCCTGAGTAGCGCACCTTGCCTGCTTCGAGCACGTAGGCGGATTGGGCGAGGCCGAGCGCGACGTGCGCGAACTGCTCGATGAGCAGTACGCCAACACCGGTGGCGGCCACGTCGTCAAGAACCGGCACCAGCCGCTTTACCACAATGGGGGCGAGGCCGAGCGAGAGCTCATCCACCACCAGCACCTTCGGTCGTGAGACAAGCGCTTGGGCGAGCACGACCATCTGCTGCTCGCCGCCTGACAGCAGGCGGGCGCCGACACCCCAGCGCTTCTCCAGCTCGGGGAAGAGGGAAAGGGCGTAGGCCAAACCCTCCGCACCGGCCTTCTTGCCCAACGCATACGTGGCTACCTGCAGGTTGTCCTGAACGGAAAGGTCGGGCAACAGACGGCGGCCCTCGGGCACCACGGACACGCCTTTGGCTCGCACCTTCTCTGGCTTTGCGTTGCTAATGACGTCCTCGCCGAGGGAGATGGTGCCCTTCGAGATCTTGAGCATGCCAGCGATGGCCAACGCGATGGTGGACTTGCCTGCCCCGTTCGGGCCGAGCATGGCGGTGACCTGACCGGCAGGCACGTCGAGATCGATCTGGTGCACGACCTCACGAGTCGCCCGAGCGATGGAGACACCAACGAGTCGGAGCATGTTGCTGTCGCTCATGATGCAAGATCCCCAATGTTGTCGTCGACGCCGATGTAGGCATGCATGACTTTTTCGTTGTGCAAAACTTCGCCGGTGGGTCCCGATGCGATGAGCCGGCCGAAGTCGAGAACGGCTGCCCACGTACAGCATGCCTGCACCAGCACCATGTCATGATCGACCAGGATCACCGTGGCACCGGTGCGTTCCGGAATGCCCTTGATGATCTCCTGCAGCTCAGCGGTCTCTTCCTCGGGCAGACCGGCGGCGGGCTCATCGAGCAGGACGATCTTCGGATCACCAACCACGGCACGGGCGACTTCGATAAATCGTCGCTCCTTGGCGCGCAGCGTACGGACATAGGACTGAGCGACGTGAGTCAGCCCGACGAATTCGAGGGCGGCGTCGACCGCTGCCTTCTTGCTCAGCCCCTCACCACCGCCCGAGCGTGAATGCTCGTACACCGTTGCCACGTTGTCGAACACCGTTAGACCTTCAATGGCCTGCTCGGTCTGAAACGTACGCCGCAAGCCCCAACGAGCCCGCTTGAAGTCGGGCATGGCCAAGAGGTCGGTACCGTCCACGGTGATGCTGCCCGATTTCGGGGTAACGAAGCCCGACATGACGTTGAAGAACGTGGTTTTGCCCGCGCCATTCGGGCCAATGAGGCCACACGTCCCTCCCGGAAACTCGACACTCATTTCATCGAGCGAAACCACTCCACCAAAGCGGACGGTGACACCATCAACCTTGATCACGGAGCGATGCCCTTCTTCTCAGCGGCTTTGGTTCCCTGCACCAAATTCATGATGAGTCCGAACCCGAAAAGCGACAGACTGAAACGCGTCCAAAAACCATGACCGACCACATTTTGTGTGAGGAACTTCAGCATGATGGTGGCGAAAAATCCGCCGAGCAACGCGCCCCACAGGCTGTGAATACCACCCATGATGACCGCCGCAATCAGGAAGATGGCGGCCTGCCGGTTGAACGAGTCGCTCTGCATACCCTTCGGTACGGTGCCGGCGAAGATGCCGCCGGCCACACCGGACATGAATGACGCCAGCGCGAAAGCGAGGATCTTGTAGCGGGTGACATCGATGCCAGCCGAAAGCGCCGCTGCCTCACTCTGACGAATAGAGGCCCAGGCGCGCCCCGGTTTGCGAGATAACACAAACGCAGCCAGCATGAACACCAGGAACGACCCAACGACGGCGAACCGGTAGTAGGCAACGTCGGTCAATGCGAATGAAGGGCGTCGGGTTGGCTTGATGCCACCAAGGTCTTTCACGACACCGCGAAAGCCGGTGCCACCGTTAGCGAATTTCAGCTCGGAGATGACGATCTCAACGCCTGCAGCCAACATGAGCGTGACTAGTGCAAGATACAGACCGCTGACGCGCAGTGCTGGCAGGCCGATGAGCACGCCAATCACCATGGCGACCAACCCGGCGAGCAGCACCAGAACCGGATACGGAAGAGACGTGGCGAACGAGAGTCGGATCGTGGTCCAGATGCCAATGCCATAGGGCGCCACCTGACCTAACGACACCAAGCCAACGCGTCCGTAAAGCATGCCCGCACTGGCAGCTAAGGCCGCAAAGACGGCCATCTGGGTGAAGTTTGCCACCCAATACGAATCGAGCGCCTTCGGAATCACCACCAACGCAACGAACATCACGATGGCGATGAGGACGTGCCGGAAGTACTTGAAGCCGGTCAGCTTGCCGAGCAGCGCCAGCGGGTTTGGTCGACTCTTACTCGGGGCAACGGCCTCGACGGTGGTGGTCATTGCATTTCCCTTCCGGCGAGCACCACGGTGCGACGGCGGCTGATCCACAGGATCGCCAACACCGCAATGACGAACGGCGTCATCTTGCGGAGCTTGCTGAGCATGAGCAAGTTTCCGCTGAACGGTGCGAGTACGGACTCGACAACGCCGATGAGAAGACTGGCCCCGAAGGTGATCCACAGAGACCGGAACTGACCGACGATGGCGCCGGCCAATGCACTAATGACGAACCAGGTCAGGGTGCCCTGATCGAGGCTCTTGAACAGCGATGGCAGCATGAGAAACACGCAGCCGCAGATCACTCCGGAACCAAGCCAGGCAAGCGATTCAACCCGCCGGACCGGCACACCGAGGAGCGCCGCAACATCACGGTCGTTGGCGATAGCCCGCATGGCCGTTCCTGTTGCAGTCATTTTCAGGAACAGATTGACGCCTACCACCACAACCAGCGCAAACACAATGGCGAGCACCTGGGTGGTGGTCACGACCGTGCCACCAACCTTGAACGTCGTGCCGGGGAGTCGGATGCCGCGAGGCTTCGACGAGTCCCACTTCTCCTTCATGATGCCGAGCAGGAACAGCGCCACACCAACCATGCCGAGGGCTTTCACCAGAGGGTCGCGCCGAGCGAGTTTGGGTGCGATCCAAACACCGTAGAGCAGAGTGAGACCGGCACAGATCGCCACCAGCGCCACGTACCCAAGTATGCGTATGCCGTGCACGACGGGGGTGGGCCTGGCAAGGCTGCCACCCATGAGGGACCACGCAATGTGGGCTGCCATGGCACCAATGGCGCCAAAGGCAAGATTTACAACACCAGTGGTCCGGTACAGGACAACGAGTCCTGTACCGGTCACTGCGTATACAGCCCCAAAAGCCAGGCCCTGAATGATGTAGGGCCAAAGTGATGACAGGCCTGGCATTTGATTCCTTCCTCGTTACGGTTGTCGGCTACTAACCGACGTTGAGCTTCTGAGCCTTCTCGGCAGCGCGAGCGGCGGTGAGAATGGGCTCGACTTCGGCGATATCGAAGCACTTCTTGTCGGCCATCATCTTGCCAACGCCGTCAGGAACCACGTTGTTGTCCACGTTGTTCGGGACGTTGCCTGCGGGCAGGCCACCGAAGTACCAGGGCTTGCAGACGATGCCGGTCTTGAAGTTCTTGACGGCCTTCACCGCAGCGTTCACGGCCTTGGGGTCATCCAGAGTCTTCGGGTCCATGTCGATGAGCGTCTTGACGATGATGCGACCGATCATGAAGCCCATCTGCTGGAAGCTACCGAGCGGAGCGGCCGAGTTGTACTTCTTCGAAACGGTGCGGTAGAGCTCCATCTCGGGATTCGGATCATCGAGCAGGCTGAGCTCTGCGTTGATGTTGATGAGTCCCTTCCATGGCGCACCGAGCGCAGCAGCAACGGAGGAGTCGTTCAGCGGAGTAGACGAACCCCAGATGACATCCTTGTAGAGGCCCTGCTCCTCGGCGGCCTTCAGCAACGGCAGGCCCGACTCCGGCGTAAAGTTCAACAACACGCCGCCGCCCTTACCAGCCTTGGTGATGGCGTCACGGATGGGTGTCGCTGGGTCGGTGATCGGCAGGTCGAGCTGAACGTCTGTCCAGTCAATGCCCTTCGACTTGAAGTACGCACCCGCCAGCTTGTTGTTGTAGTCAGCCGTTGGGGTCTTGTTGGTAAGGCTGACGACCTTGCCCTTGACACCCTTTTCGACCATGGACTGGGCCGCGCCGAGAGCCGAGTAGCCCGGTCCCATGTTGGCGGCAGCGATGGCCGGTGAGCTGAAGCACTCGGCGGGAACGCCGGCAACGATGACGTTGAAGCCCTTCTCCTCGTAGTACTTGCCGTTGACGGGACAGTCAATGATGGAGAAGCCACCGATCATGCCGACAACCTTGTCGGTCTCGATGAGTTTCTTCGCAGCGGCTGCGGCGTCTTCTGGCTTGAGGTTGTCGTTCTCTTCGAGCATCTGGATCGGGCGGCCGTTAATGCCACCGTTTTCGTTGACGCACTTGAAGTACCCATCCATCATGGCTGGGCCGGTGGAGAAGTCGATGCCGGGGACCTTGGTGGTGACGTTACCGATCTTGATAGGTGCGCCTTCGGCCTTCTTGCCGTTGTTGAGGCCACAACCCGGGCCACCTGAATAGTCGCCAGCAGGCTTCGCGGCCGGAGCGGCAGTTGTTACAGCAGCAGCCGGAGCCACGGTGGTGGCTGCGGCAGCTGGGGCCGCGGTGGTGGCAGCCGGGGCTGCGGTGGTTGCAGCTGCCGCAGCGGCAGTGGTTACGGCGGCCGGTGTTTCGGCCTTCTTAGCGCTACTCCCGCAGGCGGCCAAGGCCAGGAGCCCGGTCGCTGCGAGAACAGCAGTAGTTCGACGAATCATGGTGAAAGTTCCCCCTTCATGGTTACAGCGGACACCGACGATCTCGGTGCGCTGGTACTGAACTTGCCCCTCATTGTCCGAGCCCCGCCCGGATTCCCCAGAATGCCGATATCCGGCAACCTGACACTAACCTAGTGGCGCCGGTCACAGAAAACAAGCCGTGCGTTCCCCAAAGCGGGCTACCGCCATCAGGTACTTACTTTAGAACGAGTCCAGTTGTACAAACGTGTTCTGTCTCGCTCGGCGGGGGCTGCTAGCGCCCGCCGGTGAGTTCACGACCGGCGCGAAGAATGCTGTCCACCAGTTCGTTCGAGCGACTTCGGTCGGTGTTGAATACGTGACTTCGCTGCCGGTTGGAGGCTGCCGACGTGAGATAGAACCGTTCGTAGAGCGCGTTTCGACCGCCAAGACTAGAGCCGACAAAGTCCCATGCGAGGCGGAAGATGGCTGCTCGCTCGACAGCGCTCGTGCCGTCAGCGCCGTACATGTAGGCGTCGATGAGCGGTCGAGCGTCGGGATCCTGCAACAGCGCCAGTGACGGGGTGGCGATGAGGTTATGGCTGCCGAGCATCGTGATGATCTCATTCACCCGTGGGAACCACACTGCCAGCAGTGATCTCATCGGCGTGAGGGCACGGCCGCCGGGGAAGTACACGCCGGTGCCGATATCGTATCCCTCTTCGGTTGAGGCCAGGATGGCGCTACGGGTTACTTCGACGTAGCTGAGAATCTCGCCGAGCATTTCGTAGGTGTTTGGGTTCGCGTCGGTGCGCTTGTCGTTGTTGGGCTGAATGATGGTGTGCGTAAGCGACACGTCATCTCGCCGCAGGTGCTTCTGAAAGTTCACCAGGTTTTGCTCGCCACGCTCGTTGGTTCGCTCAGCTCCGGCCCAGTCCTTGTGGGTCGCGGCAAAGCTGGCGAACTTCATATTCATGTAGTCAGGCGTACGTCCCATCAGTCCGGCGGTGTACTCCGAGATGCGTGAGAGCCCCTTCGCCCGCTAGCGCAGGTCCTCGATTGATCGCGGGTGCATGTGGCTGATGTTGATCGGCTCACCCGTTTCGTCATCAGCGATCAGACAGTCATCGGGAAACTCATGTTGCCGATCAAATACCCCAGCCACTGTTCGAGCTGCACCCATGGTCAACGGATCGGCGGCGACGTCGTCTATCAGCCGTCCGTCCATCGAGACCCAGCGGGGTCGACTGACCAGGCCCTTCAGAAACTCCTCACCAGTCCGTGCGGCCATGCCGATCCCCCCGATGCTGTGCCCCACCTACTGGTCGGGCTCTTCGTCACAGTCTCGCTGATTGCGCCGTGGAGCGCATGCAGCAGCATCACTTCTAGTGTCTTCAGACGTTAAGAATCGGCCAGCGATCCGGTAAGCCGACCTCAGGCGAACTCGGCGTACCGAGAGAACTCCCAATCGGTCACCGTCTCTGGGTCACCGGCGGCGTGTTCGTTGTAGAGCGCCACTTCATTGTCGATGATGGACAGGAAGTTGGCCGAGAACTCGGACCCCAATGCTGCTGCCAGCGCGCTGCCGCGGAATGCTTCGACTCCGTCATCGAACGTGGCGGGCAGTACGGGATGATCGCCCGGGTCGTCGTACTGGTCGCCGAACGCGGCGGGGCCAGGATCAAGCGAGCGCTCCAGCCCATCCGCCCCAGCCGCGAGCACGGCAGCCAGAATCAGGTACGGATTGGCGTCGGCACCGGCGGCTCGGTACTCGACGCGATTGGCGGAACCCTGGTCGAGGGTACAGCGACAAAGCACACTGCGATTCTCGGGCCCCCAGTGAATGTGGGTGGGACAGAACGAATACGTGCGCACCCGTTTGTACCCGTTGCCATTCGAAATGCCCGTCAGGCTCATGGCCGGTGCGTTGGTGATGAGACCACCGATCCAATGCCGCATCACGTCGTTCAGCAGGTGGCCATCACCCGGGCCGAACACGTTTTTTCCGCCCTGATTCAAACTGGTGTGCACGTGCATACCGGAACCCGACTGACCGCTAAAGGGCTTGGGCATGAAGGTGGCGCGCATGCCGTGGTTACGAGCGACTTCTTTGATGGTGGCCTTGTACAGCTGTGTGTGATCGGCCGTAACCATTGGGTCACCGGCACCGAAGTTGATCTCCAACTGACCGGGCCCGTACTCGGGGTTGGACGACTCCAGCGGAATGCCGAGCTCGACCAACGCCTGGCGCATGTCGGCCACACATCGTTCGAGCGGAAAGTTGTCGATGAGGGACGAGTACTGCACATTCGACTGCACGGGCTTCCAATCGGCATCGCAGATGTAGCACTCCAACTCCACCGCGGCGATGGGGTCGTAGCCCAAGCCACGAACCCGTTCAATCTGGTGGGCAAGGACGTTGCGCGGATCCAGCGCGTGGGGCTGGTGATGGGTGTCGATGCACTCGGACATCACCGTCGCATAGCCAGGACGGTGCTTCAGTAATCGGAACGTGTCGAGATCGGGCACGAGGTGCATGTCAAGGAATCCGGTACCCATATTGATGAAGGGGCTATCGACAATGTCGCACTGCACATCCATCACGTAGATGGCGTCCGCTATGTGGGCACCCTTCAGCGCAACGGTGTCGATGAAACGCTGCGCGGGAAAGCGTTTCCCGCGGGGATGTCCGAGCGTGTCAGTGACCATGAGTTCGACGGTGTGAACGCCGTGCTCACGTATGAGCGTGGCGATGTCGTCCAAGCGTGCGTCAGGCATCGGTTTCCTTTACCGAGTGGGGACGAGGGCAATGCGGCCGGCGACATCACCGGCACGCAGACGTTGGTGGGCAAGTTCGGCGTCCTCAAGCGCCATTGCTTCCACGGTGTACTGCAACGGATGCTGTTGCGCGAATGCGATCAGCTCACCCATCTCGGGAATACTGCCCCAAATACTGGACATGAACTGGGCCTCGTGCGGCACGGCGCCGATGCCGAACGGAACCCGTCCGCCGTAAAGTCCGCAGACAACAACGATGCCCCTGCGATGGACCCGCTCGACCGTCAGTGGAACGGTTTCGGGAGCACCAACGAAATCGATGATGGCGTCGAATTTGCCGTCGAGATCACCGGCTGAGACCGCCCGGTCAGCGCCGAGTTCGAGCGCCCGTTCTTGCTTGCCGGTAGCGGGGTCGAGCACCCAGATTTCGGCATCGGTGCGAAGGCGGAAGAACTGGATGCCGAACTGCCCGAGGCCACCGGCACCGATGACCAGCACGCGTGACTTCGAGCCTTTCCGACGGACAACATCGAGCGTGTGTTTCACCGCACGAAAAGCGGTGAGACCCCCGCACGCCAGCGGTGCCGAATGCACGGGGTCGAGGTCGCCCAGAGGGTGCAGATATTCGCGATGTGTCACCCGCATCTGCTCGGCGTAGCCACCGTCTTTGAACAAGCCAGCCTCGGCGCCATCAGGGCACATCATCTCGTGGCCTTCGTCGCACAGCCAGCACTGGCGGCACCCCCAGGGGGCATAGACCATGACCGGGCCAAGCTGCTTGTGTACGCCAGTCACCTCATGGCCGAGGATGAGCGGCAGAGGACTCCCCCAGGTTCCATCGACAACATGAATGTCGGAATGGCACACGCCGCACGCCGTGACGTCGATCAGCTCTTGACCCTCGCCGATCACTGGCGATGGTCGGTCGGTAAGCACTAGAGGCTCACCGAAGGCTCGAAGTTCAATGGCTTTCATATGGTCAAGGACCCCTTTTCCTGGTGGTAAGTTACCACTCGTTAGGTACCGTACGAACACGCCTGACGGCATATTCCATCGAGGTCCGGGGGGACCATGACTACTACCGATTCCGTTGGTGCCGCCAACGAACTTCGCCGAGGACATCTCAGTCTCAGCGATGTTATTGCCCAATCCGTCTCCGTCATCGCACCTGCGATGTCGGGCGGTTTCCTCACCTATCTCGCCGCAACCAAAGCTGGTGGAGCCACACCGCTTGCCTACGTGCTGGCCGCCATCGGCGCGCTGTTCCTAGGTCGAGTTGTGTCCGAGTTCTCGAAGTCGATGTCATCGGCCGGGTCGCTCTACACCTACGTCGCCAACGGCTGGAACAACACCGCCGGCTTCGTGCTCGGCTGGGTCTACACCATCGCCCTCACCATCCTCGGTGCCGCCGTGTTAGCTGGCTTCGGGTTCTTCGCGTCATCGTTCCTTCAGTCCGTCACCAACTCTTCAAAGGCCGTTCCGTGGTGGGTGTTCTTCCTGCTCAGCCTCGCCTTCGTCGCGGTGATGAGTTTGTTCAACATCCGCATCTCGACGCGTGCGCAGCTGGTACTTGCTGCTCTCAGCGTCGTGGTGATGGTGATCGCTGCGATAGTCGCCATCTCCGACGGTGGACCAAGCGGCAAGTCCGTTGATTTTGCCGCATTCTGGCCTTCGTCAGCGGGCGTGCCGTGGAGCGGCATCGGGCTCGGGTTCGCGTTCGGCATCCTTTCTTTCACCGGCTTCGAGGCAGGTGCGGTGCTGGCCGAAGAGACCTCCAACCCGAAGCACAACATCCCCCGAGCTATCGTCGGATCGGTTCTCGTCGCTGCGGTCTTCTACATCCTCGTCACGTACGCAACGTCAATCGGTTTCGGCGTAAAAGAAGCCGCAGCGGCGTGGCCAACCTCGGCGGCTGGCCTAGTCGCTGTGCTCAGTAAGCACAAAGGGCTTAGTGATCTCGTCCTGCTTGCTGTGGCGGCGTCGTCGCTTATCTGCGGTCTTGGAATCAGCACCGTGACGTCCAGATTCCTTTACGCAATGGGCCGCGAGAAGGTGTTGCCCGCTGCACTCGGCAAAACAAATGCCAAGTGGAAGACACCCTGGAACGCCATCTTCGTCTACATCGGGGTCAGCATCGTTTTGATCTTCGGGCTGCTGGCCCTCACATCGAAAGGCACGCAAATTGCCTTGGGCGGAGGGGCTTCACCGGAAGGTGTACCGAACTTCGCACCAGAGCTCCGCGGCGGCCTCTACGTGTTTGGTGAGTGGGCCACGTTGGCGACACCAATGGTGATGTTCAGCTACCTGTTGCTCGGCATTTCCGCGATATTGAAGGGCAGCCGAGAGAAGTTGAGCGGCCTCATGACCTCGGGGATCCTGGCCGCGCTGGTTGGGCTTGTTGCGGTCTTCGGCAGCCTCTACTACTCGTTCGTCGAAGGTGCACCTGGCGCAGGCGTGCCCTACGCATGGAAAGCTATCCCATGGGTCTGCTTCGCAATCGTCGTGGCTGGCGTCGCCATTGCGGGTTACCTCAAGTCGAAGAAGCCAGCGGCGTGGGCTGACATGGGCGCAGTCTTCGACGAGTAACGCGGTCCAGCAGTCGTTGTGCCAATGTTTCAGCGCTCAGCGCTGGACCCTTGGCGTTTTGCGGCCCGATTCGATGCTTCATCCGGTATCACGTAACCATGACCAGAAATGTGACAATCAGGTTTGAGCCGTCTGTTGCGGCGCTTGTCAATGAACGCGCTCAGAAGACGGGCGTCTCGTTCAACCAGCCGTACAGGACGCCGTTGTCTTGGCCGAGGCCATCGACCAGGGCACCGTCACAGACATCGCGGCCCAGCACATCGCGAAGTACCAAACGGTCTTGGATCGCCTCGCGTGATTTCACGGCGCCTCAGTCTCGACGAGGTCGTCTCCATCAATGCGCTCGTACTCGGCATCGACCGAACGATCGTCACATCGTCGGTCAAGATCGGGCTGCTTGGCTCAGCTCTTCAAGCACCGTTTGCCGGCTTCGGGGATACCTACATTTATCCGGAGGACGCGCAGCGCCTCGGCATTCTCTGCTCGCGAATAGTCTTGAACCACCCATTCCTCGACGGCAACAAACGCACCGGCCTCATCGGTATGTTGACCATGGCTTCGATGAACAGCCTCACGCTTGACCTGCCCGTCAGCACAGAGACTGACAGCATCATTCTTCGCCTGGACGCTGGCGAAACCGACGAAGAAGCCTTTTGTGGGTGGGTGGTCGGTACCTCCAGCACTGATGCCGCTCCTCGGTTTCCGTCACGTCAGATGTCACCCAGCGAAATCTGACGTGACTCAAACTCCGCGGAGTACTGGACACGCAGCGACAGGGGGCCAATGCTGTGCCAGGGGGCGGGTTCGGCGAGCTCGAATGTGGGATAGCGGGCGATGAACTCGGTGATGGCAACGACGACCTCGCGGCGGGCGAGGTTGCTGCCGAGGCAGCGGTGGGCGCCGATACCGAACGCGGCGTGCGGGTTGTCGACGCGGTCGAGGCGTATTTCGTTGGGCGCTTCGAAGCGGGCCGGGTCACGATTGGCAGCGCCGAACACGAGCGCCACGCGCTCCCCCGCTTTCATCGGCACGCCACCAACGACGGTGTCTTGCTTGAGCGTGCGAGCCATGGCCTGCACCGGCGAAAGCGCCCGCAGGAACTCCTCGGCTGCGGTAGGCACCCGAGATGGATCGGCGACGAGACGTGCGAGATCGTCGGGATGCTGGGCGAGATGCCAGAGGCTGGCGCGGATCGTTCCGGCCGTTGTCTCCAAGCCGGCAAGGAAGAGCAGGTAGCAGATGTCGAGCATCTCATCGTCGGTAAGCCCGCGGCCTTGGAAGTCGGCCGTGAGTAACCCGGAGATAACGTCGGGGCCCGGCTCTTCCCGGCGCCGCCGAGCGATAAGGTCAGTGAAGTAGGCGTACACATCGTCGGCGGCCTTGAGCGCGACACTCAGGTCTTCCGTGCGGGCGAACACTATGTCTTCAACCCACACGTCGAACTGCTCGGCATCCTCAAGCGGGAACCCGGCGTATTCACTGAACAACATCGTCGGCAGCATGCGAGCGAAGCGGGTGGCATCGAGGGTGGATGCTGAGCCGTAGTCATCGAGCAATCGCTTGGCCAGTTCGTGGGCGCGGGGTGTGAGCGTATTGACCCGCTGCGGCGTGAAGAACGGCAGCAGGATCTGACGGTACGCAGTGAGCGCTGGCGGATCAATGTCGAGCGGAATCATCGGACGCTCGGTCGCGAAAGACGGCAGGATCATCGACGGCGCGACCGAGTAGGTGCCCCAGTCATGCTCGGCGCGTTGAATGTCGTCGTACGAAGTAATCGACCAGAATCCGCCGTAGTGCTCGCTCCACGACACGGGACATTTTGCGTGCATCTGTTTGTAGTCATGAAAGACGTGGTTCAGCGCGTCACCGTGGAAATCGAAGTCGTACTCGGGCCGGCCGTCCATGACCCCGATCCTGCCACAGGGTTCCGGTCGTTTGGTACAGAACGCCCGTGATTTTTGCTAGACAACAGGAGAACAAGGGGGTTCGCCGTGCTCGACATCGCCAGTCCGGAAATCTACGAACAGGGCGGCATTCCACACGAACGTTTTGCTCGTTTACGGCGCGATGAACCAGTCGCCTGGCAGGAATGGAACTGCAGCCGGGGCGGCTTTTGGGCCATCACCAAGAAGGAAGACGTCACCGCTGTCACGAAAGACTGGCGCACTTTTTCCAGTGCTCAGTTCACCAATCTGTTTGAGCTTGGCCCTGAGGCGATGGAAGCCCGCAAGTCGCTCATCGACAGCGACGCCCCTGAACACACCCGACTGCGACGGCTGGTGACGCCGCCGTTCACGCTGCCCCGCATGGCCGACTACGAAGCAACCACCCGGGCCATCACCAACGATCTGCTCGACGGCCTTGTCGCTGCCGGTTCTGATGGTGCCGTGGTCGACGTTGTTCCGCTGTTGTCGGAGCCGTTGCCGATCCGGGTGATCGTGTCGATCCTGGGTGTGCCGGCTAGTGATGCCGACTACATGGTGGAGTTGTCGAGCCAACTGGTCGAGGGCACCTCGAGTCACGTGCTCGATCCGAGCGCCTACGGCAACACCACGCCCTTGGAGTTGTTGCCATTCAACAGTCCCGCGTCGCATGCGCTGTTTGAGTACGGCCGCAAGCTGCGCGTCGAACGCAAGGGCTGCCCAGCCGGGGATCTGGTGACCCGATTGGTGGAAGCCGAGTACGAGGGTGATCATCTCAGCGACCAGGAGTTCTGCAACTTCTTCCAACTCCTCGTGTTCGCCGGAAACGAAACGACTCGCACGGCCATATCGCAAGCGGTGCATCAACTCACGCTGAACCCTGATCAGCAGGAACGCCTGCACGCCGACCCGTCGCTCATTCCGCGTGCGGTGGAGGAGATCATCCGGGTCGCGACGCCGGTACTGCATATGCGCCGCACGGCCACCGTTGATACCCAGGTGCGGGGCGTGCCGATCAAAGCGGGTGACTGGGCCGTGCTTTGGTATGCGTCGTCAAACTTCGACGACGAGGTCTGGGCCGACCCGTTGCAATTCGATGTTGGCCGCGACCCTAAACCCGATCACACCTCGTTCGGCACGTTCGGCCGCCACCACTGCCTGGGCGCGCCGCTCGCCCGCCTGGAGATCCGCCTGCTACTGGAAGAAGTCGTCCGTCGCGGCATCCGCTTTCACGAGGCTGGTGCACCGACTCGCGTAGCGAGCAACTTCGTCAACGGCATCCTCAACCTGCCCGCAGGAGTCAGCGGTCGTTGAGGTAGCCGTCTCTCGTTTGTGGCAGGTGCATGCCGAGTTCGCGTGACGCGACCAGCGTGCGAAGTACCTGGGCTGTTCCGCCGCCGAGGGTGAACATGCGCACGTCGCGATACATGCGCTCTAGGGGATAGTTGCGGGAGTAGCCGAGACCACCAAAGATCTGCAGCGCGTCACTGACGACGGAGATCGATTGTTCGGACGCAAAGATCTTCGCCTGCGCAGCCAGCGTAGGGTCGGGGAACGAACTGTTCACCCCTCGAGAAGCAGCGGCGCGGTACGACAGACTGCGAGCGGCTTCGAGCTTGGTGGACATGTCGGCGAGCATCCACTGAAGGCCTTGAAACTCGGCAATGGGGCGGTCGAACTGCTCGCGCTTTTTGGCGTAGTCGACTGCGAGTTCGTAGGCGCCTCCAGCAATGCCGAGTGCGACGGTTCCGGCGCCGCAACGCTGCGAGTTGTAGGCGTTCATCAGATCGGCGAAACCACGTCTGAACCCCGACGGCGGCATGAGCGCCATGTCGGCCCCGATCTCCATATTGTCGAAGATGACCTGCGTCTCGGGGATACCACGCAGGCCCATGGTCGGCTCGCGGGTACCGATGACCAGGCCGGGTGTTTCGTCCCGAACGGCGATGAAGCCCCCGATACCCAACTCGACACCCTCCTCATCGAACACTCGGGCGAAGATGAGGTGAAGTTTGGATACGCCGCCACCGGTAATCCAGTGCTTCAAGCCGTTGATCACGTAGTGGTCGCCCCGCCTGTCCGCTCGAGTTGTCATGGACGTTGCCGCCGAACCGGCGCCCGGCTCGGTGATGCAGATAGCCGGTTTGTCTCCCGCTAGCACCAGTGATGCTGCGAGGGACTTTTGCTTGTCGGTGCCGTATTCCATGATGGCCGAGACCGCACCCATGTTGGCCTCCACCGTGATGCGACCGGTAACGCCGCACACCTGAGCCATCTGTTCCACCACGAGCACCGCGTCGAGCAAGCTGTGCCCCGGGCCGCCGTGCTCCTTCGGGATGGTCATGCCGGTGAAGCCCGCCGTTTGCAACGCAGCCACGTTGTCCCACGGGTACTGCTCGCTGCGATCCACTTCGGCAGCGCGAGGCGCTATCACCGTACGGGCCAGCTCACGGGCACGGGCCTGCAGGTCAAGCTGCTCGGGCGTGAGTCCCCACATGATCATGAACCTTTCGACGGGCAACGCACCGGTAACGATTCGATGCCGTTCACAAAATTGGATCGTACGTACTCGACCGGTCCGGCGAGTTCGAGTCGCAGGTCACGTCGCAGCACCTCGTCGATCAGGATGCCCACTTCGAGTCGGGCGAGTGCGGCGCCGAGGCAGAAGTGGACGCCTCCCCCGCCGAAGGCCGCATGGCTCGGCAGGCGCGGTCGGTCGAGGTCAAATTGCAGCGGGTCGCGGAAGACGGCGTCATCGAAGTTGGCGGCGGCGTACCACATGACCACCTTCTCGCCCGCCGCGATCTGGGTGCCCGACAGCACCGTGTCGCGTGTCGTGGTTCGGCGGAAGTACAGAATCGGCGACGAGTAGCGGATGACTTCATCCAGGGCGTTGTCGAGCAATGTCGGCTCGACTCGCAGGCGGTTGAACTGGTCGCCGAACTCCATAAGGTGAAGCGCCAGGTGCGCCATAGACGAGCGGGTCGTTTCGTTGCCGGCGAAGATCATGAGCTGGAAGAAGCGACCGTAGTCGTTCTCACTCAACCGCTCGCCGTCGATCTCCACTGTCGCCAGCGTGGTGAGAAGATCATCGGTCGGATGCCGGAGTCGCTTGGCTCGCGCCTTGCATGCATAGTCGAAGATGCCGAACGCGGCCGGAGAGTTGAACGGCAGTTCGCGTAGCGGTGTGACGTTGCCGTAGGCATGCGGATCAAGCTCGTGATCCCCGGTACCAGCCACGAGATAATCCGACATCTCGATCATCAGGCCATGGTCTTCGGCTGGCACACCCATGATGTCGCAAATGACGCTGATCGGAATAGGTGCCGCAACCTCATGCACCCAGTCACCGCCGCCCTTGCTGATCAGCCCGTCGAGTTGTCGAACGACGCGCTCGCGGATGTCGGCCTCGTAACTCTGCGTGTGCCGGGGTGTGAACACCGCACTCACGAGACGGCGCAGGCGCGTGTGAATGGGCGGATCAAGATCGATCATCGAGGCCCGTTTGCGACGCACGTCCTCATCTATGTCGTAGATCTGGATCTGCCCCAACTCCGACGAGTACGTCGCGTGATCGCGGGACACGACCATGAGGTCGGCCATGCGGGTGATAGACCAAAAACCTTTGGTGGATGAGGTGTCAGGGGTCCACGTGAGGCCTGACTGCGCTCTCATCTCGCCGAAGACATCCTGTGGGATACCACGGGCGTAGAGATCAGGATCAGTCAGGTCGCACGGCGCGAGAAGACGCCCGGTCACGAGACGACTCCGAGGAGGTCATCGGCGCGCTCCGCAGTCCGCTTCACAACATCTCGTTGTACGACGCTGCCACCGATGCGTCGAAGTGAGGAGCCGACTGATTCGATCGTGTCACGGGCACCCTTACGGTCACCTGCTCGAAACAATCGGAGGCTGCTGGCTATCGGCTTCACCACCTCGCGAAACGTTTGATCATTGAACGTGTCCCCTTCGGTATAGCTCGCCTCCAGGCTCTCCCAGAATTGGTCGGCTTGTGGCCCAGAGGACGAACAGAATGCCATCGCCGCATGCACATCAAGAAAGCCGCAGGTGTGCCGCTCGGCGACATTGGCCCAATGCTCCACCAGTGACTCCCAGCGCAGGCTTGGCGCGCTCGGAGCAGAGGCGAGTTCGATGCGCCAGAGCAGCGACGTCGAGTCGGCCAGGCCGAACGCCGTACGCGAAACCAATTCTCGATCGAGCACATCGATCGCTTCAACGATGGAGCCGTGGTTCAACAACCGCAGACCGACATGCCACCAGATGTGATTCGCGAGCAGTGTCTGCGCCGACCACTGACTGCTCGTCGGCACGAGAAGTTTGAGCGCATCCTCATGACGCTCGGTCGCGTCGTACACATGGGCCAGCGCGTGACGCGCCCACAGGTCCGTCGGCTCTGCGGCTAGCGCGGCCCGACCCCAGTGCTCAGCCTCTTCGTACTGGCCAACTTCTTCCAGGGCGAAGGCAAGGTTCGCATTCACGACGGCAGTAGCCCGTTCGTCGTGTCCGAACGCACCCGAGTCAACGGCGCGGCGGGCTGACGGCAAACGAATGTCGTCATCACCGATATGCAAGCAGGCGTCGTGCGCCAGTTTCAGCGCGAAAAGATCATGCGGATGGGCAATCGCGATCGTGTCCCACTGACTCGCGGCATCCTCGAACTCACCCTCGACCAGTGATCGGACCGCAGTGATGTGGGCCCGCTCCCGCTCGGTCGCGTGGTCGCCCCGCTCATCCAACAATGCGAGGCCGCCTACCACTGCGGACCCAGTCGGCTGAGCCCCACCCAGTATTCGGTAGGCCGTGGTGAAGACCGGTCCCATGACAAAGGCAGGGTCGACGTGATTCACGT
>JANMCE010000278.1:0-47106 GCA_031360915.1 Actinomycetes bacterium | reverse complement strand
CGCAATTCATGGCTGCACCGTCACCGCGCACGACTGCCAACCCCACCACATTGCCTACTGGGGCAAACACCACGGCCCGACCGACATAGCCAATCTGATCCCCCTATGTAGCCGTCACCATCACTTCGTGCACGAAGGCGGTTGGCGTCTCAGCCTCAACCCAACAAACCGCTACCTCACGGTCACCCTGCCCGACGGCACCCGCATGACCCACCCCCCACCGTTCGCCCGAGCCGGCTAACCGCCCGGCGGCCGCGGCCCCCGGCCGTAAGACTCACTGCCGAGCGTCACGGGGTCGACGAGTAGTCACCGACTGACATCGGAACGCTGGAACCGCAGTTGACCACCGGCAGCCTTTATCGCTTGCCGATGGGGGCAGGGGCGACGGTGGCGCGGATCTCGATCTGGCGGTGGGGTTCGAGGTACTTGCTCTTACGGCTGCTCGGCTCGCCCCACACGAGGGTCACTTCGCTGCCCATCGCGGCATGAGCCGAGTCGAGGACGCCGATGGTGCACATTGACCGCTCGGTCCACAGGAACGTCGGGTAGATCGACACGCCGATGTGGTTGCCGTTCCCGTCGTGGACACCGTCGTAGAGCCAGGTGGCGTAGTTGGATCGCGGGAACTCGAGGTAGCGGGTCGGCAACTGGTCGTGGCCCATGTAGCCCTCAATGATCTTGGCGACGTCTTCGGGGTTCCAGACCAGCGATACCTTCTGCCGGTGATCGTTGCCCTGCGACGCAGCGAGCGCATCACGACCGACAAACTCGCCCTTGTCGAGCTTGATGACGTTGCCGTAGCCGAGTTCCCAGGGCGTGAAGTAGTAGTCCTCCACCTTGGGCGCGTTGTAACTGCCGCCGAGCGCCCAGGTGGCCTCCGGCGCTGTTTCGGGTAGCCACTCGCGGAACGCCTTCATCTCAGGGTGGGTGAAGATTGCCGGCATCGGGCGTGACACCCAGCCAAGCTCCATCGCCGTGGTGAAGTACGCGACCGAGCCGACGCGCTTCATGTCGTAGGCCTCACCGGCCGCCAGGACCGCCTCTTTGACCGCCGGGCCGTCGTCCCACGGACCGAACAGCTCCCAACCCGGGTTGCCAGCCATCGTGTGCTGCATCGCAGTGACCGAGCGGCCGGCGATGATGACGTGCATCAGGTGCAGCTTGGGCACCTGCGGCATCGGCGCGCCGGTGAGCTGTTCCATCAACGCCGGGGCGTGCGGGCCCTCCACCTGGAAGCGGTAGAAGTTGCGACGGCCGTTGGGGTTGTCGGCCATGAACTCGTCTTCTTCGATCTCGACGTCGAAGCCACCCGACTTCGCGTTGAACCGCACCCAGTTATGGCCGGCTTGTCGACCGACCAGGCACAGTTCGTCGGGCGCCAGGCAGTACAGGATGCCGTCCCCGATCACATAGCCGTCGGGGCTGCACACCACGCTGTGACGGGAGCGGTCGACACCGAAGGTGGTGTAGCTGTTCACCGTGAGATGGTTCATCAGGCCCACAGCGTCCTTGCCGCGAATGAATGTGGTGGTCATGTGGAACGACTGGTCGTAGAAGGCGATGCTCGTGCGACACGCCATCTGCTCTTCGCGCCAGTTCGTGAACTCCGGTGCAACAAACTGGGTGGGCTGGCGCAGCACTGCGTCCTTCAGCACCGAACCCTTGCGGTTGTCATAAAGGTGGTCGACGAGGTTTGGGATAGAGTCCAACAGATTCTGGAGCGATGGGGTCGATTCTTGCAGGGCCATGTTGTGTCCTCCGAGTGTTGGGATTTGACCGGCGCCGAAAGCGCCGCGATACGAGGTAAATCTGGTCCTGCACGACGGACGACGAGCGTCCATCCCCCGAGAGGACAGTACACATGACGCCATGTCCGATGACCCGTGCGCGTTCTCCAGAGAAGAACGCCATGCTCACGATGATTCGACGCTCGGCCAGCGTTTCCCGGCCTGGACACGCTACAACGCGGCCGATGTGTGACGACGCGGCAGCATCCTGATCAGGTCGCGTGCTATTCGCTTGGTGGCCGCATCAGGCCGAGTAGCTCCGGTCGCTTCGGCAACCCGTGTCGTTAGGAAATGCCGAGTTTTTCGGCGGCCATACGGGTGCCGAGTACACGGTTGGTGATCTTTTGGAACGCGATATCTCGGGCGTAGTCGGGCGAACCATGGTTCGGTTTCTCATCGATGCTGAACGGCGAAAAGCCGCAGTCATCCGTTGACCCGAGTCGCTCCTTCGGAACGAAGTTTGCGGCACGGACCAGCGCGTCGCAGATCTCTTGCGGGCTTTCGGGTCGCGGGCTCTGCGGCACCGTCACACCGACGTAGCACATCTGGGCTACGCCGTTCGCGTCATCTCGGCTGTGCTTGCCGACCGACTCGTACACCGGATCACGATCTCGTTCGCTTGCCAGTTGAATCAGGAAATAGCCAGCGTTTATCTTGAACATCTCGGGCAACAGGTTGTTGTAGGGCACATCTGCGCTGTGTACCGAATCACGATCACCACCGGGGCAGGTGTGGATCCCGATATCAACCCGCTCCGCAGCGGTGAAGCGCTCCATCACCCGGTTGTTCAGTTCGATGAAGTGCGGCAACATTCCGGCGCCCGTCCACGGGTTCCGTGGATCGGCCCGAGTAGCCAAGCGCCCCTCGGTGAAGTCAACCGATACCCGCACCGCGCCGGCGGCGAACGCCTTGCGAATATCCCGTTCACACTCGTCAACCAGATCCGACTCGAACTCGGCTCGGGTATAGCCGGGCACCTCGGTGGAGAGCGGGTAGAGCAATGCGAGCATGGACGGCGCAATCACGGCTTGCTTCATCGGTAGCGTCGTCAGACCGATCGACTTCGACAGGGTGTCGGCGGCATAGGTCTTGTAACGGAAAGGACCGCCCGTCAAGCGTGGCAGTTGACGGCCGTGACCGTCGGCGAAAATGGCGAAGAACTGGCCGCCGGTACCGGCAAGGTTGTCGGTTAGACCAGTGCCCGCCAGGGTGTCGGTGATCGGGTACGTCGCGAAGCTTGACCATCGTTGCTCGCCATCAGAAATGATCGGTGACCCGGTCGCTTCCAAACGAGTGATCGAGTCGCGCACGGCGGCTTCCTGCTCGGCTTCAAGCTTGTCCTTGCCGATCTCACCCGCGTCATAGGCCGCGTACGCGGCTTGCAGCGTCGATGGTCTCGGTAGCGAGCCCACCTGCTCCGTCGGGATCCCGGTACTCGTTCTTGGATCGTAAGCGCCCATGACCGACCTGCACTTTCGCTCAATATTCAGTTGTCACAGGCGGCCCCAGAAGAGACAGACCTGTCTCTCGCAACCTAGGCACAGCGGACCACGCTGTCAACGGGCAAAAGTCGACTTCTTGAGCTTGAGCCGACCCCGTCGTTTCCTTACGTCCTTGGTACCATTCTTGCGATGGGAACGAGCGGGATGACACGGGCTGGACGCGCGTCAACGACCGCGGGTCCGGTCGGCAGTGCCCGTGATCGGATCCTTACCGCCGCCTACGACTTGGTGTGCCGACACGGTGTCCGTGCCGTCGGCGTCGACCGCATCATCGGAACCTCAGGCGTCGCGAAGATGTCGTTCTACCGGAACTTCCGCTCCAAGGACGACCTTGTCCTGGCCGTCCTTGAACGCCGGGAAGAACAGTGGACGGTGGACTGGCTGCAAGCCGAGGTTCTCCGGCGTACCGCCGATCCGGCTGACCGGCTCTTAGCGATCTTTGACGTTTTCGACAGCTGGTTCCGACGCAGCGACTTCGAAGGCTGCCTCTTCGTGAACGTCGTATTGGAGATCGAGGATCCGTCGCATCCCATCCATCGTGCCGGACGTGCTCACCTCGCGAACATCCGATCATTCATCCAGGACCTCGCAGAGCAGGCCGGGATCACCGATCCCGAGGCCTTCTCACGCCAGTGGCACATCCTTATGAAGGGCTCTATCGTCGCTGCCGGCGAAGGCGACGTCGACGCCGCACTTCGGGCGAAGGCCATCGGCACTCTGCTCCTCGCGAACGCAACAGCCCCATCCGCCAACTACTAACCCAGCGCAACCACGTCATCGCCTGGACCACGAATCCAGCACGGTCGCGCGTATGGACCGGAACCCAATCGTCCGATGCTGACATCGGCCGCCGGGGCCCGCTGATGTCAGCCGAGGGCGGTGCGGAGTTGATCGAGCAGTTCTGCCGAGCGGCGTGATTCGTTGGTTGAGCCAAAGACGTATTGGTCGGGCCGGGTGATGACACCGTTGGCGCGGTGCGCCTGGAGCCATTCGGTGAAGGTGCCGTCGGTGTCGGTGAGGTGTCCAACGACTGCGGGATCGAGGGTTGCGACGGTGCCAAAGATCGATGCGAACCACGCGAGCAACTCAGGATCGCCTTGGTTGAGCGGGTCGCCGGAACTCACGGTCAGCGTGAAGCTCGACCCGAGGAGATCGTCGGCCCGCCGAGCGTCGCTGTCACCAGGGCGAAGTTGCCCTGCACCTCCGGAGCGTACGAGTGAAGCACCTCGGGCGAGGCCAGATTGCGTAACACGAGATCGAGTTTCCATGCCAGGTTGTTGGCGTCACGGATGCCGGTGCACATGCCCTCGCCCATGAACGGGGGCATGACATGGGCGGCATCGCCGGCGAGCAAAACACGCCCGACTTGCAGGGAGTCGGCGATGAGCGAACGGAAGTTATAGACAGCATGACGGACCAGTTCGGCCCGGTCGGGTCGGGCGTCATCGCCCAAGAGTTCCCACACGTGAGCCGGGTCGGTGAAGTCGGCGGGTGTCTCGCCGGGGAGCGCATGAACTCCCATCGGCGGTGGCGGGTGCCGTTACCGACGACGGTCACCGGACGTACCGGGTTGCATCGCTGGCTCCGACGACGTAACGCGACCGGATCGTCGTTGTCTCCCCACGATGCGAGCACCGCTGCTTGCCGATCTGCAGGCTGCGCTCGATCACGAGAAGGGTGAGCAGGACCGGCTTCGGAAGTCGGCCCACTTCCGCTAGGGCATCAAAGCCAACGCAGAGCGCCGCGAACCGAACTTCACCGGTCAGTAGCCGACGCGATGGCGGCGGTCAGAGCGGTCACGACGAGAACGTGACCGATGCCTCGTTCGCCTCGAACCGCTTGTAACTGGTGGAGTCTTGCAGCGACTCGTCGCCATCTAACGGAAGCGACTCGTAGTAGTTCAGGGCAGCGTTTACGTCCTCCTGCCAGGCTGACGACGGCACGTCGTAGAGCACCTCAATACCGTTGCCGTCTGGGTCTTGTACATACAGGCTGTGGGTCATGCCGTGGTTGCCGCGATTGAGGAACTCGACGCCGGTTGCACGCAGGTGCTCAAGCCGGGCCAGGAAGTTTTCGCGACTGCCGTAGCTGAGCGCAATGTGGTTTATGCCGATCCGCGTCGCGAGAATTGTCCAGGTCTCGGGATCGACCGACTCTTCCTTGGTCTGCACGAGCGCGAGTTCATGATGGGCCTCGGGATTGGCTCGATAAAAACGCATCACGCCGATACGCGAGCCTACGACCATGGCACCGCACTGCTGGAAGCCGAGCGCCTCAGTGTAGAAGCGATGCGATACCTCGATGTCGCGGACGTTGAGAACGAGATGGCTGATGCTTGGCCCGCCTAGCGCCTGATCGGACATAACGACTCCTCTTTCGATTGAAACTGACTGTACATCGTCATTTCGTGCTCGTGGAATAGCCGAGATCGCCGCGTGTGATTCACTTCAGGGACGGGTGCCAACCGTGTGAGCGATCACGGCAGTGAGGTCCTCGATCTCGCGGTCAACCGAATACGGGAGGGTGTCACCGCTGTCGCCTCGGCCTCGACGGTCGTAGTTGTTCGCCGTGAGGCTCTCAGCCAACAGGGCGGCGAGCCATCGACGGTGATCACTGACACCCATGTGAGTACGCGGCCGCAGGCGAGGCAGGTGGTCACCAATCCGAGCCAGTCGCCGGTCGACGGCGAACCCGGGTCGTTGCAGGACTGCCCCGAAGAGGAGTCCATGCTCATAGCAATAGCCGCCTCGTCGGCGCTCGACCAATTTGGCTTGGATCGCTTCGAGCTCAACCGAAACTCCACGTCCGACGATGACGTCAAGATTTTCGAAGGGTATTGCGGCCACGTGGGCGCGGTGCAACGCCGCCATTGTCTCAGAGTTGCAGGTGACGGGACCGCGATAGTTGATTCGTTCCAGATACGCGTCGAGGTTCACGACCTGGACGGTCCATTCGTCGTCACTCACGACAAACTCCCGCCCGGCCCCCGTTGACGGAGTGTGCGTTCAGGCGGGCTGGTGCCATCACAGAATCGACGAACAACTCTGGGAAGGAATGGGTCCGCATTCGGGCGTTCAGCATGTCAGGCCATGACCTGGTGAGCAGTGGAAGCGCAGCGAGGAGAAAATTATGATCATCATCACCGGGGCTTTAGGGGTCAACTCGGCGGCCTCATCGTCGACGGACTGCTGGCGCGCCTGCCAGCCGATCAGATCGGCGTTACGGTGCGCGATCCCGACGCTGCCCGAGTTTGGCGACGCGTGGTGTGCGCGTTCGCCGCGGCGACTTCGCCGACGCTGAGAGTCTCGCTGCTGCGTTCGCGGCGGTGCGCCCGAGCTGCCGCCGACATGCTGGTTGGACTGTTCGCGGCGGCCCGTCGCTGGCTGTTCGCCGCCACAGACCCCACCCTCGACAGCTGCTCGATCGCCCCCCGACGTCGTTGCGGGACGTCCTGCGGCCGATCGTGCAGCCAGCAGGCTGTTGACCTACGTCAGACGGTGCTCGGGTCGGGGTCATTAGCCCCCGACCAGGTCGCGCTTCGTAAACCCGGGTTCCCGTGTAGTAGAGGCCGGCGTCACCCGAGATCATCGTCCTCGACACGCCGATCGTCTCCGTCATCGCGCGCCGCGAGATCGGGTCTGGCGGATTGGATTCCATTCGTCGCTTGCTCCTTATCATGGGCGGTCGTGTTCGGGGCTGGACCGATCATCCGTTATAGGTCGACGACCGTGAACCTGCAGGAACTGGATGCAGCTGGTACTTGCTGTTCGAGCAGGCGTTGGGCGATTGCCCTCCACGACCTTCGGTGCCCGTATCGCTTGGCGCGGTATCTCATGACCACCAGTCGGAACGTACGCACGCCTGTTGTCGTCCGCTCCTTCACCACATCCACCTCCACGAGAACCTGTCTCACGGATCATGGACACAGAGGGGCCCGCCACAACCTGACTGCGTCGACGCGTACCGTCGAAGTTGTGCCTCAGGATCTCGTCTTACCCTGCGCCCAGGCGGTGGCGAGGTCCATGCGGCACGCCCCGATCTAGACGATCAACAGGGCGACGCTGATTACACAAGACGCTGGCGAGATCCGGGGCAGCTCGCCGCACTTGGAGCTATGTGATGAGGGTTTCGATTCGTTTCATCCCTTCTGCGGCGGATGGCATGACTCGTATCTCTCCCTCGATTGTTCTGGCTGTACGTCGGTAGGAGGGCACGTCGAGTAGCAGGGTAACGGCGTGGCGGACGGCGTCGATGCTGACCTCGTCGCGGAGCAGTCGGAGACCCGCACCAGCTGTGGCGACCCGTTCGGCGTTGTTCCATTGATCGGCGCCTTGTGGCAGCACGAGCAGCGGGACACCGTGGGCGAGCGCGCCGAGCACTGTTCCTGATCCGCCATGGACCACGGCGGCATCGCACCATGGCAGGAATTCGTCCTGTGGGATGTAGCTGCGGATGACCACTCCAGTCGATTGGGGTCCGAACAGCTCGGGATCATTCTGTCGGCCGATGGTGACGATCAGGTTGACGTGCCCAGCCAATGCGTCGATGACGAGTTGAAAAAGTGCGAGGTCGGTGTTCCAGATCGTGCCGAGGGTGAGATAGACAGTCTGGTCGTGGGGCAGCGCGATCATCCATGACGGTCGGTGGTCGGCCTGCTCGACCGTTGTCGGCCGAAGCTGTTGAACCGCGTTGAGGTCGGCGATCTCTGGGTTCTGGAGTGTTGGCGGGCACGGGTCGATGTAGAGGTGACGGAACATGCCGGCGAGAGGAGGTGGTTTGAGGCCGCGAGCCTGCCAGTGTGGGGCGGCGGCGGTGCCTGCGGCCTTGAGCAGCGCTCGATCGATCAGCGCGCCGTAGCCGACATCGACGTACGGGATGCCGAGCGATGTGCTGATCAGCGGTGCTGCGAGTTCGGCCATCTCGTGGATGACGAGGTGTGGTCGCCACTGCGACATGATCGACTCGAGGTCGGCCGCTCGAGGAATCAGCTCCAGGTTGGCGAAGATCTCGGTGAAGAAGAACTCGCGTTGGGCATTGCCGACCAGCGAGGTGAAGTGAGGAAACCGAGGCGCCCAGTCGGCGCGGAACGTGTCGGGTGGCCCGGCTTCGAAAGCTACAAACCCGGCGTCGTGCGCGCGGCCCGTGATTGGTGTTCCTGACGCGAATCCCACCGTGTGCCCTGCGTCGCGGGCGGCCTCGGCGAGTGGGACCATCGGGTCGAAGTGACCCGAGAGCGGTCGGCAGGTAAAGAGGATCCTGGCACCACTCACGAGGCCGACGCTCCGATGCCCTTTGAGGCATCGATCGTCACGGCACCTGGTGCGACCAGCTCGCGTTGGCTCGGTGTGGTCATTCGTCACCTGACGACGATGCATCGATTCGAGCCAAGGACCGAACCTATCACCGAGCCGAGTCCGCCCGTCACAGTTCCGATGCTTCCCGATACGAGCGGAGCATGTCCTAATGTCGGATCTGCTGAGGTCGCGGGCAGCAGCATCCTTGCACGGAGTACGAGCGACGCGACGACGTCCAGGATCGGACTGTCAGGCGTCGATGGCGTCAGCGAGTCGGAGTCGGCGCGCGATGATCTCATGAGCGATCACTCGGACAAGTTGGCCGGCGGCGTACGCGTGTGCTCGGACCAGTTCGCCGACGAGGCCGCTGGTGGTGGTCAGGTGCACCGACCGAACGCACCCCGGCCGAGATCGAGCTCGATCGGTTGCGTAAGGCGAACGCCCATGTCGTCCGCTGAGCAGCGACCAGGCTGAAGCGGCGGACCCCGTCGGGACCCAGGCGGCCCCGGTCGAGCGGCGGGATCCGCAGTTCGTTCGTCGCCGCGGGGCACCGATCACGCCGGTATTCCCGAGCGTCTGTACATCAGCCAGGCAACCACCAAAACCCACGTAAGCAGGGCTATCACGGAGACGGCGGCGCGAGACAGGGCCCAACTGGTCGCCAGTTACCGGTGACGGTAGTGCGGGTTGGTCAGGGAGCTTCTTCGTCGCACAACATGGGCCTGAGCGGGGATAAACCCACAACGCCGGCCGGGTCTGCAGACCGGCCCAATTGCGCTGCGGGCGAGCAGACCCGGGCGCGCCGCAGGGGGCCGCAGATTGCGGACCCCCTGCAATCGTGTTGACGCCCGCTTACGGGTCTAAGGAGCTGGCGCCGGACAGCCTTTGACCGTCGGATTGAAGTCCGCGAACAGCCCGTTCGGATTGTGCTTCCACGCCCACACGTGCAGGATGTAGACCGGCAGGTATTCGTGGTGGTGGAATTCCTGACCGAACAGCACCGGCAGGTGGGCGGGGTCGACGAGGGTCTCCGGAACGATGTATTCCACCCCAACGAGCCTGAGGTGATGGCCCCGCGTGATCTCGTACACCATGGCCTCGGGAGCGGTCAGGTTCACATCGCCATCGATTCCCTTGACGTAGTGAACCCCCATCCCGCCGGTATCGCTGTCAAAGCAGGTCGGGTCACCGACCAGGCCGAGCCCCGTGGTTGGGGTACCGCCGACCTCGGGCGGAATGGCGAACGCCTCAAAGCCATCATGCAGAGCGTTGGCTACCTTGCGGTTCCTGGCCGTCGCCCGCTTCAGTTCGGCCAGCTGTTTCGCTATGCCCGGCGGGTCGTGGCGGTCGTGGCTACCGTCGTGGGTGTCGTGGGTGTCGTGGGTGTCGTGGGTGTCGTGGGTGTCGTGGGTGTCGTGGGTGTCGTGGGTGTCGTGGGTGTCGTGGGTGTCGTGGGTGTCGTGGGTGGTTGTGGCACGTGCGCCGGAGGCTGTTGACAGCACCAGGGCTGCGACCATGGCGACGATGTATATGGGCTTTTTCATTGCTGGTCCTTTCGTCGACGGATTTCTGCCCGTCGAAGTTCGTGCGGGTGCGGTCCGCTTAGGTGTGTTCGCTCACCGGGTAGATGGCATCGGCGACAAGACCATGGGCCTCGTGATGCACGGCGCGGGCGTCCTCGGCGGTCTCCGCTTCGACCAGGCAGAAGATCTTCCCGGCCTTCTCATCGACCCAATAACGCAGATACGACACGCCGAACTTGCCTTGTGTCGCTAGGTCCTTTCGATGAGCCTCGGCGACGTCGCTGGCGGCGACACCACCTTCGATGCTGTGGACATCCATGAACAGTGCCATGTGCTTCTCCTTGATTGCAGTGATGCTTCGGTACGATCAACGTACGGCCGCGAACGAGTCACGTCATGAGGGGTGACCACCTAGATCTTGTCGGCGACCCACGCATATTTTCGAACGAACCGTGACGGGTCGAGGAGTACCGGTGCTCACCGGTCTCGCGGCGCGGCGCTCACCAAGCGGACGGTCGAACGGTTTCGCAGGGGGTAGCGTGACGGCTGGGAGGCTCTAGCGAGATGATCCTTGAAAGACGGGCCCCGTTGGCCGAACTTGCCGGTCTGCTCGACCAGACCGCATCGGCCGGTGGTCGCGTGGTGTTGGTTCGAGGTGAGGCCGGCATCGGCAAGAGCACGCTCGTCACGCAATTTCTGCTCGACGTTCGCGAGCGCGCTCACACCCTGCTCGGGGCGTGTGACGACCTGCTCACCGCCCAGCCACTCGGGCCGATCTGGGATATCGCACGACTGGAGCCGTCCCTCGTTCAGCCTCTCACGGACGGCAATCGAAGGGCCGTGATGGAAGCGGTTCACGACGTGCTGTCACGGAAGCGACCGACCATTTTAGTGCTCGAAGACACGCAGTGGGCCGACGACGCCACCCTCGACCTGATCAAGTTTCTCGGCCGACGGATCGCACGTTTGAACGGGCTGCTCATCCTCACCTATCGCGACGGCGAGGTGGACGTGGACCATCCGCTTCGACAGGTCATCGGGACACTCCCGCCGCAGAGCCTTCGTCGGATATCGCTGAACCGACTCTCGGCCGTCGCGGTGGCCTCGATGATCGGATCGAACGCATTCGATGTCGATGAGGTTCTGGCCCTCACCGGTGGGAATCCGCTTTTCTTGACCGAAGTGTTGGCTTCGGGGACAGAAACGGTGCCGCTCTCGGTCCGAGACGCAGTGCTGGCCAGAGCATCCAAGGTCTCGCCCACAGGTCGGCAGGTTCTTGATCTGGTGTCGGTCGTGCCGGGCCACGTCGCGATGTGGCTCGTCGACGAAATAGTGCATCCGGCCATGGAGCACGTGGCCGAGTGTGCGCGCTACGGACTGCTGCGGGTCGACGACGACGCGGTGTGGTTTGCTCACGAACTGCAACGACGCGCCATCGAATCGTCCTTGTCACCATCGGCCCGCCGAAGCCTCAATCGCCAGGTGCTGAACGCACTGGGCGGATCGGGGGATCCGGCCATGCTGGTTCATCACGCCACCGAAGCAAACGACGTCAACGCCATCGTGGCATTCGCGCCCCGAGCGGCCCGAAGCGCGATGGCCATGGAAAGCACCACCGAAGCTGTGGCCCATTTCCGAAGGCTTGCGCCTTACCTCGAGCACATCGCCGTGGTCGAGCGAGCGGACATTCTCGCCGACTGGGCCGCCCAGGAGCACTACCTCGACAACCCTCAATCCCTCGACCTGTTCGCGAGCGCTATCGAACTACAACGATCGGCAGGGGATGCACGGCGCCTGGCCCGAACCCTCACCGCGGCCAGCCGGGCCAACCGTTCAAACGGTCGTCCGGCCGAGGCTCTATCGTATTCGACCGAGGCAGTCGAGCTGCTCGAACCGTACGGACCCAGCCCAGACCTGGCCAGATCGCTTGGTGACCGAGCCTTCCTTGAGTTCGACTACGTCGACAACGATGAATCGGTCCTGCCTCTCCTCAACCGGGCGATGTCCGCTGCCGCCGAGGCCGGAGACGACGAGTCGATGATCAGGGCGCTCAGCGTCAAAGCCCAAGTCGCCTACAGCCGGGGAGACCTGAGCGCCATTGGCCCCATTGAGGAGTGTCTCCACCGCGCCGAGCTAGCGGGGGATCACTGGGGTGAGCTGACAGCTCTCTCCAATATGGCCGGCATGTTCGGTGATGTTCGCGATATCGCGCGAGCGACCGACTTTGTGCGACGAGCACGAGACACGGCGGCCAGATATGACATTCGGCATATGGAGTTGCTTTCCCAGGCGATGCATGCCGAATTTCTGTTGTGGAAGGGCGATTGGGAGGGCGCCGAGAACGCTGCCACCGACGCACTCGGCTCGAGCGCCCATGTGGAGGCGCTTGCCACCAGAGTGCTGGGAACGATCCAAGCACGCCGAGGCCGCAACGAGGCTCGCACTGGCATCTTTCGCATGTGGTCGTTTGTACAGCCCGGGGAAAGCCGATTTGTCGTGGACCCAGCCGCCGCGGCCATGGCCGAGTACCTCTGGCTGTCCGGCGAAAACAACCCGGAGCTGGTCGAACGCCTCACGGAGATCCTCGCCACGGGAGTAGCCGTCGGGAAACCATGGCCCAGCGGTCCGTTGGCCTTTTGGATGTGGAAGCTCGGGCTACTCACCAACCCGCCCGATGGTACGGCCGACTCATATGCATGGATAATCCACGGCGAGTACACGAAGTCTGCCCAGTACTGGCGCGAGAAAGGCATCCCGTATGAGGAGGGGCTCGCCCTCATGCACGGCAGCGAGACCGAGCAGATCAGCGCCATCCGCACCTTCGAGGATCTGGGCGCCGTCGCCGTCGCGAACAAGGTGAGGCGGGCCCTCCTCGACCAGGGCGCACGAGTGCCGCGGGGAAAGTCGTTCGCCACCCGAGATCACGCGGCCGGATTGACGGCTCGTCAGGCCGAAGTTCTCGCCCTGCTTGCGCAGGGTCACACCAATACGAAAATCGCCGATGAGCTGTTCGTGTCGTACCGAACCGTCGAAAACCACGTCTCGGCCATCTTGATGAAACTCGACGTCGCCACTCGCGATGCCGCGGTCGCATCCGCCCGCGATCGGGGAATCCTCGGCGATAACGAGCGTTAGACCGTGCTTTAAACCGTGCGTCAAAGCCTCAAATCCGGCTTAGGGGGAATGGAGACTGGGCCTGTTCCTGCCATAGCCCCGGCCATAGCCAAATATGCGATCCGCAGGTTTGCCGAACAGGCAACACCATCGCCGGGTGGCCCCCAAACGACGGTAGCCGTGGCGGACCAACGACGGCCAGGATGTGAGAAGCTGCCGCGATGAGGATGACGACGCTCGCGGCCGCACCCGACTATGACAGTGAGCGATTCGTCGCCGCGCCGCTGCTCGATGGCAGTCAGTCGAACGTGCGCGTCATCCGGCTCAGCCCGGGCCAGGCCCTCCCGCCCCACACCCACTCAGCGTCGGATCTCATGATCTACATCGTGGAGGGCTCAGGCACCTTGGCGGTGGACGGCGACACGGTGGCCTTCGTCACCGGCTCGCTGGCCTACTTCCACTGCGACGAGGAACTTCGATTGTCCAACACCGGCACGACCGGTCTCACCGCACTCGCGTTTCTTGCGCCACCGTTTCCCCCGCAGTCCACGTGAGGCGTGTCGTGCGCCCAACGATACGATGACGTCAACGCCTCAGTTCGGCGTCTCGTTCTTCATGATCACCGGTTCAGACGTCGATGTCATTGAGCAACCCACGAAGGTGGTCTGAATGCACACAAACCTGCGGATCGACGGAGCAAACTGCCCGCTCTGCCTCAATGAGCTCATCGACCGGCTCCGCTCGGTCGATGGCGTCAACTCGGTCAACAGTTCGATAAGCGAAGGCTGCATCGCCATCGACCACGACGGCCCCAGCCAGGCAGACCTCGTCGAATTGATCGGCACGTCGCTGCACGGCATCGCTCTGGCCTCGAACGAGATCGTGATGACCGCCATCACCCCGGTCGTCTCCGTGCTGCACTGCGCACACGAGTCAGCGTACCGCTCACCATCGCCAACGGTGAGCGCCGACCACCGGCTCGAGACCGTCACCGATGCACTAACCCGGCTGCGCACCGACGGTTACACGGCCGACTTCTACGCTACCGATCAGGGCGAACTTACCTGCCAAGGCTGCGACCGAACGATGAACCCGACCGACGTGCAGGTCGACCACACGATCCGCTTCGAGGGCGACTCAAACCCCGACGACCAAGACATCGTCTTCGCCATCCAATGCGCCTGCGGCTGCAAGGGCACCTACAGCGCAGCGTACGGACCAGCCACCCCGCCCGATGACGCCGCCGTACTGCAACAGCTTGCTCATGCCGCACACCCAGAGGACCACCCATCGCAGGCAGACGGTTAGCGTGACAGGTGTCGCTCCATGCGCAACAACATCACCATCCATGGCCAATCGATGTACCCCACAACAGCACCAGCCCGGATGATCGCAATTCGCGCCCGACTCGTCCAGCTCGACGAATTCCACCTCAGCGAATTCGCCCTGGCCAATATCACCGACGCCGTCGATCATGCCGCCGCCAACGCCGGTCCGTTTCGTCTCACGATCCTGAACCCACAGCAATGAACCCGTCGTCCGAGCGCCACAGGTGTTTGCAGCCGTGAGGTCCAGGGAAATGTGGAGGTACAACTCGTCAATCAACCCGGCGTTAAGCAGCTGCTCGCCAATGTCTGCGCTGAATACGTCTACGTCACTGTCACCAGCAACCGCCGACGCGGCAGCGACCGCATCAGCCGGGCTCGACACAAAGGTGTACACGCCATCATCGGGGTGAGGTCACGACGGGTGTGAGACACGATGAACGTCGGTGTGCGCAAATCGAACCCGAAGCCGTCAGCGCCCCGTGACTCGCTCGACGTGTCGTAGGGGCGCCGCCCGCAGGTACTGGCTCTTGTCGAACCTTTACTCTCGGCGAGCACGATGCTCCACCGCGCGTCAGCACCAAAGGCCCACTCGTGGAGCTGTTCGCCGCCGTCTCCTGTCGCCTCGTCGAGGCGCATGCCAGCAGCGGTAACGAAACCGTCGAGGGAGACGCTGGTCTCAAATTTGACATGACGCATGATCGTTCTGCTCATGTTCGGCCGGACAGTATCCAGTCCAAGTCTTTTTGGACCGATTGTGCAGTGGTTGGTGCTGGCGATGTCGCTGCTGGGGTGAGCACGGGTCTTGGGGCTACTCGGCGAAGTCGGCGGCGGTCATGCCGTCGGCGTGACCGGCGGGCCACTGCACGAGTTCGATCCGGTTGCCGTCCGGATCGACGATGTACGCGTTAAGGAAGTCGTCGGACCCGTCGGGGGATGTGGGCGGCTCGGCGGCGATGCCGCGGGCCGCGAGTTCGGTGAGCGTGGCGTCCATGGACTCGACCTGGATGACGACATGGCTGAGACGGGTTTCGGTGGTGACAGCTACGCCGTTGGGATCGTGGACGATCTCGATCGTGACGGACTTGTCATTGGGGAGCTTGAGCATGTTGAGGTGCCCCAGGTCGGTCTCTGGGACCTGGCCTATGACCTCGTAGCCCACGGACGTGTAGAAGGCGAGCGAGCGGTCGAGATCAGCGACACGCAAGCCGAAGTGCAACGTCCTCATCGCGTCCGCTGTCGGATCGTCATCGGTTTCCTTTGTGGGTTCGGTAGGTCTGTACCGTGAACGAAGCCGTCGCGGGTGACGCCGATCTGCTGCTCCTGAGTGGACGCTGAAATACCGGCGTTTTCGGTCAGGGGGTGTGGTCTTCAAGTAGACGAGTGGTGCCGACCGCTCAATCAATGAACTGGGCGGACTTCGACAGTTTTCCTGACCCGCCGAAGAACATCCAAACGCGGCTGGCTGGCTGTTGCGCGGCACCGAGGACGTCGATGAGGTCTCGTCGTTCGGCAAGGATCTCTGCGAATGCCGGATTGGAAGTTGCTGCTGGCTGTTCGGCTGGCGATCCCAGCGAACCCTCCGACTCTTGGGCCGTATCAGCCGGACGCGACCGACTTGGTCCAACAGACCGTCACGACATGGAGTTCCGGTTCACCGAGGAGTAGCGGCTCGACCGCGTCAAGGTAGGCGGCGTACCAGGGTCCGTGCAGGAAACTTTCTGATGCTTCTTTCGAGGAGTACTGCTGGAATACCCGGATGACGTCCGGCTCGGTGTCATCGAATGTGTAGACGTAGGTCACGTGACCGGGGTTTTGGGCGATCGCTGGTTGCATGTGGGCTTCCCAGATGCGTTGCACGTCTGCCCGACGGCCCGGATGCGTGTGATGCACGATGAAAAGACCGGGTCCGCTGCTCACGCTGGCACCGTTTGAGCACGCTCTGTCCAGGGTCCTTCGAACGTAAACGTTGACTCGCAGGGCTTCAAGTCGCCAGAAACATCCCGGAAACTGACCGCACCATTCGGACCGGGCGAAACCTTGCGGGTCTTCCACGCATCGTTCGGCTTGCCGACGCTTTGTGTATGGCTGCGAGTCCAGTCGGATCCGAACCTGTCATCGTTGCAAGTTCCCTTCTTGGCGTTCATATTCGTGTCGCAGTTCGTTCGCACAGCGGCAGCCATGCCCCGGCCTGGCGCCATTCCCACAAGTGCTCGATGTGGTTGCCGCCTTCTCCGATGGTGAGGGTGGCGCGCGTCAACGGTTCGGTGAATTTCCAGACGTCGTCATCGACGGTTGGTGTATTCGGGATGGAAGCCGGCGTTGTCGAAGAACCGTGTGAAGTAGCCGCCAACCGCTTCGTCGTGACCGATGATTTCGGTGCCTTTGAATTCTCGGGTGCCGGCGAGCGCGTCCCATTGATGGAGAAGGAAGAATCCTCCGGGAAGCCATTCATAGTGCTCGTCGCTGGTCCATGGCACGCCGGAGGCGCGTGGATCATCAGCTGTTTGACCGTCGGCGAACGAGGTGCCTTTGGTATGCCACTTGCCGACGAATACGTCGAGTCGATGTTGAGCCTCACCGATTTCGGGATGGGTTGTTGCTTTCGTTGCGGACATGGTTCTCCTGCGCGACGGGGACCAGCAGGGCTGGGACTGGCTCATACCCCACGGCGACGAAGAGTTAAACGTGGGCTCTCCCCAGGGGGTCGGCTTGAGGGGCTGGCCCGACGCTTCGTCCCAGACCGGCGGACCACGATGGCCTGAGCGCATTCCGCAATACGAGACGTTCGCTGCGGTCACGACCACAGAACTTGTGTCTCGTTAGGGAACGACGAGTCAGTGTTCGGTTTGGAGTCCGACGGTCAGGGATCGAAGCAGATTGACGAGTTGTCGCCGTTGCGCTGCGGTGAGGACCGAAGCGATTGCCATCTCGTTCGCGGCATGGTCGACGAGTGCCGTGTTGACTGTTTTGAGTCCTTTCGCGGTGAGCCCGACGAGTACCTGACGACCGTCGCCTGGACGTTTCGTTCGTTTCACGAACCCGCGCTGCTCGAGTCGATCGATCCGGTTGGTCACGGCCCCCGTGCTGATCATCATGGAGTCAAGGAGCTGTCCGGGGGTGAGTTCGAACGGAGATCCGTTCCGTCTGAGCGTGGCCAACAGGTCGAACTCCCAACTTGCGAGGCCGTGGCGGGCGAACACCTCGTCGAGTCGAGGCGCGATCATCCGCTCAAGACGTGAAATCCGAGCGACTAACGCCATGCCCGACACATCGACGTCCGGCCTTTCCCGTGCCCACTGATCGATGATTGCGTCGACTCGGTCGCTACTGTCCTCGGCCATTCGGATCAGCGTAGCGAAGATTTTCTCTCGATGTCGAGGTTTTATCTCTTGACATCGAGAGAGAATCGGATCAGACTCTCTTCATGTCGAGAGAAACCCTACGTGAGCGGCACGTGGTGGTGCAGACCGCACTGACGCCGATCGTGTGGGGAACTACGTACTTCGTGGCGGTTGAGTTCCTCCCGACCGGGCGGCCCATGTTGGCCGCCGCCGTTCGCGCCCTACCTGTCGGACTGGTGTTTGTCATTCTTGGCCGAACTCGACCGTCAGGTGTGTGGTGGTGGCGAGCGATTGTCCTTGGCGCATTGAACATCGGGTTGTTCTTCGGGTTGTTGTTCGTCGCTGCGTTCCGCCTCGCTGGCGGTGTCGCCGCAACAATCGGCGCCGTCCAACCCCTCATCGCTGGCGGCCTTGCCGCAGTCGTCGTCGGTGAGCGGTTCACACGCCGGACAGCGCTCGGCGGTGGTCTCGGCGTCGTCGGAGTCGCACTGCTCGTACTTCGTGCCGACGTCCACCTCGACACGCTCGGCGTCCTGGCAGCACTCGGCGCCACGACATCGATGGCCGCAGGTGTCGTCCTCACCAAAAAGTGGGGTCGGCCAGTCGGTCTCATCGCCTTTACTGGTTGGCAGCTCACCGCCGGCGGGATCTTGATCGTGCCGGTCATGATCGCCACCGAAGGACTACCGAACGTACTTACCGGCCGTAACATCGCCGGGTTCGTGTGGCTGTCAATCGTCGGGACCGGCCTGGCGTACGCCAACTGGTTCCGGGGAATCCAAACCCTGCCGGTGACAACAGCGAGCACGCTCGGCCTGCTCAGCCCGCTCGTCGCCACTTTCGTCGGATGGTTCGCGCTCGACCAAACCCTCTCTCCTTCACAGTTCGCCGGCGCGTTGCTCGTCATCGCCGCCGTTTGCTCACGTTCGATGCCGGGTACCGCATACACCCGCTAGGCCCGAACGACGGGACGCTCACCGACTCGGTGCCTGCCTTCCGGGACCGTTACACCGTTCGTGTGATATTCCCCATCGTCATGCTCGTGATAACACCAGCCTGTTTCAGCGAGCGATACTCGATGGAGCGTGCCGGGTATTGAGTCGGAGATGACGTCTCCTGTCACGGCCCGAATGGTCGGGGACTTGTCGAAACTTCAGTTCGTGAAGAACGTGAGGCTCACTCGTCGTTGGAGGAATCTTCCGTAGCGGTGGGCGGCATCGGTGACCGCTGTCCGCTCGTCGGGAGTGAGTGGGCGGAGCGGTTGGATTTCGAATGTGACGGTGTCGGTTTTGAGGCTGCGTTTCATGTGACCGGCGATCTGGGATCCGATGAGGATCATGCCTATGGACGATTCGCGGCCTGGTGTGGTGAGCCCTGCGGCGTCGAGTAAGAGTCGTGTGTTTTGGTAGCCGATGTAGTACTCGTCGAGGATTTGGAGAAGGTGCGCTTGTGGCACGATTGGACTCGCAGGCGGGCTATCGGTGCGGTGATGCCAGCACGCTTTTCCATCGAGGTCAAACGATGCAAGACGGTCAACGGCACCGCTAGGCCGGCTCGGACGTCACCGATTGGCAGTGTTGACCAGTAAGCGATGTCGCGTTCGGTTGCCGGTCCGTGTCGGACGGAGGTATCGAACGACGACCTCAACGACGGCGTCAGGCTTGTCGAGGCGTCTAGTTGTCGGGACGCGTTCGCTGAACAGGGCGTAGGTGTGCTCGTCGTCGTCGTTGCGGGGGCCGCTACAGATCAGTCCGTGGACTTCGGCGAGACCGGCGATCAGCATCAGCATGTGCCCGCTCAATGTCATGCCTTCGGTGGTGAGGCGGTCGCCGAGTTGCCGGCGGGTCAGCTGGGTTCCGGTGAGGGCGTCAGTGACGATGGTCGCGGCGTGTTCCCAACGGGTTTGGTCGATGCCGTATTGTTCGAGTTGGCGTTCCCAACTGCGTTGCACGCGTGGGCGGCTTAGATCGAGGAGCCAGCTGATGTCATCGGGCAGAACGAAATGCCATGTCGGGCGGAGCACATGAGTTCGCAGGAGATGACCGTCGTCGTAGAGTCGCGAAAACGAAGTCTCGGTCACCTCGGCGCTGCGGGTGGCGATCGCCCACGATGCCTGCGAGTAATTCTCCGGTTGGACCCCGCAAAATTCGCGCACCACCATCAACGGGTCCGCCGCCACGTCGCCGGTGAGTCGCTGGTTGCGAAGCCTCCAATGAGCGGCGTCGAGTTTAGTGAGCGGCATCGGGCGGTTCAGATGGTGATGTGCAGGACCGCGGCCTGAGCGAGGCCGATTGCGGTGTCGACAGTGACGAAGTCGCATCCGCGGCCGGTTGGGATTTCAGCAACGCGGTCCGTGACACCCCAGTCGAGCACCCCTCAACATCTCGGCGACGCAACCGTGGCGTGTTCTTCGATGTCAACGGAAGGATTTGAGCGCGTCTCGGAGGTCGGCCACGATCAGGTCGGGTTCCTCCATTGCGGCGAAGTGTCCTCCGCGTTCGAACTCGACCCACCGTATTATGTTGTCGGTCTGTTCGGCGATCCTTCGGACGGGTGATCCAATGTCGTGCGGGAGCACTGCGACAGCGGTCGGCACGGTGGATGGCGTCGGTGGTTGGCCCCAGGTGGCGGCGCCTTCTTTAGAGTACCGGGCCGATGATCCGGCGGTGCCGTTGAGCCAGTAGATCATTACGTTGGTAAGCATGGTCTCGCGGTCGACCGCGTCCTCGGGTACGTCGGTTGAGTCGGTCCAGTCTTTGAACCGTTCAACGATCCAGGCAAGCTGTCCGAGGGTGAGTCCGTGAGTGCGTACGAGAGCGTTTGTGGCCGACTGGATTGGAGCATCCGTACCCTCCAAGCTGGTACTGGTAACGGTAGCCCTGTTCAACGGATCGCCCTTCCGCTGGGTCGGAAAAGTCAGCCGTTTCGGCGGTGACACTCGCCGACAACAGCTGCGTCAGGTGAAGCGCGACGACATGCTCAGCGTCGACGAGCCCCAGCTCTCGAGATATCGCCGAACCGAAATCGCCCCCGTGTGCGGTGTAGCTGTCGTAGCCGAGACGCCGCATCAACTCGGCCCATGCCGGGGCGACGCGTTGCACCGACCACGCATCGACGGTGGGAGCGGAAAACCCGAACCCCGGGGATAGTCGGCACGACGACATCGAAGGCGTCGGCCGCCTCGCCGCCGTGGGCGACCGGGTCGACCAGCGGACCGATGACGTCGAGAAACTCAACGATCGATCCGGGCCAGCCATGAGTGAGCAACAAGGGAAGCGCTGACGCCTCACCGGAACGTACGTGGATGAAGTGCACGTCGTGGCCCGGCGCGATACTGCGGGAAGGCGTTGAGGCGGGCCTCCTGCGAACGCCAATCGGCATTGTTATTCGCCATGATTTACTCCTTGAACCGTGGCCGGGTGGCCTTCCGGGATCAGGTGCTTTCCTACCCCCTGTTGAGAGCTAAACGCCTACCAGCGACGACGAGAGAAGCGGTCCCCCAACCCGCAGTCGAATGCTGGCCGCCCAGTTCAACGGCGTCAGTATGGCTGTCGAACAGACTGTGCGCATTGACATCGGAGCCCGCTCCCATTGTCAGCTCCGCGACCGGATCATTGTTCCGACCGGCCGCGTTATCACCGTTTCATGTTGGTCGTTCGCCGGCTATCCATAGGCCCTCGAACGTCAAAAGCTCTTCGGAGGCATCGTCGGATTGGCCTGGCTCCATCGAGTCGTACCGGAAGTTGAGGCGACCATCTTGAGGGTGGAACTCCGACCGTTTCCAGAAGTCTTCGCCCTCCTGACGATCCTCGTTCGTCCAGTCGAAGCGCACCCCGCCGTCATCGAGAACGACACCACGGAATGCGAAGAACCCGGCGGTATCGAAGAGCTGAAGGACGAGGCCGTCGTCGTCGTAGCCGTACACTTGGGTGGAGACATAGAAGACGTCGTGGGAGGTCGGCTCGCTGATCTGATAGGTCAGCAGCAGCCACCGTCCCCTGATCTCGACGGTGGCGTCTAGCGCGTAGGGACCGTACGGGCCCTGCCCTTCGCCGTGCCATGCGCCCTCAAGGAATCGAATGGGCGCAAGTCCCGCTGCTTGGTCCGTGTCGTGCCAGGAGGTGGCGTCTGCGGAGTCGTTTTTGGGGTCGTTCGTCATGATGTCAGTGTCCTTTGTTCGTTTGGTTCTGTTGGATGATGGAGGCACCGAGGTCGATGGTGGCGTCGGTGGAGTGGTTGGGTGTGGTGGGGGCATCGAGGACGAGGCGATCGACGCCGGCGTTGGAACTCGGCGGTTGGATTCTCTCGTCCCACCGTCGATGCAGCCGGGCAGACACTGTCGAAGTCTGCCGCGGAGGGAGACTCATTGCCGCCTGCAACATCACGCGGGCGACCCAAGAAGTGGACGCTGCTCTCGCCGACTGCGCGCAGCGGTTCGGCATCCACGACATCGCCCAGGTCCACACCCCGCCACCAAATCTAGCCGCAGCAAACCACCGAGCTCGGCCTGTTCGTCACGCTCGCTGTCTTACCGCCATCGCCTGCTTCTGGTGGCTGAACCACCGAACCACTTGAACGCCAAAATCGCTGACCTGGCGGCGGGATGGAGCCGCGGGCGTCAGTGAAGATAAGGTTCGCACGTGCCGCATCGGTAGCGGTCTTCGGAGTCCGATTCGCCGACGTGTAGTCGGTGCCCACCTTGGAGACCTCATGACCGAAGTCGTCGTGCGCCCATTCCGCAAGAACGACCGGGATCACGTGGCGGGACTCGTCAACGCCCACTGCGCCGCGGTGTTGCCGGGTTGCACGGTTCCGGTGAACACTGTCCTCAGCCAGTTCGAACGCGAACCGGGCGAGTTCATCGTCGACCCGTGGGTGGCTGAACGGCGACCGTTGGTTGCCGAGCAGAACGGCTCGATCGCGGCGGCCGCCCTACTCGTCCGCTACCGAGACGATACCGATGTCGGCGAGTCCTATCGTGGGGTTGGTGAAATCCGGTGGCTGGTCTTCTGGCCATTGGCCCCAACTGGCAACCGGCACTGGACCGACGGTCAAGACGCCGCCGACGCGCTCGCAGTCGCATGCATCGAGCAGTTGCACAGCTGGACCAGCACCCGTCAACTCGCCGACGGATCGCTCCCTGCCCCAGGCATCTACGGGGTTCCCGAGCAGTGGCCGCACGTCACCTCGCTGCTCCTTCGACACGGATTCATCCCTCAGCCTCAGCGAACGGAAACGGTTCTCATCGCTGACCTCAACGACCTTGGCGGCCGAGTCGGCGTAGCTGTGCCGGGGGTTGTCGTTGGACGGTCCGTGGGCATCAACGGCACGCGCTGTTCGGCGACGATCAACGGCGACCTTGTCGGCTACATCGAGGTGGAGCGCCTCGACCGGCCCGAGCGAAGTGTCGGCACGGTGTTCGCCGACATCGGCAACCTTTGGGTTCACGAAGACCACCGTCGTCGAGGGATCGCCACGCAACTGCTTCACTACGGTGCCCGTTGGCTGCTCCAAGGAGGCGCACAACGGCTGTTGGCCTACACCACGCCCGACGAAACGGATCTGATCGCCCTACTGCAACGCTCGGGATTCGAAGTGGCGACCAACACACAATGCGGATGGTCCCGAGCAATCGAGCACGAGTAGCCAAGCCCGACCGCGCACACCGCGAAGGATCCCCGTCCGACAACGACAGCCAACCAACAACAGGAGCCTCGTTGAGCTTCACACGATGTTCAGCACGGCCTCGGCGAAGGTGCCGTGACCAAAGCCGCCACAACAGATGCGCCACGGCACGGCATCGAGCTATCGCACGACGACACCGACTAGCGCGGTGACGTTCTGCCAGAGGCGTCGGTTGTTCGGCGACACCACGAAGCGCACCGGTGGGACAAGGAGCCCTTGTCCCACCGGGTTCGACAAGCTAACCTTGTCGTATGGTCAGCACCTCCGAGCTCATTAATGCGGTTCGACACTCGTCGCCGAGTGAGGACCCGTTGGATCTCCTCGCGACAGCGAAAGCACACAGCGAGGAGCTGACGGCGAACGCCGATGCGCTCGTCGACCACTTCGTCGCCGAGGCCCGCCAAGCCGGTCACTCATGGACCGCGATCGGCGAACGCCTCGGTGTCAGCAAACAAGCCGCGCGCGAACGCTTCGCCGACCGAGCCACGCTCGCCGGACGCGAGCGGTTCACGCCCAGGTTGCAACAATGCGTTCACGCCGCGGCCGTGCTCGCCCAGCAACATGGAAGCGATGAGATCGCCCTCGCCCATCTGCTCGTCGCGCTCGCATCGAACGAAGGCGTCGCCGCGAACGCCTTACATCGCCTCGGTGTCACGCCCGACAACCTGAGCCGCGTTGCCGGACTCACCACCCCGCCGCGATCGCAAACGGCAAGCGCGCCGCCACACGAATCGGACGCCTTCAGATGTGCGCTGCGCGGTGCCACGTTGTTCGCGGTCGAGCGAGGCCATGACTACGTCGGCACCGAGCACGTCCTGTTCGTCCTGGCCACCGACCCCGGGTCATCGGCGAGACGTCTTCTTGAGCAACTCGACGTCGACGTTGCCGGCGTCAAGCGCGAACTCGCTCAATGCATCGGAGATCGCGTCATCAAGCGCCGACGCCGAGATCGGCGCCCCCGCAACTGCTCGTTCTGCGGCAACCCCAACACCCACTTATGCGGGCCGGGAGTCGGCATCTGCGCAAGCTGTGCGCGACTCGCCCTCGAACACGACACCCGCTGACCGCCAGCGACCAGCACCGCCAAGCCCTCTGAACCTCGTATGGCTCAACAAGAATGCTGCCGGTGGAGGGCGAGTTCAAGGGGTGACGGTCGGAACCCATCGATCTGACCCAGCGCAGGGCCTGCAGCGAGCCACGAGCACCGGGTCCGAAGACGGGCCACTCGCTTCACGCGTCACGTTCCCCGCGCCCGCCATCCGCTCACGTTCGAACACAGCAAGCCATAGCCTTTTGTCTTTGCGCTTCAACGCGGAGCGGCTTGTTCGCCCACTGGCGAGGATGGCTGTGACGATGTAGGTGGCATGCCGGCCGAGTGACTGTCGGGCTCGGTCGTCGCGCATCGTGGTGCGCGCCGCGTTGCGACGGCTTCCAGGTCACCACCCGGTGACGCCACTGCCCGGTCACGACTTCCGACGCGAAAGAACAAAAGCGAATAGCCTATCTCTGGTCGAGTAACGGCCTCACCAGACCTGACCGGTGCCCTTCCGATCGCATCTTGATGCCACATCTCGGGGAGCACCATGTCGAATCGTTCCACGTTTCAGAAGAAGGATTCATCGACCTACGAAAATGTCATCGCCGTTGGTGCAGTCGTGTGGGCCATTGTTGGCTTCGCGATCGCAATGTCGGCGCTGTCTGACGTCAATCGAGACGCCCGCGTGTTGGTTACCACCTTCTCGATTGCGTGTCCGGTGAGTGCAGTTGGAGCCGCTTGGCTCATTCACAAGGGCCACCTCTGCTGGGCAGGTCTGTTGCTGGTCATCTCGGTTGCGACGCCCACGTACTTCGCGTTCGCTCTCAACATTCCAGCACTCGTTGTCGGGCTCGCCCTCATTGTCCGCCGACCCCGATCGCGTATGCAGAGTTGACCTGTACGCATCGACGGTTCCATGCTCTACCCGCAGGAGGAGTGTTAGATGGGATCGCAGCTCGAGAAGGGTCAGCCGGCGTCGAGGGCGAGTCCGTCGACGCAGATGTCGACGTGGCGATGAGCGAGTGCTCGTTCGTCGGCGGGGGGAAGGCCGAGGGCGAGTGGGCGGCCGGCGCGGATGATAGCGAAGCCGACGTCGTTCGCGGTGACGTCTGGTCGTAGCAGGCCTTCGCGTTGGGCGCGATCGACGATGGTGTTGAGTAGCGATCCGGCTCGTGCCCGCTGCTCAGGCCAGTTCGCCTGGTCGAGGAGCGGGTAGATGAGGTTGAGAACCCCAACACCGTGGTCGACAGCGAGGTGCATGTACCTCCGTAGCGCGTCGCCGCCGTTGGCGGAATCGGCGAGTGCGCTTTCACCGGCTGCGATGCTGCGATCCAACACGTGTAGTGCGACGGCGTGTAAGAGCGACTGCTGGTCGGGGAAATGTCGGTAGAGCGTTCCGATGCCCACTTCGGCCCGGTTCGCGATTGCGTCGCGCGCCGGTTCGCCGCCCACCTCGAGGATCAACTCGACCGCGGCGTTAAGGAGTAGCTCGCGGTTACGTCGTGCGTCGGCACGCATCCAGTCCTGCTTTCTCCGGTTCGAGCTCGCAGCCGTTTGGCTTCCGGCGACGTGATCGATACCCGGTGAGCGATCGCAGTCTAGGTTGCCACCACGACTAACCGGAGTATAATCCTCCGTATAATGTCGCCACGTCAGGTTCCGAACAGGAGTCAACATGTCCGATTACCCGATCACCACGGGGTTCCCGATCCCCTCAGCCGGCGACGACGCGAACCATGTGTACATCTCGGTCGGGCACAACCAGATGATGACCGACGCCATGAGACCGCTTGGGTTGTCGCTGTGGCAGATGACGACGCCGGCGCCGATGTCCGAGGCCGGTGGTCGGTTGTTCGTCGACGTCACAGCGCGGTTGGCCGCGCCGTCGAGCCGGACCGATTTCCTCGACCTCTCCGGCAAGTTGGACCCGCTGCTTCGGGACGCGTTGCAGACAGTCATCGACCGCAGCGACTTCATCCCGCCGCCGCCGGACGATGCTCCCGTACCGCCGCCGGCGGTCGGCCCCACTGTCTTACTCGACGCCGCACCTGCGATCGTTACTGAGCTGATCGACCAGAGCGTTGCTTCGATCGCCGCGTGTCGACGCGAGATCGAAACCAAGCGGGGCGCCGAGTTGTTCGACTTCGTGCTGTCCGACATGCATGAGCTGAAGCGCTTGCTGTTCGATCCGCGAAGCCGACAGGTGTACATGACCGCCATGGAGGCCACGTGGTGGATCAACGAGCACTTGCTGACATGGCTGGGTGAGAAGAACCTGGCCGATACCCTCGCGCAGTCCGTTCCCCACAACGTCACGTCCGAGATGGGGCTTGCGCTCCTTGACGTCGCCGACGCGATCCGGCCACACCCGGACGTCGTGGCCTTCCTCCAGAAGGTCGACCACACCGGCTTCCTCGACGAACTGGACGGACTCGACGGTGGGCACGAAGCACGAGCGGCCATCGCGGGTTTTCTGGACCGGTACGGCATGCGCTGTGCCGGCGAGATCGACATCACCAGACCACGTTGGAGCGAGCAACCAACAACGCTCATCCCGATGATCCTCGCCCATGTGAAGAACGTCGAGCCGGGCGAAGCTCGGCGCCGCTTCGAGCAAGGTCGCCAGGAGGCGTCGACGAAAGAGCACGAGGTGCTGCTGCGTTTGCGAGCCCTGCCTGACGGAGATCGGAAAGCCGCAGAAACCAAACAGATGATCGACCGCGTCCGGACGTTCATGGGGTATCGGGAGTACCCGAAGTACGGCATGGTCAGCCGCTACTTCATCTACAAACAAGCCCTTCTCGCGGAGGCCGAGCGTCTCGTCAAGGAGGGAGTGCTGCCTGAGAAGGACGACATCTTCTACCTTCGGTTCGGCGAGCTCCAAGACGTCGTCCGCACGGAGCATGTCGACCAGCAACTCATCGATCAACGCAAAGAGGCCTTCCGTTCCTACCAGGCACTCACGCCGCCCAGGGTCCTCACCTCAGACGGCGAAGCCGTCGCCGGGAGCTATCGACGAGACGACGTGCCGGACGGAGCGCTGGTCGGATTGGCGGTCTCCGCCGGGACCATTGAAGGGCGCGCCCGCGTCATCACAGACATTGCGAACGCCGATCTCGAACCCGGTGACATCCTCGTCACCGCCTACACCGATCCCAGCTGGACACCGCTGTTCGTCGCGATCGTAGGCCTCGTAACCGAAGTCGGCGGCATGATGACGCACGGCGCCGTGATCGCACGAGAATACGGACTGCCAGCCGTCGTGAGCGTCGAACACGCCACCCAGCGGATCCGCGACGGACAACGCATCCGCGTGCACGGAACAGACGGATACGTGACGCTCCTTCCGCCCGATGACTGACGATGGTGGAACGCCCACATGCTCCGCGACCGGGCGCCGCTTTGGCATCGTCTCAACGCCTCACGGATGACGGACCGTTGTGCGAAGCTCGTATGCTCCCGCCTGATGACCATCGTTACTCGACTGGCGACGCCCGAGCGTTGGGACGACGTCGACGCTGACGCGCTGAAGGCCGAGCACGTGAGCGGTTCAGCGTTGTTCACCGGAACAATGCGAACGTTCATCGCCGCCGGCTTCAAAGAAATCGGCCGCACCTACCCGAGTCGCCCAGTCATGCGACACGACCTCTGATATCTCTCGTTCGAGATTGGGGGTATGAAGCTCAAGGAGGACTGCCGAGGTTGGTTTGGCGCGGGTGGTTACGCGATTCTTGGTTCGAGTTGAAGGTAGTCAGCGTAGGTACGACCTGCCCGTTTGAACGCTTCTTGTTGCCGCCGAGTGAACGGTTCGAACGGAAACGCCTGGATGTCGACGTAGCGCGATTTGATCGTCCGCTTCCAGACGCCGACGACTCGTCCATTGGCAACGATGGTGGGCTTGAAGACGCCGTTACTACCGGGGACGATGTCATTCATCCGGTCGGGGCTGATCATCGCGCTGCCGTCCTTGTAACCGAGAAGATACTCGTCGAAACCGGGGAGTAGCAGCAGATCGTCTTTGAGTTCCAACGCAGCGGTGTCGTCGAGCGATGCGATCGAGGTGACCATCGGTCCAACGGCGCTGTCGATGGTGGTGAGTGCGTCGGAGGCGAGTTCGATGCCGCGCTTGGCGTCGGTGACGGTGAGCCCGGTCCAGCCGACGAAGTCTTGACGGGTGGTTGGTCCGTGGCTGCGAAAGTAGCGCGTGGCCAGCGTGGCTAGTGCTTCGTCTCGGCTGAGCACGTTCGGGTTCGGCACGACGTCGTTAAGAAGCATGAACGTTTGGTCTTTGCCTTGTTGCGGACCGATGCAGGTGACGCCGATCTGCGACGCGTACCAAAGCAGGTGGTACCCGTGTTCTGGTGCCGTGTGAACGCCAGCGTCGATGAGCAGCTGTGCGCACTGGGTTCGGGTTAATGAGCGGCCACCATGCAAAGCGTCGTACAGAACTTCGACGGCCTTGTTCACGATTGGTTCGGTGAGTCCGAGTTGTGCCCGGCGGCGTACCGCACCGGCGAGCGCCCGGACGCCGGTCAGATCGAGCATCCATTTCGCGTCGGCGGGCGGGACGAAATGAACGGTGCCGCGCATCGGCCAGGTGCGCAGGATCTTGCGGTCGATGGTCGCCTGATGAATATCGGTCTGGGTGACCGACCTCAACCGGGGTCTCGCCGATGGCTTGATCGCCGCCGGGGCTACGTGGGCAGATTCTGCTGCGCACGTAGCGGCTCAGTCGAGCGTGGTGTTCACGTGCCTGCCGTCGCCGGCCGTCGTGAATGCCGTCGTCTGTGGCCCGAACGGAATACTCGAGGGCCTTGCGGTGGGCAGTACGTGGATCGATAACAGCACGAATGACCGCTCCGAAACCTTGCGGCTGGCGGCGATCTGTGCCGAGCAGAGTGTGAATATGCTCAAGTGCCCGGTCACGGGTGGCGTCCACAAGGCGACCGACGGAGATATCACGGTTTTGGTCGGCGGTGATGAGCAGGTGTTCGAGGCCCATCGCCATCTTTTGGAAGCAGTCGGGTCGCCCATCCTCTACATGGGCCCGCTTGGGAACGCGGCGATCATCAAGGTGATCACCAACATGCTGGCTTTCATCCACCTGGTGGCGGCCGCTGAGGCGCTCATGTTGGCCAAGCAGGGCAGGCTCGATCTGGCCAAGTCGTTCGAAGCGATCCTGAATAGTTCGGGCAACAGCTTCGTACACGAGACCGAGAGCCAGGTGATTTTGAGCGGCAGCTACAACATCGGTTTCACCATGGATCTCGCCCTCAAGACCTCGGTTTCGCCATGCAGATGGGCCGCCAATTCGGCGTGCCGCTCGAAGTCGCTGGCTTGGTCGAGCAAACCCTTCGTTCGCTCGAAGGCCCAGTACGGCGGCGGCGCCTGGTCCTCCCAAGTCGTAAAACTCCTCGAAGACGCCGTCGGCACCGACCTACGCCCCCGGCTTCCCCGAAGTTCTCCAGTGGCGCCCCGCCGCCACGAGCACTACCGCTTCGAGAGCTCGTTCGATGAGCCCACTTAGACGTTCACCCGACCATGTTCTCGTTTAGGAGACTCGGATCCGGCTGCTACGAAACGTCGATGCTCTCGACAATCCAGTAGTCATCACCATACGGCGCCATCCAGTACGAGGCGCGACCGGTTGGCCCCGTGAGATACACCCATTGCCCGAACATCACGCCAATTTCGGCGCTGTCGATGCCATCGGACTCGAGCATCGTGAGATCGTCGACCAATGATTGGAACACCAGTGGATCCCGCTGCTCGATCTGCTCAAGCTCGTGTTCGGCGGCAGGCGAGAGCACAAACTTCACATCTCCCATATTAGGGGTTCTACCCCGTATTTACAATCGGGGCAACGTGCCGTATGATCAAAGCATGAGTTCTGATGTGATTGTTGAACCGGACGAGCGCGGTCGTGTGTCGCTATCGAAGATCCCCGGCACGAACGCTGAGCGCTACATCGGTCGACGGTTGAGCGACGGTTCAGTCCTGCTGCAACCAGCCATCGTCATGACCTACCAAGCGCTTGTATCCTTGGGAAAGGTTCAGGAAGCCCGGCGACGCCCCCCAAGTGGCCAGCCGCGTGAGTTGGGTGAAGTTCTTGACCGGCTTGGCCGAGGGGCTCCCAGCCAAGCGCAACTCGATGAGGTGCAGGCACACACGTCCAGTCGCCGTCGTGCCGGCGCACGCATGCTGTCTGATATCACCCCCGAGGAGATGGCAGCCCTGAAAGCAGCCCGCGACGAGCGCACGCCAGGGTAGGTCCTGTACGTCCAACGTGTGGGACCCAACGGGTGGTTAGCGGGGGATGATGGTGCCCATGTTCATGATGCTGTGGGGGTCGAAGGCGCGTTTTAGGGTTTCGAGCATGGGGTAGCTGGAGCCGTATTCGGCTTTTACCCAGGGGGCGCGGGCCTTGCCGATGCCGTGGTGATGCACAATCGAGCCGCCGAGGCGAAGGGTTTCCTCGCAGATGATCGAGATGATCGGCAGGTAGTACTTGTCGTTCTCTTCCTCGGGCTCACAATCGATGAGGTCATAGAAGTAGTTGAAGTACATGTTCGTGCCGTTGATATAGCTATGCGACGAATGGCCGCCAAGCAGCGTGATGCCCTTCATCTCCTTGCGGATACGAGCTAACACTGCTTCGTAGATCTCGTTGATCGTGCTCCAGTCCGACGAGATTTCGGTGGTGCGATTCACGTTCCGGGTCGTGCGAATGCGCTCGTCTTCACGGGTCACCTTGTCGGGCCCCCAGACCAGATCATCGAACCACGTTGCGATGTGGCGGCCTTCGACCGGGGTGCATCCCGGGTAGCGAGCGACGATCTCGGCGATGCCTTCGGCAGTCGCCTTGGTGATGCCGGCGTTGCCTTCGGCCATGAACAGCACGATGCAATCATCGGGCGCGGCGAAATGCGAGAAATGCAACTGCCCGTCTTCGGGGTCGTACAGGCGAGCGACGGATGGCTTGTAGCCGGCCACCATCACTTCACGCAGCACCTCGAAACCAGCCTTCATATCCTTCAACGTCCAGCCGAGGAAGATGTTGTTCTCCGGCATGTAGGGGAACAGCTTCACGGTGACTTCGGTGATAAAGCACAGAGCGCCCTCATTCCCAATGACGATGTGGCGGATATCGGGGCCAGCCGCACGACGGGGCACGTTCTTGATACGCGACACCTGGCCGCCGGGGAAGACCACTTCGCAGCCGACAACCATGTCCTCGATTCCGCCGTACAGGGTGGAGAACTGGCCGATCGAACGGGTCGCAACCAGGCCGCCCATCGAGGCGATCGGCTTGGACTGCGGCGAATGCCCGGTGGTGAGGCCGAACTCGCGCACGGCATCTTCGAGCAGTTGAAGGGGCACGCCGCACTGGGCGGTGGCCTGCATGTTGTAGGGGTCGACCTTGATGATCTTGTTCATCAACGACCCGTCGACCACGATCGAGTTCTCAACCGGAGTCTCCAAGCCGCCTTCGGTGGCGGTGCCGCCGGTACGGGCGACGACATTCACGCCGTGCTTGTCAGCGAAGGCGAGTACGGCCGCGGCATCCTCGGTGTTGCGCACCATGGCGACCGCTGCGGGCGGCGGCAGGGTGTAGACGCCGAAGATGTTCTGCAGCTTGCGGAAGTTGTCGATGCTGCGCTGCTGCAACAGGTGCGGATCAGTCAGTACGTGCTCGTCACCGAGGATGTGCTGCAGATGTTCGACGATGGATTCTCGGGAAAGGGTCATTGGGGTATTCCTTTTCTCGGCCGCATGGCTCACTGAAAGATTGGGTACGAGCGCTGCAACAGCGCATCGGTGTGGTTGCGAATGTCGTGGTACACGTCAGCGCTCATCCGTTGGTAGACGGCAGCGTTGGTCGGCTGGGAGGTGAACGTCTCGCTGCCCTTGGTCATCGACGCGGCAGCTGACTCGATGTCGGGGTAGATGCCCGTGGCCGCCGCGGCGCAGATCGCCGCGCCCAAGCTGGCCCCTCCGCCACCATCGATTATGCGGGAGGCGGGCAGCGCGAAGACATCAGCGAAGATCTGCATGAACAACGCGCTGCTGGCACCACCGCCCGAGATAACGAGGTCGGTCAACGTGGTCGTCAACTCGGTGCACATGGCATCGACGTGGAATTTCATGGTGAGCGCGATGGCTTCGAGGATGGATCGGTACATGTGGCCGCGGGTATGGCGGGCGTCGAAGCCGAGCATCATGCCCTTGCGGAAGGGTTTGTCGGTGGGAGCGAGCCAGTCGAGCACGGTCATCAACCCGTCGCTGCCGACGGGTACGAGGGCCGCCTCACGTTCGAGATATTCCTCACGGGAAATGCCGAGAGAGTCTGCGGCGCCAGCCAACTCTGCGCCGAGGACGTCGAGGAACCAGCTCAGCGTCCACATGCCACGCCGCACGCCGTTGCTCTCGTACAGATAGCGACTCGGCACGCACGCGAAGTTCGTCCAGAAATTGGCGGGCGCCTCGCGATACTCGCGGCCATAGACCATGGCGGCGATATAGGTGCCGAGTGAGACCAGCGCGGTGGTCTCTCCGAGCGGCCCGGCGCCGAGCATCTCGACCGCTTTGTCATTGGCGGTGGCCACAACGGGGATGCCGGCCGGAAAGCCGGTGTGTCGGGCTGCGGCGGGCGTCAAGCTGCCGATGATTTCACCGGGCATCTGCAACTCGAACAGTTGCTCTCGGGTGGCACCAAACTGGGCCAAAACCGACGGGTCGTCGCTCCACTGCCAGGTGTCGGCGTCGATTGGCCATTGCATGGCGATGTTGTTGGCTGCGGTGTCTTTGTGTTGACCGGTGAACCGGTGGGCGATATACCCCGACAGGGTGGTGGCGTATCGCACCTCGGGGTCGCTCGGCACATAGGGCTGGTAAGCCCGGTCGTCCATCCAGCTGATCACCGGTTCGGCGAGGGATCCGTCGGCCTTGAGGAACGCCTTGCAACAGCGGATCGGGCAGATGCCGATGCCAACAATATCGCTCACGTCACCGGTAAACCCAGCCATGGCTTGGCGACTCGCGTCGGCAATGGCGTCCCACAGGTCATCGTCTGGATGGATGACAACGCCGTGGCTCGGTCGAAGCATCGGCCGTAGCGCCCGTTGCCCTCGGGCGACGACATTTCCGGTCGCGTCATAGACGACGACCTTCGCGCTCTGCGTTCCGCAGTCGACGCCAATGAGATACGGCCCGGTGGTCATGTTGAGGTGGCTCGCCCTAGCGGACGAGGTAGCCGCCGTCGACGGAAAGGACGTGGCCATTCACATAATCCGAGGCTCGACTGGCAAGGAAGACCACCGCCCCCATGAGGTCGCCCGGGTCGCCCCAGCGGTTGGCGGGAATGTGATCGAGTACCCGCTGGCTGGTCACCGGATTGGCCCGAGTGGCTGCAGTGATCGCGGTTGCGTAATAGCCGGGAGCGATGCCATTGACTTGGATATTGTGCTCGGCCAGCTCGTCGCAGTAGGCCTTGGTGAGGCCAGCGATACCGTGCTTAGTGGCCGCATAGGCCGAAGACCAGCGGCCGCCGAGAAACGAAAACACCGAGCAGATGTTGATGATCTTGCCGCTGCGCTGGGGCACCATCAGCTTTGCTGCTTCGTAGCTCATCTCGAACGCCGCGGTGAGATTGACCTGCACGGTTGCGTCCCACTGGGGTCGGCCGAAGTCGAGTACTTCCGCCAACGGGCAGATGCCAGCCGAGTTGATCAGAATGTCGACCGAACCAAGTCGCTCAGCACACGTCGCGATGATCTGGGCGGGCACACCAGCTTGGGTGATATCGGCCTGCATGAATTCGTAACGCACGCCCTCGGACTCGACCATCTCGCGGGTGCTGCCGTCATCATCAATGATGCTGGGCACGAACACGTTGGCCCCACCCTTGGCGAGCGCAAGCGAGAAGGCTTGGCCAAGTCCGGTATTGCCGCCGGTGACGATGGCGTTTTTACCGCCGAGCCCGAAGAAATCCATCGAGAAATCTTTGATCGCCACTCGCTGTCCATTCGTCGGTCCGGTTCATCACCTCGGTCGCAACCCCTGCGAACGCGAGTGTTGACGCTACCCGGCCAAGGGAAATCGTGCTCGCTGAGATCGATGAGTTTTTCTCATGCGGGTGGCACCAAAAGAATCGTTTGCTGGATGGGCTTGAACTTCGCAGACTGCAGAGCACCATGCATATCGGCGAATCCTTCATTGGTAGCGGGCTCAACGCCGCTCACATCAATGCAATCATCGGTCCTCGCGTCGGCCCGGTCGGTGCGGCCTGGGCGGGCGCACTTTCGTCACCTGCAATTGATCAAAGGCTCGGGGTGTATAACTGCTGCTGGATGTGCGTCGGGTCAGCCTCGCCACACAGGAACGTGCGCGAGAAGTCGACCGCATAACCGCCGTAGCCAATCGCGTCGCTATCGATGCACACGAGGTCACCGTCGACAAGGCGACGGCTCCCGGCCTCACGGAAGTAGGGAAAGGTGTTGGGCCCTCCTTGGAACAAACGGGTAGACACGTAGTCACCCTCCGTCGCGATCAGGTCGTGATGGAACGCTGCCCACACCTCGACCTCGACAGGCCAGCCCGAATCGATGCTTCGACCGACGCGACTCCAAGCTCGACACGGGAGCAACCTGTCGTTGTTCAACTCCTCCACCAAAGAAGTGTGCCCTGCACGTGGAACAGGGCGCAACGGAGTACATCGCCGGCAGGACGCATCTCCTACTTGTCTTCGGGTGGGCTGGTGCGATCGCCGAGGACGCGCATGGGGATGTGGGATTCGATGTGGGCGATTTCGCGGAGTTTGGCGAGGTCGGTTTGGTAGAGCTCTTCGTAGCTGGCGAGGTCCCGGGTTTCGACGGTGATGATGTAGTCGGGGCGACCGCACATGCGACGCACATCGAGAGAACGAACGGTCGCGGTCGTTGAGCTTACGGTTCAACCCTTCTGACCGGGGCAAATGGGTTGCCGTCGACTACATCAATCGGCGCGAACGAGCTGCCTGACACATCTACGATCGTCATCGATGACGATCCCCGACAACACTCGCGGCCTCCTCGCAGCCCGTCTCGATACCCACCGCAAACAGCGATGGCCGACGCTCACCGAGTTGAGCCTGCGCTATCGCGGTGACTTCGTGTACCTCACGACCACCGACTTCACCGGCGACCCGATGCCACTGGGCCGGCTCACGTACCGCAAGAACGCCGAGTACTGGGGATTCGCGATCTACCTCGCCAGCAACGACAAATACGAGAACTCGATCCTGCCCAACGGGAGACTCGCCGGCACACCCGAACAAGCCCTCGACTGCGCCTGCGGCCTCTACCTCAACGACCCAACCGCATGGACCTGACATTCACCCAACAACTTCAGAAGACGACCACTAAGCCACCGCATTCGGCGGCGGATTGCCGCGATCCATGTGAGTTGAGGCCACGACGTTGCGGGAGGTCGCCAGCATTGCCCTGGTCTGGTCAGGCACCCAATGACTGGCGACTGCTTTAGCGAACAGATTATGCAATAGTGTAATCGCTATGGATCCCCAGGGCTTGTTCGGAAGGACGCAGGAGTGGGCGCGGCTCATTGATTTCGTGGATAGCCCGCTCGAGAACTGCCTGCTTGGATTGGTCTACGGTCGTCGACGACAGGGAAAAACGACTCTCCTACGACACGTTTGTCGCGAGAGGAACGGCTTTTATTGGCAAGCAGAGGAGACCGAGGCGGCGGCGAACCTTGAGAGTTTGTCGGTCGCGTGGACAGCCTGGGTTGGCGGGCAAGCAGGCCCTATCCGGTTCCGTTCGTGGGACGAGGCTATCGAGCACTTGACGAGACCGAAGCCTCGACCTATGCCGATCGTGTTGGATGAGATCGGCCGGGTGATCGCAAAGGTACCGAGCGTGCCTTCCCTTATTCAGCGTCACCTCGTTCCGGTCGGCGATCGCGAGACGGGCAACTGGTCGCGACTCATTCTTTGTGGGTCGGCGTTTGGACAGATGCGACGGCTTCTCGACGGGCCGGCACCGCTGCGAGGTCGGGCGACGCTCGAGCTTGTCGTGCAACCATTCGACTTCCGGGCAGCCGCCGAGTTCTGGCGTGTCGACACCAATCCCAGCGCAGCGTTCGAACTGTTTTCCTATGTTGGGGGCACGCCCGCCTACCCGACGTTCGCGTCGGGTGACTACCCAAAGGGTGGAGCGGTTGGCAAGTGGGTATGTCGCCGGCTTCTTGATCCTTCGTCTGCTCTCTTCCGGGAGGGTCGGGTTGTCGTCGCCGAAGACACCGAACTGGCAGATCAACAGATGTACTGGGGTCTGCTGGGTGCGGTGGCGTCGGGCAAACGGCGGTGGTCGGACCTCGACGAGGCGCTCGGGGCCAAACGTGGTTCGCTGTCGCATGCGCTTCGAACCGTGATTGACGCGGGCTGGCTCGTGCGTCGGGATGACCCGCTCAGGCAAAATCGGTCGGTCTACGAGCTGCGTGAGCCACTCGTACGGTTTCACCGACTTGTCGTGCAACCGAATGAGCATCGGCTCGAAATCGGCGTTGACGCCGAACGCATCTGGCGTGATGTCGAACCGGTCGTAGCGTCACTGATCCTTGCTCCTCAACTGGAACAGATCGCTCTCGACTGGTCGTTGCGATATGCCGCACATGCGACCTTCGACGGCACTGTGTCAGCAGTCGGCCCGACGATGGTTGGGAGCGCCCAGGTGGATCTCGCTGCTGTCGAGAACGCTTCAAACGGCGGGACGAGGGTATTGGCGATCGGTGAGGTCAAGGCGCGTTCAACCCGGGTCGGGTTGGATGTCGTTGAGCGTCTCGATCTCCTCGCTGACGAACTTGCCACATCACGCCCAAAGGGCCTGATCGTCGAAAGGAATCTGAAACGGATCGTGGTCTCTCGATCGGGCTTTACCAATGACCTTCGCCGCCTGGCCGGTCGCCGAACCGAAGTCGAACTCGTGGATCTCGACCGACTCTATTTCGGCCAATGATCTCGCCACCACCCTGGTAATCGGCGGATTGATGGAGCGCTCGACTTAAGACGAGGTGACCGACACAACGTCTGATCGCTACCTCTGCGGGAGCCAGCCGGTGATGGGGCCGAGGTGCCAGCAGCCTTCGGGAAGCTGGATAGTCGACTCGATGGTTTCGCCGGACGGCAAGTTGAAGCGCACTGCGTCGGGTGTGCTCCACGGACAGGACGGCGTCTTGTCCGTGTCAACGGTCTTCAGTCGACTTGACCAAAGGTCGACCGCCGCCGACTTCCCGGAAAGAACCAGGCCACCGCTGTTCTGCGGACTCTCGGAGTTGTAGCTCGTGTCATCCAAATTCGTTGGCGGTACCCATTGCCCGTTGATTCGTAGCGTGGCGCCGGTCGGCACGGCCCCGTTCACGATGCATGGCGACGCTGAGGTGTTGGTCAGCACGACCTTTGGCATGCCGATGCTCCGGCCGTCATCACCAATTGCGGACACCTTGAAGTCGGCCATCACGCACGGGCACAAGCCGATGGTCGGGTCGGTGTAGCTAAGCTCGGCGGCCTCCATGCCGTTGGTGCCAATCAATCTGCCGGACTCGGTGACGACCAGCACATCACACGCCCGACCACCCCTGTTCCGTTACACGCCAGGGCGAATTTCTTCGAACCCAAAGGAGCCGACGCCCGGGTTCTCGCCGTACTGGTCTCTGCAGGGCGTGAGGCGAGCGATCAGGCGACTCTGAGGAAGGAGCCTGACGGGAGCGCGTCGTCTAGGCGTGTTCGGGTGGGCTGGTGCGATCGCGGAGGACGCGCATGGGGATGTGGGATTCGATGTGGGCGATTTCGCGGAGTTTGGCGAGGTCGGTTTGGTAGAGCTCTTCGTAACTGGCGAGGTCCCGGGTTTCGACGGTGATGATGTAGTCGGGGCGACCGAACATGCGACGCACATCGACGGTGCCCTTCATAGCCAGCACAAGTGCTTCGAACCGCTCGACCGCCTCGGGAGCGTTCGAGGTCGGATCGGCAAAGATGGTTACGCTCAGCCCGCGGTCAACCTTCTCAGCATCCACGATGGCCGCGAACCGACGGATCACGCCTTGCTCCACGAGCCGTTTCACCCGCTGCAAGCACGGCGACGGGCTGAGTCCAACACGATCGGCCAGCTCGATATTCGACAGTCTCCCGTCGGCTTGCAGCTCGTGCAGAATGCGTCGGTCGATTTCATCCACAGCGCCTGATGCTACAGAGTCACTGAACGGCGATGTCACGTGCTGCGCTCAGCCCAAGTGGCAGCGGAATTCGAAATCGCACGCTGCGGTCCTTTCGTTAACGTGGAACCTCATGGCCGACGTCTCGCTTGATGACAAGTACCTCGCAGACGGCGGTGACGTTGTCATGTCGGGCATCCAGGCTTTGGTGCGACTACCGCTCGATCAGCATCGCCGAGATCGGGCCGCTGGGCTACGGACCGCCACGCTCGTCAGCGGCTACCGCGGGTCGCCGCTCGGCGGACTCGACATGGCGTTTCAGCAGATCGCCCCACTGCTCGACGAGCACCACGTCCGATTCTTGACCGGGGTCAATGAGGACCTGGCCGCGACCGCTATCTACGGCTCGCAACTGGCGAACACGTTTCCGAAGCCTCGCTACGACGGCGTGTTGGGTATGTGGTACGGCAAAGGCCCGGGCGTGGATCGCACCGGTGACGCGTTCCGGCACGCCAACATCGCAGGCGTCGGGGTGAACGGCGGGGTGCTCGCTATCGCCGGCGACGACCCCAGCGCGAAGTCCTCCACCATTGCCTCGGCATCGGAATTCGCGCTGCTCGACGCACAGATGCCCGTGCTGTTCCCCGGCACCGTCCAAGAGGTGCTCGGATTCGGACTGCTCGGCTTCGCCCTGTCCCGCTACAGCGGTTCCTGGGTCGGTATGAAGATCGTGACCAACGTGGCCGACGGCTTCTCCACCGTCAGCCTGACCGAACCCCCGGACCTGCACCTACCGCCGATCGAAATCGACGGGCGACCATGGACGCCCACGCAGAACCCGATGCTGATGGCGCCCGGCAGCATCGAACAGGAACGCCAAGTCCACGAGTGCCGGTCCGTCGCCATCGAACAGTTCCTCGCCTCGAATAACGTGAACCGGTTGACCGCGGATCCGGCCGACGCCTGGATCGGCATCGTGGCCGCCGGCAAAACCTACCGAGATGTGCTCGACGCGCTCGCCGGCCTCGGCCTCGATCTTGCAGCGGCCGCGTCGCTCGGCGTGCGAGTACTGCAACTGGGGGCGATGCATCCGTTGGAGCGTGCGATCATCAACCGGTTCGCCCGAGGGCTGGACGAGATCGTCGTCATCGAAGAAAAGCGGGCCTTCGTTGAACTGTTCCTGCGGGACGCACTCTACGGAACGACCGGTGCTCCCCGCATCGTCGGCAAGCGGGACGAGACGAATCGGCCATTGCTGCCCGGCCACGGCGAACTCGACGTGGAACGCATTCGTGCGGTGCTGCGGGCCCGACTTCTGGCCCGAATCTCGCCCGAACGGCTGCAGCCCGAACCGACCGCGGCCACCGGGACACGCAGGTTGATTCCGTTGGCCACGACCGATAGTCGCACCCCGTATTTCTGCTCAGGTTGCCCGCACAACCGTTCAACCGTGGTGCCCGAAGGCTCGCTGGCCAACGGCGCGGTCGGCTGCAGCACGATGGCTATCTGGATGGAACGCCACACCGACAACATCGTGCAGATGGGTGCCGAAGGCATCCAGTGGGTCGGTGCCGCGCCGTTCACCGACACCCCCCACCTCATTCAAAACATGGGAGACGGCACGTACCTGCACTCCGGCTCCCTCGCCGTGCGACAGGCCGTCACCGCGTGCACCAACATCACCTACAAGCTGCTCTACAACGGTGCCGTCGCCATGACCGGCGGCCAACGCCACGACGCCGACTTGCCGCTGGACGCCATCGTGCGGCTCCTGCTCGCCGAAGGCGTGGCCCGAGTTCTGGTGGTGAGCGACGACCCGGATTTCCGCCGACCGGACCTGCCCACCGGCGTGGAAGCCTGGCATCGAGACCGAGTGATCGAAGCCCAAGAACTGCTGCGAGACATCCCCGGCGTAACGGTCATGGTCTACGACCAGGCCTGCGCGGCGGACGTGCGCCGCAAACGCAAGCGGGGGCTGGTCGCTACACCGAAGCATCGGATCATGATCAACGAGGCGGTCTGCGAAGGCTGCGGCGACTGCGGCGTGCAATCAAACTGCCTGTCGGTGCAACCGGTGGACACCATCCTCGGGCGCAAGACCCGCATCCATCAGGCCAGCTGCAACATGGATGAAACTTGCACCACCGGCCATTGCCCGGCCTTCGTGAAGGTCACGCCGGGAACCAAAACCAGCCGCCCGGCCCGAGACATCTCGGCACTCGGTCTTGATTCGCTCCCGGCGCCGACGCAACGAGTCGGTGACACAATTGATCTGCTCATGACGGGTGTCGGCGGCACGGGCGTGGTGACGGTGAATCAGATTCTCAGCGTCGCGGCCCGTCTGGCTGGCATGTATTCCACCGCCCTTGACCAGACCGGCCTCGCTCAAAAAGGTGGCAGCGTCGTGTCCCACCTGCGGCTCTCGGCCACACCGATCACCGGTGGTAACCAGGTCGGCAAGGGCGGGGCTGACGTGCTGCTCGCCTTCGATCCGGTGACCGCGGCGCAGGACGTAAACGTCGCCCGCTGCGATCCGGATCGCACCTATCGGGTGGTCAACACGTCGGTCGCCCCGACCGGCCCGCAGGTCCGCAACGTCACCGCCATCGGCCCGTCCGCCACTACGTTGCTCTCGCGTGTCGAAGCGTCCACTCGGTCCGACGCGGCCGTTCACCTCGACGCCGAAGCAATCAGCGAAGCGTTGTTCGATGACCACATGCCAGCCAACGTGATGATGCTTGGCGTCGCCTGCCAGAACGGCCTGCTCCCCTTCGACTCGGCATCCATCGAGCAGGCGATCCAGCTGAACGGCGCTAGTGTGGCCAAGAACCTCGCCGCGTTCCGGGTCGGTCGTGCCTTCGTCATCAGCCCCGAAAAGGTCGCCTCGGTTGCCGCCGGCCGCACGTCAGCGCCCCACGATACCGCCGCTGCACTTCCGGCCACGTTGGGCCTGCGGATCGAAGCCGACATCCCAGTCGAGGCCCGAGAACTGGTGCGGTTTTGTGCGGCCAATCTGGTCGGGTACCAATCGGTCGTGTATGCCACCAGGTACATCGATCAGGTCGTTGCCGTGGCCAAGCACGAGCCTTCCGGTCGCTCGGAACTGACCATGACCGTGGCCCGAGAACTGCACCATCTGATGGCCTACAAGGACGAATACGAAGTCGCCCGACTCCACCTGGCCGACACGTTCACCCAGTCCGTCCGAAACCAATTCGGCGATGGTGCGGACCGCACCTTCCTGCTCCAGCCGCCTGCCCTGGAGCGCTTCGGCCTCCACCGAAAGATCGGCCTGAACCGCAGCGCCATGCCCGCGTTCCGAGCCCTCGCCGCAGCCCGCCGGCTGCGCGGCACCCGACTCGACCCGTTCGGCCACACTGCCCACCGCCGTATGGAGCGCGCACTTCAAGACGACTACCGCGGCCACATCCGCACGGCACTGGATGCCCTCGATGCCGCTCCATCGGCAAGCAAAGACGCCACCTATGACGCGGTGGTTTCTGCCTTGGCGCTTGCCAATCAGATCCGTGGTTTCGACCACGTGAAGGAACGCAACATCGCCTCATGGCGCGCCGCCTCCGCCCAGGCGCTGGCCGATCTCGCCCGACCTCTTACCTCAACTCACTAACCCGTCCGTTCCCAAGGAGTTCCCATGACAGCGCTTTTCGATCTGACCGGCAAGGTCGTCATCATCACCGGTTCTGGCCGGGGCCTCGGCAAGGCCATCGCCCTCGGTGTGGCCCAACACGGCGCGACCGTCGTGGTGTGCTCGCGCACGTTGGCCGAAGCCGAAGCAACCGCCCAGGAGATCGTAAGCAACGGTGGCACTGCGATGGCGCTGCGAGTGGACACTGCCGACCGGGACAGCTGCCGCGAACTCGTCGAGGACACTGTCGCGGCCTACGGGCACCTGGACGTACTGGTCAACAACGCGGGCATCGACATCATCGAACCAGCCGAAGACGTAGCCGAAGAGGCGTGGGACGAGGTGCTCACCATCAATCTGAAGGGCTACTTCAACTGCTCCCAATTCGCGGCCCGCCAAATGTTGACGCAGGGCACCGGCGGATCGATTGTGAACAACTCGTCCATCGCTGGCGACGTCGGCATCAAGGGACTCACCGCGTATGCCGCTGCCAAGGGGGGCGTCAATCAGATGACCCGCACCATGGCGGTCGAATGGGCCGATCGTGGCGTGCGCGTGAACGCGTTCTCACCGGGTTATTTCGAGAACATCATGAGCGGAGCGACCGATGAGCACTCGCGACCCGAGAAGCGATCCCAGGTCCTGCAGTTCACCCCAATGGGCCGCCGCGGCCTCCCCGAAGAACTCGTCGGTCCCGTCGTGTTCTTCGCATCCGACGCGTCCAGCTACGTCACCGGCGCCATCTTGCTGGTCGACGGCGGCTACACCGCCGCCTAATCCACCCCATCGTCAAAGGAACAACCATGGACGCACGCATTCTCGACTACATGCAGCAGCACAAATTTAAGAAGGTGGTGATGTGCAACGACAGCGACTCCGGCCTGCGCGCCGTCATCGCTATTCACTCCACCGCGCTCGGACCCGCCACCGGCGGGCTGCGAATGTGGACGTACGCTAACGAGCAGGACGCCATCTTCGACGCCATGCGACTGGCCCGCGGCATGACCTACAAGTACGCAGCGGCTGGCGTTGATTTGGGTGGTGGCAAAGCAGTCATCATCGGTGACCCCAAGGTCGACAAATCCGAGGCGCTGATGCGGGCGATGGGCCGCTTCATCGACCAACTTGGCGGCGAGTACATCACCGGTGAGGACGTCGGCACCACGCTCGACGATATGGAGACGCTGTACAGCGAAACCAACCACGTCGTCACCCTCCCGGTCCACGCCGGTGGCGCTGGCGATATCTCGCCGGCCACCGCGCTCAGCTCGGTGCTCGCCACCAAAGCCTGTGCGCTGAAGGTGTGGGGCGACGACAGCCTTCGCGGCCGGACCGTGGCGCTGCAGGGCCTCGGCGTGTGCGGTTCCAAGGCGCTGAAACTCCTGGTCGACGAAGGCGCCCATGTCACCGTTACCGACGTTGACGCCGACAAGGTCGCCGCTGCGGTAGCCGAGTTCGGCGTGGCCGCCTGCGCGCCGGACGAGATCTACTCCGTTGACGCCGATATCTTCGCTCCCTACGCCCTCGGTGCGGTCATCAATGACACCACGATTCAGCAGCTGACGGTGAAAATCGTGGGTGGCTCGGCCAACAACATCCTGGCCGAGGAACGCCACGGCGACGAGCTGCAGTCACGGGGCATCGTGTACGCGGTGGACTACATCGCCAACTCCGGTGGCACGATTTTCGATACCGACCGCTTCCGCAAAGGTGGTTTCCAACCCGAGCGGGCATGGGCGAATGTGCGCCGCGTCTATGACCGTACGCTTGAGGTGTTCACCATTTCCGAGCGCGACGGCATCCCGTACTACAAGGCGGCCGACCGAATCGCCGAGGCCCGCATCGATGCCATCAACAAGGTCCGCTTGCTCGACACCAACTTCAAATCCCGCCATGGGTAAGCGATGAAACCAGCCGCGCTACTGATCGCTGAAGGCCGCGCTGCCGCGCCAACAACAATTCCGGTGACCGCTTTCTTGCGGGCGAAGGGAGCGTCGTCGGAAGCCGAGTACAAGCGGCGGAGCCGGGACGAGGGCCGGTTGATGTATCACATGCATGTTGGGCTTTCGACGTGGGCGGCCACCGAGGACGCGCTGCACACGGTGCACGATGCGCTGGCAGCCGAAGGCCACAGTGTCGACCGGTTCGGCCTGGCGTTCGACCGGGCGATGGGCGTACCGGAGACCGAACGGCACTTGACCACCAAGGAGACCGGTCCTCGTATCGATGCCGACCAGTGGGAGCGGTTGGCGCAGGCCGTGCCGATTCAACCTCACACGGGCGACTACATGATCGGCCTGCCAGCCGGCTTCCAAAACACCTGCCGAGCGCTCGCCGCAGGCATCACCACCATCGGCAATGTCAGCCAATATTCGGCGTACGACATCATCGGCGGATTCGACGACGTTGCGTTGACCGAAGCAACCGTCCGGGCGCTGGCCGCCATCGCCGCGACCCGGGATCGGGGCGGTCTGGCCCACTCCAACTTGGAGGACGGGACCGGCACTCAGGCCTCCCACTTCGGGTCCTATGTCGGATGGGCGGCCATCGAGATGTACGCCGTGGAGACGTTGATCGGCGCCCGGCTGGCCCAGTGCTACGGCAACACCATTCGCAACCCTGAGCACCGCGCCATCGTTCATTTCGCGCTCGACGACCTGCGTGGGCGGGACTCGATTGGCTCGATGGTCTACGGCAACACCGTCGATCAACTCCCCGGCAAGCGGACCCGAAACCTGGCGGTGACCACTGCGCAGCTGATGTGCGACATCGCCCTGCAGCTCCGCCGGCCGACCGGACACGCCATCAATCCGGTACCGCTCACCGAGGCCGAACGGATCCCCAGCCCGGCCGAAATTGTCGAGGTTCATCTCATCGCCCGCGAACTCGAACGAGAGGTTCGCAAGGCCCCCAACCTCTACGACTGGGAACGCCTCGAAGCCGTCGGCGCTGGCGTGGCCCAGTACGCGCGCAGCTTCCGAGATCGAGCCTTGCAGGTGTTCGCTGACGATGGCGTCGACATCACCGACGCCGCCCAGGTACTGCTCGCCATGCGCCGAACCACGATGCCCGACCTGGAAGAACGCGTCGATCTCGCCGCCCCCGAAGAGATCGCGGCGTTGGAACCGTGGAAGGCGTCGCAGATCCGAGACGTCGTCTCCCGAGTCGGCGGGTCGGACAGTCCACGGCTGGATGGCCTGCGAGTTGTTCTCGCCGTCCTTGAAGTCCACAACCTCGTGCGCGATGCGCTCGCGAAGGCGCTGCCCCGATTCGGCGCCGAGGTCATTCTGCTGAACGCGGCCACCTCGATCGACGGTGTCATGCGTGCCGCTCTCGACGAAGACGCCGACGCCATCGTGCTTGGCACCTACAACGGCAATGCCATCGACCTCGCCGAGCGGCTCATAGCCGCACGCCAACGCACCGGCTGGAACGGTGGCATCTACATGGGCGGCATACTCAACCAAGACACCGGCGAAGCCCTCCCCATCGACGCCCGCCCCCGCCTCACCGCCTTGGACATCCACTGCGTCGAACGCGTCGAAGACCTCGTCGACCTCCTAGCCAACATCGTCTCTACGTGATCGCACAATAGACTCCAACGTCCGTCGAATCGTTGACGTCAGCGGATGGCCAGCACTGAGAACGCGAGTCGCTGTTGCCAGGGCCACCTCGGCCTGCTGCTTCGCTCGGGTGAGGTCGCCTGCGCTCTCGTAGGCGCCGGCGAGGTTGTTGCGACTGTCGAGTGTGTCCGGGTGGTCGGGCCCAAGGACCCGCTCTGAATCCCTCAGGGTCTGTTCGAGGAGGGGTAGGGCTCGACTGAAGTCACCGGCGCTCTGGTAAGCGCCAGCGAGGTTGTTGCGACTCTTGAGCGTGTTTGGGTGGTCGGGCCCAAGGACCCGCTCTGAGTCGCTAAGAGTCTGTTCGAAGACGAGTACGGCTCGACTGAAGTCACCCGCGCTCTGGTAAGCGCCAGCGAGGTTGTTGCGACTGGCCAGGGTTTTCGGGTGGTCCGGCCCGAGAACCCGCACGCGATCGCTAAGCGCTTCTTCGAAGAGGGGTACGGCTCGACTGAAGTCACCCGCGCTGTGATAGGCGTAGGCGAGGTTGTTACGACTGGTGAGAGTGTCCGGATGATCAGGCCCAAGCACCCGCTCTAAGTCGCTAAGAGTCTGTTCGAAGAGGAGTAGGGCTCGGCTGAGGTCACCCGCGCTGTGATAGGCGCTGGCGAGATTGTTACGACTGGCCAGGGTTTTCGGGTGGTCCGGCCCGAGAACCCGCACGCGATCGCTAAGCGCTTCTTCGAAGAGGGGTACGGCTCGACTGAAGTCACCTACGCTCTCGTAGGCGCCGGCGAGATTGTTACGACTGGTGAGAGTGTCCGGATGATCAGGCCCAAGCACCCGCTCGCGATCGCTAAGCGCTTGTTCGAAGAGGAGTACGGCTCGACTGAGGTCACCTACGCTCTCGTAGGCGTAGGCGAGGTTGTTACGACTGGTGAGGGTGTCCGGATGATCAGGCCCAAGGATCCGCTCGCGATCGCGCACGGCCTCCTCAAGGGTTTGAGCAGCGGTCTGATAAAGGTGGAGACCCTCCTGGGCGCGGGCCGATGCTTCGAGAGCGGCGATTCGCTCGGTGGCGGTCA
>JANMCE010000074.1:0-1834 GCA_031360915.1 Actinomycetes bacterium | reverse complement strand
GGCGTCGGCCATGGCTCGTACCTCGGCGATCTTGGGCGCCATTGTCGCGATATACGCCTGCCCGCCGAAGCCGGGGTTCACCGTCATCACCAGCACCAGATCAACCAGGTCGAGCACATGGGCCACAGCTGACGCTGGCGTGGACGGATTGAGGGCGACCGCCGCCTTGATGCCGAGCGAGCCAATGTTGCCGAGGGTGCGATGCAGATGCTGGCAGGCTTCGGCGTGCACGATGAGCCGTTCGCAACCGGCGTCGACGTAACGGGACGCCAACTCGTCGGGGGTAAACACCATGAGGTGCGCCTCGAACGGAAGCTTGGCGTGCTTGCGGCAGGCGGCGATGAGGTCGGGCCCGAACGACAGATTGGGAACGAACTGGCCGTCCATCACGTCCCACTGGATGCGATCGGCCCCGGCTTCCTCCAGTGCGGCCACTTCGTCACCCATGCGGGCCCAATCGGCCGGCAGAACCGACGGGGCGAGGTGAATTGGTCGAGCAGGGGCGGCGGGCACGGCAGACATGGGAATGACGGTACCCGACCGGTACGCTCTCGGCCCGTGACTATCGTTGATTTCACCCTGACCGGCGTTGTAGCTGGCGGCGACGCCATCGCCCGGGAGACAACCGGTCGGGTCGTTTTCGTGCGAGGCGGCCTGCCGGGCGAGCAGGTTCGAGCCAAAATCGTCGAGCAGAGGAAGGACTTCGCCCGCGCTGAGGTGGTGGAGGTGGTGACGGCATCACCTCATCGCACTTCGTTGCCGTGCGCCCACGCCCGGGCCGGTTGCGGTGGTTGCGGATGGATGCACAGTTCGGTGGAGGGTCAGCGCGAAATGAAGCAGCAGATCGTCCTTGACGCGTTGCGGCGCACTGGCGGCGTAGCCGAGCCGGTGGTGGGGATGGGCCCGACCTTGCCGTCTGAGGGATTCCGCACGTCGTTGCGCATGGTAATCACCGGTGATCGGCTGGCCTTCCGCAAGGCTCGGTCGCACGACACCGTTGTCATCGACGACTGCATGGTGGCCCATCCGTTGCTGCAAGAAATCGTCAGCGAGGGTCGCTTCCCGAAGGCTGACGAAGTTTCCCTGCGGGTTGGTGTGGCGTCGGGCGAGCGGACGGTACTGGTTGATCCGCGGCCGATCTTTCGAGATGGCTTCCTGCCTCCCGGCGTGGCGAGCGGGCCGAAGGCAATGGTGCACGAGGAAGTCGGCGGCCGCACCTTCCAGATCACCTCGACCTCGTTCTTCCAGACCCGAACCGATGGAGCAGCGGCGCTGGTCGACGCGGTGTCGCAAGCGGCGGGATCGTTGGTCGGCAAGTCATTCATTGATGCTTACGGCGGCGTCGGCTTGTTTGCGTCGGCATTGGGTGCCGACGCGAGCGTCATTTCCGTTGAGGAAAGCCCGTCTTCCAGTCTGGATGCCCGTGCCAACCTTGCGGATCGTGATGCCACGCTCGTCTGCTCTTCGATCGAGCGGTGGCAACCGCTACCGGCCGATGTCGTGATCGCTGACCCGTCGCGTCGCGGGCTCGGTGCGGCCGCTGTTGATGTTCTTTCGCGATGCAACGCCGAGCGCCTGGTACTGGTGAGCTGTGATCCCGTGTCCATGGCGCGGGATACCAAACTGTTGGCGGTTCGTGGCTACGCGTTGGCCACCGCGACCATGATCGACCTGTTTCCCCATACGCCTCACGTCGAGGTGGTCGCCCGGTTCGACCGACGATGATCGTCTGTCTGGGCGACCTTGTTGAAGACGTCGTGGTCTGGCTGACATCGCCCATCGCAGCGGGCACCGACACGCCGGCCACCATCACCCGCTGCCGTGGCGGAAGCGC
>JANMCE010000069.1:0-14901 GCA_031360915.1 Actinomycetes bacterium | reverse complement strand
TGGATCGCTCGCCAATTGGTCGACGACCCCTCGTACAGCACCGTTCAGTCGATCACTTTCGATGAGAAACGAACGAAAGCAACAGTGTTGAACTGCCGCTGGAGCACAGGCGTTGTTCTGCAGCCAGCGGCAGGCCCCGATGGTTCCGACATCATCGTGAACGAGTTGAAGAATTCCTACGACCAGGACTCGTTGATGGTTCTGGAGAATGGCAAGTGGATGATCGCTGACAAACGTGTGGTCACAAAACACGAGGGAGTTAATGCGTGCGCGCCAAACGGTTGATGGCCAGCGGCATACTATTGGTAACGCTTTTGGTGTCGGCACCCAATGCCAACGCGGACGAGATCGTCAACATCACCCCGGCCTCGTCGGGTGAGACGTTGTACTTCGGTGTTGAACAGGCGGCTCGGGGGCAGGCGGGGCCGGGGACGGGGGCTTCGGATTGCACGTGGACGTTGTTGTCGTTGCCGGGCCAATCAGGAACATTCGATTCGTACAGGGACGCGACGGGGATTTTGTGGCAGGCGTGGCTGAAGTCGTGTCTTTCAACCGGCAACACCACGTACTGGGTCCCCATCCTGCCGCCGCGCCTGGTCGTGTCGGCTTGGCGCGATGATCTCGTCAAGAAGATTCCGAAGACCGAACCGGTCTGGTCGCCCTTGATGCCGACCCAGTATGTGTCGTACCCAACCTACGTGTGGCTCGACAAGGGCAGAACGGCCGACGTGGTCTTACCGGTGAGCGTTCCCTCTGCTAGCGCCACCATGACGGCGAAGGCAACCAAGGTCGTGTTCAATCCAGGCATCGCCACCGACGCAGTGAAATGCGAAGGTATTCCGCTCAAGCGCACCGACTGCTCGTACACCTATCGCCAGACCTCAAAAGACCAACCGAAACTGCGATACGCGGCCAGCGTATCGGTCAGCTGGGCAATCAGTTGGACAGCAACCACCGGTGAGAGCGGCACCCTGCCGTCCTACGTCGCCATGTTCGCGTTGCCGATCGCCGTCGCCAAGATTCAGACGGTCGGGGCCTGAGCAGAGTTCGAGTCACGCCAGATTTCATCGGGTGAAACCTGGCGTGACGGAAGCGGCCGGCTACGCCAGTGCAGCGTGGGGCACAATGCGGTCGAGCCAGCGGGGGAACCACCAATTGCGGTTGCCGAGCAGTTCCATTGTCGCCGGCACCACGATCATGCGCACGATGGTGGCGTCGATGAACACCGCAGCAGCCAGGCCGAAGCCGATCAGGCGGATGCCGCGGTAGTTGCCGAGCACAAACGGCGCGAACACGCAGATCATGATCGCGGCGGCGGCCGTGATGATGCGTGCGGTCGACGCCAGGCCTTCCACCACCGCTTCGGTGTTGTCGCCGGAGTGGTCGTAGCGCTCACGGATGCTGGAGAGCAGGAACACTTCGTAGTCCATCGAGAGGCCGAACATGATGGCGAACAGCATCATCGGCGCCCACGGTTCGATGGGTGCACCCTGGGACACGTTGAACAGCGAACCGAGCCATCCCCATTGGAACACGGCCACCATCAGACCGTAGGCCGCGCTGATCGACAGCAGGTTCATGAGCACGGCCTTGAGCGGGACCAGGATCGAACGGAAAACGACCATCAGCAACACGAAGCTCAGCAACAGGACAACACCGATGAAGATCGGCAGGCGGCTCGACATCAGCTGAGCGAAATCGACGTTCGATGCCGTGTCGCCGCCGACGTGACCAATCATCCCGTCGGTGTGGAACGGCGGCAGCACATCGGCGCGCAGATGATGGACCAACTGCTCCGTCGACCGGCTCTGCGGTGATGTCGTCGGGATGATCGAGATGACCGCGGCCTTCCCCGAGGGTGACGGCTGCACGTCTGAAGCGAACGCAACACCCGCGGTCGCTCGCAGCACATCGGCCAGCGCAGTGGCCTTTGCCAGGGATGCTTCGTTTGGCGTGTCAAGGGCGACAACAAGTGGCCCGTTGAAGCCCGGCCCGAAACCTTCGCTCAGCAGGTCATAGGCAACTCGGGTCGTGGAGTCTTTCGGGTCATTGCCTGCGTCAGCCGTTGCTTGACGCATTGCCAGCAGTGGCACGGAGAGCGTGACCAACAGCACGAGTCCGCTAATGGTGAAGCCCTTCGAATGGCGCTGCACGAATCGACCCCAGCGATGCCAGAACGTCTCCTTGAGCGAAGCGACCTTGCGCTTGCGATGGATCGACAGGAGGTCGACCCGACGACCAACGACGCCTAGCAAGGCGGGCAGCAACGTGGATGCGGCGAGTACGGCAACGAGCACCGCTGTAGACGAACCAAAGGCCAGGCCATTGAAGAACTTCACGCCCATCAGAATCATACCGAGCAGCGACACCATGACGGTTCCACCCGCGAAGACAACGGCTCGACCTGCGGTGTTGGCTGCTTCCATCACGGCGTCGTGCGGCGTGAGCCCACGGTGGAGCGCCTCGCGGTAGCGCGTTACGATGAAGAGGGCGTAGTCGATGCCAACGCCGATACCGATCATCGACGCGACCTGCACGGTGAAGTCGGGGGTCGGCACGGCGGCCGACCACAACCCGACACCAGCCAGGGCAATGACCAGGCCAACCAGTGCAGTGATGATCGGTAGGCCCATGGCCACCACCGACCCGAAGGCAACCAGCAGAATCACCATCGCGGCGGCAAGCCCGTACATTTCGGAGTCGGGCACCGAACCCTGGTTGAACTGGTAGCCGGCGAAGGCCAACTTCAGCGAGCTCTGCTTGAGTTGCTTGGCTGTCGCCTGCATGCTGGCCGTGCTGTCTTGAACCTCGCCAGTGCCGGTCGGAGTGAACGCAACCTTGGCAAAGCCGATCTTGCCGTCAGCCGAAACCTGCTCGGGCGATTCGAAGGGTGAGACCACCTCGGCCACGCGTGGCAACGTCTTCACCTTGGCGAGATAGGTGTCGATGGTTACTCGGTCGGTCGCAATGCCCTGCGGGTCCTGCAGGACAATGGAAACCACCTCGCCACCAGCGGACGGAAACTCCTTGTTCAACAGGCGATCGGCCTGCGACGAATCGGAGTTGCTGAAGTCACCTCCACGGCCGAACGTGCCGCCGGCCGCGCTGTTGGCGAAGGTGAAGCCGACCGCGGCAACAAGCCAGACCGCCAACACCAACCACTTCTTTCGGAATGAGAATGACGCAAGGTTCTTGAGCATGAGCAGTCCTTTGATCGACATCAGGGGCACTCTCAGCCTGAAGGAAGCCGATTGAGGTTCCCACCCGGCAGCCCCGCCAAACGATGGTGGGGTTAGCCCCCGCGCAGACACCCGCCCGCCCCGCTGTACAGCACAATGAAACCAGGCAGGATTGAGGACGTGAGCACCGACCTACGCGTCCATCTCAATCGCCGCCAGCTGTTCCGCCTCCACACCGCGATCAGTGGCGGCCTGGCCGTGGTGCTCCTGTTCATCTGGGTCGCCAGCAGTGGAGCGAACTCCTATCCGTGGCCCGAATGGCCGATCCTCGTCTTCGCCATCGCACTCGCGATCCACGGTCTGTTCTTGGTCGTGTTCGAGAACCCTGGTAGGTGGATGAAACGACGGATGACGACCGGCTTCGCGCTCCACCTAGGAGTCTCCCTGATCCTTTCGGCCATGGTCACCGCGATATGGGTGTTCGCCGGCGGCGGCTACTTTTGGCCGGTCTGGCCGATCCTCGTCTTCGCTATCGCACTGGCTATCCACTGGCTCTACGTGCTGTCGCAGCGCATCGAGCATCTCGAAGTGCGACGTAACGGTGCTGTCGAAATGCAACAGAGCGATCTCAGTCGTATCGAGCGAGACTTACACGATGGCGCGCAGGCACGACTGGTTGCTCTCGGCATGAACCTCGGGATGGCCGAGCAAAAGTTCGCCACTGATCCCGACGGAGCGCGGCTGCTCGTAAGCGAGGCTCGCGAGGGCGTCGGTGACGCGTTGAAGGAACTCCGTGATCTCGTGCGAGGCATCCGCCCGCCGTTGCTCGCCGATCGCGGCCTCGAAGCTGCCATCTCGTCCCTCGTTGATCGCTCACCCATCACCGTGCACGTCGCGTCGCATATCACGAGCCGACCGACCGAGCCGGTGGAAACGGCCGCGTACTTCGTGGTGGCCGAGGCGCTCACCAATGCAGCCAAACATGCTCGGGCCAGCCGGATCGATGTGCGACTCAATCGCACCGGCAACACCCTGCAGGTGGAAGTTACCGATGACGGTCGCGGCGGAGCCGATGTCGCCGGCCATGGCCTCAGCGGGTTGCGTCGACGGGTAGAGGCTCTTGATGGTCTTCTGTTCGTGGCCAGTCCCGCCGGTGGGCCAACCGTGATACGGGCGGAGCTTCCATGCGGGCAGTGATCGCTGAAGACCTCGCATTGCTGCGCGACGGGCTCACCCGCTTGCTGCGAGACAACGGTATCGACGTCATCGCCGCGGTCGACAACCCCACCGACCTCATCGCGGCCGTCGAACGGGAGCAGCCTGAGATCGCCATCGTGGACATCCGTCTCCCACCAATGTTTCGCGACGAGGGCTTGCGAGCCGCTATCGAGCTGCGCCAGTCGTCTCCGAAGACGGCCATCCTGGTCGTCTCTCAGTACGTCGAACGGTCGTACGCCGCCGAGCTGTTGGCCGATGGTCGCGGAGGAATCGGCTACCTGTTGAAGGATCGCATCTTCGATGTCGCCGCGTTCGTCGATTCCGTTCGACGCGTTGCTGCCGGTGGCACCGCTCTCGATCCCGAGGTGGTGGCGCAGCTCGTGTCACGTCGGCGGCCCGGAGGTGCTCAGGATCGACTCACGCCGCGTGAACAGGAGGTGCTTGCGCTCATGGCCGAAGGCAAGTCGAACGCCGGCCTGGCCGAGAAGCTGGTGCTGTCTACGGGCGCCATCGAAAAGCACATCGCCAATATCTTCACCAAGCTCGACCTCGTCGCATCGTCCAACGAACATCGTCGGGTGCTGGCCGTGCTTGCCTATCTCAACACTCAGGCGAACGACATCTGACCCGGTCGTAAAAATGCACCGAGGTACCGGTCCTTGAGCCAGAAGCGGGCGGTCTTCATGTAGCTCAAGGGCCGATACCCCAGATTATGTGAGCAGCAAGCTCTATGTCAGTTATATTACGAAAGTGTCAGTTCCGTGACAAGCCTTTGGCATGCTGATGATCCAAATGGCCTAGGTCCGCGACCCGATTCAACGGAAAATCGTACGATGCACGGCGTGCGAGTGATCATTTTCGGAGCAGGCGCGGTCGGCAGCATTCTGGGTGGACGGTTGCACCAGGGCGGAGCCGCTATCGTTTTGGTGGCACGACCCGCTCACGTGGATGCCATCAGTACCAATGGGCTTCGCCTGCGCATGGCATCGCACACCGACATCATCGACGTACCGGCGGTTACGTCCGTCGACGAACTCCGGCCGGGTGAGGACGACGTGGTCATCATTACTGCCAAGACGCAGGACACAAGCGCTATCCACGACGCTCTGCTGGCGTGGAATCCGAACGTAGCCGTGGTGTGCGGAACGAACGGGGTTGAGCACGAGCGCATGGCGCTGCGCCGTTTCGAACGGGTCTACGGCATGGTCATACAAATGCCGTCCCAGTTCGAACGGCCCGGCGAGGTGACCGCGCTCTACAGCCCGAATAACGCGCTGGTCGACGTCGGTTGCTATCCGTCCGGCATAGACGAGACGACCTCAAACCTGGCCGCAATGATTAAGGCTTCGCCAAGACTGTCGTGCGAGGCCGACGCGGACGTGATGGTGCAGAAGCACGCCAAGCTCCTCGTTAACCTCGGCAACGCCGCCGACGCCGCCTGCGGTCGAGACGGACGGAACGCGCGAGTGGTGGCCGTCGCCATCGAGGAAGGTCGACGCGCATTTGACGCTGCGGACATTCGCTATCGGCAACCCGACGAGATGAAAGAGCGGATGCGCCTCCGCATGGCGACTATGCAGTTCGACCTTCCGGTCGGTGACACGTTTCTCGGGGGCTCAACCTGGCAGTCGCTCGCAAAAGGTGCGACCACACTGGAGACCGACTACTTCAACGGCGAGATCAACATGCTCGGGCGAATACACGGCATCGCCACACCGGCCAACGTCTTCCTCCAGCAACTCGCCGCGACGATGCTCCGCCACAAGACCCAACCGGGCATGCGAAGCACCGCCGACCTCGACGCCGAATACTTCGGGTCCTAGGTTTCGAGGACCACTTCGACCAACGTGTCGGAGTAGGCCACGCCGCCACCCCAGTCGGTGCCGGTGTCGCTGGTGAGGGCATTGGCGGTGGCTCGCTCACCGTGCTGATCGGCCCACCACCCAAACGGCACCGCCACCACCCCGGGTCGCAACCGACCAGACACGCGGGCTTCCAACGAGAGCGCGCCGCGGTCGTTGCGGACAACGACCTGATCGCCATTCGCGATGCCCCGAGCAGCGGCGTCGGCGGCGTCCAGTTCGAGGAACGGCGCTCCTTCGAGCGGGCCGTGCTTGGGCAGGTGTGAGTACGACGTGTTGAGAAAACGGTGATGCTGCTTCGGCGTCAGCAACACCAGCGGGAACCGGGCGGCCAGCGTTGGATCACCCTTGGGGCCCTCATTGGCGGGGACATACGCCGGGGCGTCGGTTTCGCTCCACAACTCGGCCTTGCCACTTGCGGTTGCGAATCCGCCGTCTCTATACGGTCGGAAGTCCTCGGGCAGATCGAGGCGGACGAACGCGTCACTCTTCAGTCGATCCATATCGACGTTTTTCATCGCTGACTGCATGAGCGACTCATCCGATTCGAACAGCTCTGGCTCGGTGTAGCCCATGGCGCGAGCCAGTCGTCGCCACAGTTCGGTGTTCGGCACCGACTCGCCAAGCGGGGCGATGGCGGCGTGGTTGTAGCCAAGGTAGAGATGGCCCCACGCGGTAACAACGTCGGTCTGTTCAATCTGCGTTGTGGCCGGGAAGATCACGTCTGCGTACATCGCGGTGTCGGTCATGAAGTGCTCGCTGACGACACAGAGCAGGTCATCGCGCTCGAGACCTTTCCGGATGAGTTGCGCGTTTGGCACGGTCACCAACGGATTGCCGTTCCAGACAAACAGCGCGTGCACGCCGACGGCGGGGTCGGTAAGCCAGCGACCGAGGTGCACCATGTTGAGACCACGGCGTTCCTTGCCGTCGGCGAGGTGCGGCGCGGCGAATACCGAATCATCCACGTTGACGTCTGACCATGCGCCAACGCTGCGGGCGAGGCCTCCGCCCCGGTGCTTCCACGACCCGGTCAAGGCAGGGAGACAGGCAAGGGTGCGGAAGAACATGGCGCCATGTTCGTGATGTTCGGCACCAATGAGCGTGCGAATCATGGCGGGCCGTGCGGTGCCGTACGCGTGGCCAAGTCGTTCGATTTCGTCAACGGTCAGGCCGCATACCTCGGCCGCTCGTACTGGCGTACAGTCGGCCACGTGAGCGGTCAGCTTTTCGAGGCCCACGGTGTGTTGCGACACGTAGTCGTGGTCGACAAGGCCGTCGCGAATGAGGATGTGCATCATGGCCAACATGAGCGCAACGTCGGTGCCGGGCAGCGGCTGGATGAACCAGTCGGCGTCTTCGGCGGTGGCCGTGCGAATCGGATCGATGACGACGATCGGCGCGCCATTGGCGCGAGCTTCTTCGATGAACGGCCACAGGTGCCGGTTGGTCACCTTGGTATTGGTGCCCCACAGGACGACGAACTTCGAGTGACGCACATTGGTCGCATCGGCTGCCTTCGACGTTCCGTTCGTGCTGGCTACTCCTGCACCAGCAGTCGCACCGCAGAGTGAACCCGTCTGGCGGGTTGATCCGACCTTGGCGAAGAAGCGCTGGTCGAGTGACGACATCTGCAGCAACCCCTGTGTACCAGCCGAACCCCACGGCAACACCGCCTCGCCACCGAACTGTTCGATCACCTCATGCAGTCGCGAAGCTACAAGCGCGAGGGCGTCATCCCAAGATGCCGGTTCGAACTGGCCGGAGCCTTTCGGACCAACTCGCACGAGCGGGGTCAGGATGCGATCGGGGCTGTAAACCCGATCGAGCATTCGGTTCACCTTCGGACATAACTCGCCCTTCGAGTACGGATGCGCCGGATTGCCGCGCAGCTTCACCGCCACGCCGTCCTCCACCGTCACAACCCACCCGCACGTATCGGGACAATCGTGATGACACGTACCCTTAATGCTCTTCATGCTTCGCTCGGTCGCTACCGCTCCGTGTCGCTCAGTCTCGCTTCGCTCGGTCAATCCCTCGGGTCGCGTAGAGGCGTTCATGATCAAAGCGTAGCGTGCGAGCGTTCTTCGACTTCCTCAGACCAGCTTCTTGCGACGACTGTCGATGAAGAGGAACAGGGCGCCGATTTCGGCGCCGAGGCCGGCGGCCACCACGCTGCGGTATGTGCTGGAAACAGTACGGGGCAGTTTGCTGGCAGCGCCAGCGGTGACGGCCGGGACGGACGTGGGGGTGGTTCCCGGCTTGACGGCGGGCTTCAGGAAGACGCCGGCGCCTGGAGCCAGTGGAGTCGAAGGCACGAATCTCGATGCCTTCCTGTCGCTGCGTGGCCGGGCCGACAAGCCCCATGCCGATCAATCCGACGCCCTTGCGGCGAGGACGATAGATATATTGCGGGGGCGCTGACGCGAAAGTGGGTGAAGACCATTTAGCACAGAGTGATTGAACGGCTATGGCACGCGACAATTACCCGAATGACAAACGGTTGACTCCAGGCGGTTAGCCAAGCACTAAACGTTCCGGGGTTGGCGAAACCGAACCGGCCTGTCCAGCGATTTCGCCAGGCGTCGCCGCAGCCGGAAGAACCCGTACACCACGAGTGCCACCGCAAGCACTGCCAGGATCGGCAGGAGAAAAGCCAGGGCGGTGAGGACGCCCGAACTGACATCCTCCGCCGCTGAAACGAACGGCGTGGCGATACCGGCCGTTGTCAACGTCGACACCGGGCGAACCGACGAGCGAGCGACGTGCAGCCAGCCGCCCGTGATGGCTCCGATGATCAGCGCGACGGTCGGATTGACGTGCTGCACTGCGCCCGTGGTGCTGGCGAAGGCCAGTGCGCCCGCAATCGGATGGATCACCAGGCCGACCATGTGGAAGATGTGATCCACCACCGGCACCTTGTCACCCACCAGGTCAACGATCAGCAGCACGGCCAGCACGGCCAGGATCGGCCAGGACGACAAGCCGTGAAACCCGTCGCCCAGCTTCACCGCACCGGTGCGATCAAGAATGCCAGCAACGAGTAGCGGCAGATACGCGTTCAGGCCGGTCGCGCTCGACAGCCCAAAGGAGGTCAGTAACCCACCCACCGAAAGAAGATTGATCAAGATAAGGCCTCCAAGACATGCCCAATCCCCAACCCTGCCACGCCACCCGCGTATTCCAGCGGACAAAAGGCGGTCGGTGTAGCGAAACTATAACTGTTACCCCTGGGAGCCGCCCTGAGAAACCGGGGCGCTCGTTGGCGCAAAAGGAATGCGACGTGAGCCTCCTCACCAGGCTATATGTGAGTGCGTGGCGCAGGAGGGTTCCACCGACGGGCTTCGACCGACTAGAGGGTTTTGACGATGAGGGCGTCGCCTTGGCCGCCGCCACCGCAGAGGGCGGCTGCACCCATGCCGCCACCACGGCGTTGCAACTCCAGCAACAGCGTGAGCGCCAAGCGGTTGCCGCTCATGCCGACGGGGTGGCCGAGCGCGATGGCGCCGCCGTTCACGTTGGTGATCTCCGACGTGATGCCAAGGTCGGCCATGGACGCTATGCCCACCGCGGCGAAGGCTTCGTTCAACTCGAACAGGTCGATGTCGCTCGGTGACTTTCCGATCTTGGCGAGCGCGTTATAGATGGCCTTGCTCGGTTGCTGCAGCAGGCTGACGTTGTCGGGACCCGCCACTTGACCGTACGAAACAACCTGGCCGAGCGGCACGGAGCCGAAGACTTCGACAGCCTTTTCCGACATCATGATGAGCGCCGAGCCGCCGTCGGAAATCTGTGACGCGTTGCCGGCGGTGATGGTGCCGTTCTTGTCGAACGCTGGCTTCAGGCCCGCGAGACTTTCCATGGTGGTGTTGGCGCGCACCCCTTCATCCTCGGTCACCATCACCGCGTCGCCCTTACGCTGCGGCACGGCCACCGGAACGATCTCATCGTCGAACAGGCCATTCTTCATCGCGTGCGCAGCGCGCACGTTGGAGTCGACCGCGAACGCGTCCTGCGCCTCGCGAGAGATCGTTCCGGCGCTGTAGCGCTCGGTGCCGAGACCCATCAGACAGGCATCGAAGGAACACCACAACGCGTCCTGCACGATGGAGTCCTGCAGTTCGGTGTTGCCGTACCGAGCACCCGACCGACCGCTCGGGAGAAGGTAGGGAGCGTTGGTCATCGATTCCATGCCACCAGCCACGACCACGTCGGCTTCGCCGGCCTGGATCATGAGGTCGGCGAGGTAGATAGTGTTCAAGCCCGACAGGCACACCTTGTTCACCAGCGACGACGGCACGCTCAACGGAATACCACCTCGGAAGCTGGCCTGGCGAGCCGGCATCTGTCCGGCACCGGCCTGGATGACCTGGCCCATGAAGACGTAGTCGACCTGCTCGGGCGGCACACCGGCACGCTCCAGTGCGGCCTTGATGGCAAAACCGCCAAGGTCCATGGCACTGAACGACGCCAGCGCGCCGCTCATCTTGCCGATCGGGGTACGAGCCCCCGCAACGATGTACGAACCAGCCATGCCAACGCCTCCTAAGTCCCGGTTAAGGAGAAGCTTACGGCCACGCGACGCCGCCACCCCAACGAGCGCCTCCCCAGCCGGGCCCGAGGCTCAGATGACGATGTCGAGGGCTACGTCGAGGTTGGGGCTGGAGTGGGTGAGCCAACCGAGGCTGAGGAGGTCGACACCGGTCGCGGCGATGGCTTCGGCGGTGTCGGGACGGATGCCACCGGAGGCTTCGATGATGGCCTTCCCCTTCGCTCGTTTCACGCCTTCGCGCATGAGTTCAAGCGAGAAGTTGTCGAGCATCACGACATCGACGCCGAGTGCGAGTGCTTCATCGAGCTGAGCGAGTCCGTCGACCTCGACCTCAATCTTCACCAGGTGCCCGGCGTGAGCCCGGGCTGCGTTGACGGCGGCCGCGATGCCTCCGGCGACCGCGACGTGGTTGTCTTTGATGAGCACCGCGTCATCGAGGCCGAACCGGTGATTGCCACCGCCCCCGCACTTCACTGCGTACTTTTCCAACGCCCGTAGACCGGGTGTGGTCTTACGAGTGTCGACCACCGTTGCCCCGTGCGGGGCCACGACATCGACGACGGAACGAGTCGTAGAGGCAATGCCCGACAGGTGACCGAGCAGGTTGAGGCAGGTGCGCTCGGCTGTCAGTAACGAACGGGCCGAACCGGAAACGGTGGCGATGCGATCGCCCTTCTTCACCCGATCACCATCGGCCACATGCGCCTCGCAAACGACTGCTGGGTCGAACAGCGTGAACGCGGCCAAGCTCATGTCGAGTCCGGCAATCACGCCATCAGCTCGGGCCATCACGGCCGCGGTGGCCTGACGATTGGCGGGGATGGTGGCGTCGCTCGTCACGTCGCCGGCGCGTCCGAGGTCTTCCAGCAAAGCGTTGCGCACCATGGGTTCCCACATCAGCCGGTTCATGCCACGGTCTCCTTGGTCTCGGCGACGATGTGCCCCTCTTCGAGATGCACGTCCATGTGCCGCGCCCATGCTGGTTCGGTCTCGGGGAAGTCACTGCGATAGTGAGCGCCCCGACTCTCCTGCCGCAAATACGCCGCGCGGGAAATCATGCGGGACACAAGCAGCATGTTGGCAGCTTCGGGGTGTAGACCGTCGGTGCTCAGCCCGTCCAGCGTCTCGATGGCGTCCGACAAACCAGCAGCGTCCCGCGACAGCCCAACCTGTTCCCACATGGTGCGGCGAAGGGTGGGAACGATGGCGCGTTGCTCTCCCGTTTGAGCTTCGGGCAGATGCACCTTGTGCGTGCCGGCCGGCCCATCGGCGGCTGCGTCAGCACCGGCCCGAGCCCCGAAGACGAGACCCTCAAGCAAGCTGTTTGAGGCCAGACGGTTGGCACCGTGCACGCCCGTGGCGGAGACTTCACCGCAGGTCCACAGGCCGGTCAGACTTGATCGACCATCGACATCGGAAGCCACGCCACCCATGTGATAGTGCGCCGCCGGGCTGACCGGAATCACGTCGGTGCGTGGGTCGATGCCGTGCAGCTGGCACGACGCGAACACCGTGGGGAACCGTGTCGGAAATCGATCGCCCACGGCTCGACGGGTATCGAGAAAAGTCTGATGACCCGCAATGCGATGACGAGCGATGGCCCGGGCCACGACATCGCGCTGGGCCAGTTCGCCGTCGGGGTGATGATCGAACGCGAAGCGATGTCCGTTCTCATCCACCAGGATCGATCCCTCCCCTCGCAACGCCTCGGTGACGAGCGGAAGCGGATCAACACCGGGTGCCGCCAACGCGGTGGGATGGAATTGCACAAACTCCAGGTCTCGCAAGATCGCTCCGGCGCGGGCCGCCAGGGCCAAGCCGTCGGCCGTCGCCTCCGGCGGATTGGTGGTCGCCGCGTACAGCTGTCCACTGCCGCCGGTGGCGAGAATTACCGAGCCGGCCCGGTGGAACACGAGGCCACGATCGGCGTGCATCGCAAGGGCACCAACGACCAGGCCATCAAGCACCACGAGGTCGAGAACGAGGGCTCGTTCTTCGACCGTGATGGCCTTGTTGGCCAATGCGGCCGCCCGCAGCGTGCGCACGATCTCGGCGCCCGTGGCGTCGGCGGCGTGAAGGATGCGGCGCACCGAGTGCGCCGCTTCGCGCGCGAGTTCGAGTTCGCCTTCGGCATTGCGATCGAAGGCGGCACCCAGTCCGACCAATTGCCGGGCCCGATCGGCACCTTCGACCGTGAGCACGCGCACGGCTTCGTCGTTGTTGAGGCCGACACCAACCGACACGGTGTCGTCGGCGTGGCGAGCAGGCGAGTCATCGGAACCGACCGCCGCGGCCAGACCGCCTTGGGCCCAGGTGGAGTTACCGTCGCCGAACGCGGTCTTGGTAAGCACGGTCACCCGCGACGGAGCCGCAGCCAGCGCGGCGGAAAGACCGGCGACGCCGGAACCGATGATGACGACGTCGGTCGTTTCGGTCTTCATCACTTGCTCAGTTCCAGCATGCGGTCAAGCGCCCTTTTCGCGTCGACTCGAACTGCCGCCGGAACGTCCACTTCGAACTGGTTCAGCAACAATGCGTCCCGGATGTTGGCGAGTGTGATGCGCTTCATATGGGGGCACAGGTTGCACGGCCGCACCCACTCGACATCGGGAAACTCAACCGCCAGGTTGTCGGCCATCGAGCACTCGGTGATGAGCGCAATGCGCTTCTTGCCGCTACTGGCGATGTACTTCGCCATGGCGTTGGTCGAACCGACAAAGTCAGCCGAGGCCGTCACCTCCGTCGGGCATTCGGGGTGGGCCAGGATGGCGATGTCCTGGCCGTAGTCGCTGCGAATCTCGCGCATTTCGGCGGCAGTGAACCGCTCGTGCACCTCGCACGAACCCGGCGCCCACGTGAGAATTTCGACCTTGGTCTGCAGCGCGACGTTGCGAGCCAGGAACCGATCGGGCAGCAACAGAACCCGCGGCGCGGCGAGACTCTCCACGACGGCAACCACGTTGGCCGAGGTGCAGCACACATCGCTTACTGCTTTCACGGCGGCGCTGGTGTTCACGTAGGTCACCACCGGCACGCCGGGGAACGCTCGCTTCAGCGCCAAGATCTCCTCGGCCGTGATCGACTCGGCCAACGAGCAACCGGCAGCCAAATCGGGGATCAGCACGGTCTTTTCCGGCGAGAGAATCTTGGCGGTCTCAGCCATAAAGTGGACGCCCGCGAGCACAATGACATCGGCGTCGGTGGCTGCGCCGTCGCGAGCCATGTTGAGGGAGTCACCCACGATGTCGGCCACCGAGTGGTAGATGTCAGGCGTCATGTAGTTGTGGGCGATGACCACCGCATTGCGCTGCCGCTTGAGCTCCTCGATCTCCTCGATGAGGGGCGCCAGCATCGCCCATTCCTCGGCCGGAATCCGGTCGGTCAACCGGGTCTTCGCCCGGGTCATTCGCTCTTTCACCGTTGTTGCAGTCACGACAGTCTCCTCAGGGAATGCGATCAGTTTTACATATACTCACTTAGAGTACAAGTCACGACTTGTGCTGATAGGCCAGAGATCGAACCGCGTGACCAGCACGAAGTCTCCCGGCAATGGCGGCAGGTTGACTATCGGCGGCCAGGCAGGCCGAGGCCGGGTGCGGGCCGCTCACGCGATACCTCGCGCCGGAAGCGGAAAAGTTCGGCCGGACGACCACTCGAGGTTTCGGCCCGCTGCCCAGTTCCTTCAACCAGTCCCCCACCCTCAACGAGTCGCCGGAAATTCTGCTTGTGGAGCGGCTCACCGACGAGCGATTCCACAACTCGTTGCAACTGCAACAAGGTAAAGGTCGACGGCAAGAGTTCGAACACCACCGGTCGGTAGGTAAGCTTGCCGCGCAGCCGACCGAGCGCGCTGGCGAGGATGCGCCGATGGTCGAGCGTGGCCGTAGTCCCAAGTTCGGCCACGGCCGACGTGCCTACCTCACCAAGAAGGCCAACTTCGAACAACAGCTCGTAACGTTCGAGGACTCGCACCGGATCCCACGCAGCACCGGCCAATCCCCAGCTGAGGTCGGCTCGCAGCGCCCGGCCGTCGCGCTGCTCGCGATCGAGCGCGGCGTCCACCCACGATGCCAGGGCAGGGGCGATCTGC